>NZ_CP138992.1:3405000-3748397 GCF_044595335.1 Polaribacter sp. R77954
ATTAAAAGATTCATCTGAGGCGTTTGTGCTTCTATTATCAAAATAATTTAGAATATTTTTATAATGAATATTCATTGTTCTGGCAATACTATTAAAACTTTTAAACTGTGCTTGTCTTACTTTCTCATCCCATTTAGCAAGCCTAATTAAGGCAGAAGTTTTGTTTTTTGTTTGATTATAAATCCATGATAAATTTTGACAAAGTTTGTAAGCTTTTTCTATATCAGGGTATTTTTCAAAAAGTATTTTGGCTCTATTTTGTTGATTTTTAGTCCATTTATTGTTAGGTTTATAAAGTAGATATCTACTTCTGGCTAATAATTGTTTTAATGTATCTCCATTTTTAAATAGTTTAGGTACATATTTTACTGATGTATTTCTAGCTGTTTCTATAGCATCATTCTCTTTGTCTAAAGCTTCCCATCGATGTTTAATTCTAATTTCTTGAAGTGAGTCTAAAGCTAATTTTGCACATGAAACCTGTCAATAACTTGTGATGCGTTGGGAAATGATTTTTTAGCAATCAATCCCATATTACCAGCCATATCAAGAGTTATTTCTTTTACTTTTTTTCTTGATTTTAAAGGTATTTTTTGAAGAATTATGATTACAATTTCAGCTTTGGTTCCTTTGATCATAGCAATCAGAGCTCCTTTTTTACCTTTTGCTTTTTTATTAGTTATATTGGTGTATAGATCACCATTTGAAAAGGCGGTTTCGTCTATAGAAAGATACGCTCCAATATTTTTAGGAAACAACAACCATTGTTTTGCATGTGACTTTTGATTCTAGTGTTTAAAGTCGCTTAAATAATCTTTGTATTGTCTTTGTAGCTTTCTGGGGTTTACTCCGTAAAAATTAGCTACAATACTAGTGCTAACAGCATTATTACTGACTTATCTGTTTTAAAAAAGTAGCAAATTTACTTGTAATTCTAGTGCCTTTTACTACTAATTGCCAATCTCTTGTCACTACTTTTTTAGAATTTTATTCAACCCAACGTCGTCTAATAACATGTAGAAAAACGTTTTTACCTCGAATTGGAAAATCTTGAATAGTAGCTTCTGGAAAGAAGCTTTTAGAGCTTAGTTTTTATCAACTCTACAACTTATGTGATTTATAGTACATAAGGATAATTTCATTGGTAATAATTTTCTCGTTATCAAATTTTATATCCCGTTCAAATTAATTTTAGTTATAATTTAGGCGATAAAAAAAACGTTTTGGCAATATAACCTAATAGAGGTCAGTATTTAATTTCATATCTTTAAAGTTAATAAATACAGTATTATTATGAATATATTTAAAGGTCAAAACCTTCTAGAGTTTGCTGATCGGTTTAAAACGGATGAAGATTGCAAGAAATATTTAGCAGATATTAAAGGAAAGATGGATTTCAATGTGTTAAATGTGGTCATAAAAAGGCTCAAATAAGAAAAGATTTTTCACGTACTTGTAATATTTGTTCTCATCAAGAGTCTTCTACCTCAAACACACTTTTTCACAAGGTAAAGTTTGGTATTAGAAAAGCTTTCTTTATTGTTTTTGAAATGAGCACAAGTACTAAAAGCCTTTCTGCTAGTTATGTTGCAGTTCGTTTTAGTATAACAGAAAAGACTGCACGTTTATTTATGCTCAAAATTAGAGAAGCTATGGAAAGTAGCGGGAATAATCCTATGACTGGCATTGTTCATGTGGATGAATTTGTACTGGGTGGACAAGAAAAAGATAAAGTAGGAAAAAGTTATATTGCTAAGAAAAAGAAAGTTATAACTGCTGTTGAATTAACTCAAGCAGGAAAAGTTAAAAGAATGTATGCCATGAGAATCGAAGATTTTTCAGCTAGTTCTTTGCAATATATTTTTGTGAATCATATCAGTCGAGAAGCTAAAGTGATAACCGACAAATGGAGAGGTTACAGACCTATTGCTAAAGCTTATAATATTACTCAAATAGAAAGTAATGGAGGTATGAATTTTAAAGCACTTCATACAATGATTCATCAAGTGAAATCTTGGATAAGAACAACTTATTCTTGGGTAAGTGACTTTAATCTAAATAGATATTTTAATGAATTTTGTTTTAGAATTAATCGATCATAAAGTAAAGCAACAATATTCAATATCTTAATAACAAAAATGGTTGAAAAGCATAAAGTAGAGCATAAGGAAATTATATGCAACTAACTACTGATCTCTATAACCTAAAATAAAGCTTTCAATATTAGACACTTTTTTATCAAGTTTACATGCTAAAGTTAAGCATAAAGTATATTGTATTTTACGTTTTTCAGTTGTGTTATTGTAATTTTTTAGCAATTCTTATTTCCAAATACTTTCCATTTCTTCTAACGTTTTTCCTTTAGTTTCTGGGATATATTTCCAAACAAACCACATGGCTATTAAAGACATAACACCATACACCCAATATGCAAAACCGTGATTAAATTGCTCTGTAAGAGCAGTATTATCATTCATCATAGGAAATGTAAGTGAAACTAAATAATTAGAAACCCATTGAGCTGCAACAGCTATAGCCATTGCTTTTCCTCTAATTTTATTTGGAAATATTTCTGATAAAAGTACCCAAGTAACTGGTCCCCAGCTAAGTGCGAAACTAGCAACATATAACATCATACATCCAAGTGCTAAATAACCTGTTGCGCCAGAGAAAAATACAAATCCTAGAGCTAACATGGCCACTGCCATACCTAAAGCACCAATTAACATTAATGGTTTTCTACCTTTTTTATCTACCGTTTTTACAGCGATAATTGTAAATAAGAAGTTTACAATTCCTACAATTATGGTAAGTAATAAGGCCCCATCAGTATTTGGGTCTATAGATTTAAATATTTCTGGAGCATAATATAACACCACATTAATTCCTACAAATTGTTGAAAAACAGAAAGAAGAACACCTATTATTATTACTGCCCAACCATAAGATAATAGTTTTCCAGAAGTTTCTGTCACAGAGTTTTCTATTTCAGATAGTACTCTTTTACCTTCTTGTTCTCCATTAACTTTAATTAAAACATCTAAAGCTTCTTCTGGTTTGTTTTTTAACATTAAAGAACGAGGTGTATCTGGCACAAAGAATAATAATCCTAAGAATAAACCTGCAGGTATCACTTCTGATGCAAACATCCATCTCCAGCCCACTTCATTTAACCAGGCATCAGAACCACCACCTCTAGAAATAAAGTAGTTTACAAAATAAACTACCATAAAACCACCAACAATGGCAAGTTGATTAAAAGACACCAATCTTCCTCTACTATTTGCAGGTGCAATTTCTGCAATATATAAAGGAGATAACATAGATGCTAAACCAACACCAATACCACCTATAATTCTGTACATAATAAATATGGTAGAAAACGTATGGTCTAACTCACCAATAGGTGCTATTAACATTTCTGGCATAGCAGAACCTAATGCTGAAATTAAGAAAAGAACTGCAGCAAGAATTAACCCTTTTTTACGGCCTAATTTCTTGCTAATAAGTCCACCAAATAGTCCGCCAATTATACAACCTATTAATGCACTAGCTACTAAAAAACCTTTAAAAGCATTGGCAGCAGCTTCAGGCAATCCTTTAGGAGTCACAAAAAAGGTTTCTAAAGAACCTACGGTTCCAGAGATAACACCAGTGTCGTATCCAAATAAAAGACCTCCTAAGGTTGCGACTAAAGTTAATTTTAATAAGTATTTAGAATTATTTGATGAACTCATAGTTTAAATTTTAGATATATTGATTGATAATATTCTCAAAAAGTTCTTGTTTACCGCTTGTTAACGGAAGTTCTCCATTTTCTTGAGCAATTTTATACAAGTCTTTTAATTCTAATTTTCCGGCTTCAAAAGCAGCACCATTTCCAGAGTCAAAAGAACTGTATCTTTTTTCTCTTAAAGAATTGTAAGCAGAAGAAGTCATAATTTTATCAGCAGTAATTAAGGCTCTTGCAAACGTGTCTGCTCCACCAATATGTGCTAAGAAAACATCTTCTAAATCTGTAGAATTTCTTCTGATTTTTGCATCAAAATTAACACCACCACCTTGTAAACCGCCAGCTTCTAAGAAAACTAACATAGCTTCTGTAGTTTCTTGTATATTGTTTGGAAATTGATCTGTATCCCAACCATTTTGGTAATCTCCTCTGTTGGCATCTATACTACCTAACATGCCTGCTTTAGCAGCAACTGCTAACTCATGTTGCATTGTATGCTGAGCTAAAGTTGCATGATTTACCTCAATATTCATTTTAAAATCTTTGTCTAAACCATATTCTTTTAAGAATCCAATAGCTGTAGCAGAATCAAAGTCGTATTGATGCTTCATTGGTTCCATAGGTTTTGGTTCTATAAAGAAAGTACCTTTAAAACCTTGCGCTCTTGCATAATCTTTTGCCATGGTTAAAAACTGGGCCATGTGATCTAATTCACGACCCATATCTGTGTTTAACAAAGACATATATCCTTCTCTTCCTCCCCAAAAAACGTAGTTCTCACCACCTAATTTAATCGTTGCATCTAAAGCCAATTTTACTTGTCCACCAGCTCTTGCAACAACATTAAAATCAGGATTTGTAGAAGCACCATTCATGTATCTTGGATTTGAGAAACAATTTGCTGTTCCCCATAACAATTTTACACCACTTGCTGCTTGCTTTTCTTTGATGTAATCTGTTATTGTATTTAATCTAGCTTCAGATGCTGCAAACGTTGCGCCTTCTTGTACTAAATCGTAATCATGAAAACAAAAATATTCAAAGCCCATTTTATGTATAAATTCGAAAGCAGCATCTGCTTTGTCTTTAGCTGCTTGTATTGGGTCTGAAGCTTTGTCCCACTCAAAACTTTGTGTTCCTGGGCCAAAAGGATCCGAACCTTGACCACAGAAAGTGTGCCAATAGGCAATTGAAAACTTGAACCAATCTTTCATTTTTTTACCAGCAACAACTTGTTCTGGATTGTAGTATTTAAATGCTAATGGATTGTCTGATTCTTTACCTTCGAATTGAATTTTATCAATTCCTTTAAAATATTCTTTATTTGCCATTTTGATAAATGTTTAATTGTTTTCTAAACTGCCTAAACTGCTTTTGCGTTAGGGATTGAAACGACATCCTTTTTGCTTTTCGCAAAAAGATATAGTGTAAAGCCCGACCTTTTTAGGGAACGCCCAAATGTTATTTATTTAAGATGAGTTCTAACTCTTTTTTCCAATTATTATATGCCTCTAAATAAGGTTGTTTTTCTTTACTTGGTGTAAATGTCATTACATAATCATTATTCATGATTGTTTTGCTAAAAGAAGCAAAATCGCCAGTATGTAAATTGGCTGCTCTTGCTGCACCAATGGCACCTGTTGTATTGTAAATTTCTATTTCTTGATCAATTAAGGTAGCAACTGTATTTGCAAAAATTTCTGAACGAAACAAATTATCATTTCCTGCTCTAATCACTTTTGGTTTAATTCCGTCTGAAGTTAAAATTTCCATGCCGTATACAAATGAAAATGCAATTCCTTCTAATGCTGCTCTACATAAATGTCCTTTATGATGATTATTAAGGTTGATGTTTACAACACGAGTACCAATTTCTTTGTTGTTTAATATGCGTTCTGCTCCATTACCAAAAGGAATTAAGCTAACACCATCTGAACCAATAGAAATTTCTGAAGCCAAATTATTCATGTCTTCATAAGAAGAAACATCCAAATTATTTAACAACCATCTGTATTGAATTCCTGCGCCATTGATGTTGAGTAATTTTCCAACATTTTGATTTTGACTTGAATAATTTACATGTGCAAAATTGTTAACTCTTGTGTTTTCTTTGCTTGATAAATTATTGGTGACTGCATAAAAAACACCCGAAGTTCCGCCAGTTGCAGCCACTTCTCCAGGATGAAACACGTTTAAAGACAATGCATTGTTAGGTTGATCTCCTGCTCTGTATAAAATAGGAGTTCCTGCAGCTAAACCGCTTTCTTCTGCTCCTTTTTGATCAACCACAGATTGCATACCAAAAGTTTTTACAATATCTGGCACTAAAGAAGCGTCTATGCCATAATGTTCTAGCAGAAAATCTGCAATTTTATCATTTTTAAAATCCCAAAAAATACCTTCTGATAATCCTGAAATCGTGGTGTTTATTTTGTTAGAAAATTTATAAGCAATAAAATCTCCTGGTAACATAAATTTATAAATCTGATTGTAAATATCAGATTCATTTTCTTTTACCCATTTAAGTTTAGAAGCAGTAAAATTTGCGGGAGAGTTTAATAATTGAGAAGCGCATTTTTCTTCTCCAATATTTTGAAAAGCGTTATTACCAATAGCAACAGCTCTACTATCGCACCAAATAATACTTTTACGCAAAGGTTTCCCATTTATATCAACCAAAACCAAACCATGCATTTGATAAGAAATACCAATTCCTTTTATTTGGGTTTTACTAATATTATATTGTTTTTTTAAGGATTGAATTGCGTTGCAAATATGCAACCACCAATCTTTTGGTTCTTGTTCTGCCCAACCATTTTTTAAGGCAAACATGCCCATTTCATGTTTAGGTTCTTGAACTACGCCAATACTTTTACCTGATTCAACTTCTACTAAAGCTGCTTTAATGGAAGAGCTTCCAATGTCTAATCCTAAATGATAATTCATTCTATTTAAGTTTAATTTGCTCGTTTTGAAAACAATATTAAATTTTGTGTTATAAAAGTAACCAAATTTGTATTAAACTACTTAAATAAAATAATTTTTAATTCGCTTTTTTACACGAGATCTTTGACCTTTTGAGAGCTCAAAAGGAAGTGTTACCACTAAAAATAAAATGGTAAACAACATTTTTATTTTTTTTAGAATAAAAAGCAATTTAGTATTGTTTTTATTTTTTTTGAAAAATTTTACTAAAAATTAAAAACAAAACACCACAGCATAACCAAGCTGGTAATGTTACAAATGATAAAAACACATCAAATTGAATTGATATAAAATAGAACAAACTAAAACTGATGATCCATGCCAGAAATACTGATTTACTAAACGATATTTTTGCTTTTTCGGCATAGTTTTTAACAATACCTGCTTTTTTATGAAAAAAGTGTTCAAATACAATTACAGCACCAAAAGGAGCTAAAATAAAACCGTATAATGCAACAAAACCTAACAACTTCATAGCAAATGCTGGAAATAAGCCAGCCACAGTTGCCACAGTACCTGCAATTATAGTAACTTTTGATGTTGATAATTTTGGAAGAATTGCTTGAAAAGCTAAACCAGCTCTATAAATTGTTGGGTTTGCGGTTGTCCATCCTGCTAAAACTACAGCAATAATACCAAATACCCCTATTGCATTGTAAGCCATTGGTCCAGGAGCTACAGGAGGTGCTTGTCCGTTGTTTAAATATGACAGTGCTTCTGGAGATTTTAAATATACTGCATACAATAGTGCAGCAGCAATCCATGCCATATAATGCCCTACATACATACCTGCAGCAGTAGCCCATCCTGCTTTTGCTTCTTTTGCAAATCTAAAAACTGATAAATCAGACATACCAATATGCATGGCTCCATTAGCAAACCAAGACCATATTACCACATGCCAGAATGTAAATTTTGTTTGACCTGGGAAAGGTTCACCACCATCACCCCAAATATTCCAAAATTTATCAATACTATCAACCCCTAACTGACTTAGAGCAACTATTCCAGCAGCAACAAAAGCTAATACTATAAATGGAGACATCCAATTAGCTGCTTTGGTTACTGTATCATAACCTCTAGCTGCAATAACAGAAATTACTGCACCTATAACAATAACAATTATTACCCAAGTCATTCCATTAGGTAATGTATCGTCTAATTTTGGCATGGGCATATCAAAAGGAATACCCACAGCTGTTGCAGATACTGTTATCATTGAGCCTGCCAAAAAACAAAATAAAATACCATTAGCTAAGTTGTAGCCTGTAACGAGTTTTTTACCACAAATTTTTTCTAACTGGTAGTATAATGTTAATCTATTTTTAACAGCAATTTCAGCGGTTAAAAAACGCCAACTTAAAACAGCTAAAAGGTTACCTAGCAAAAGACCGATAATTAAATCGAAAGCACTAACTCCTGCAGTTAAAAACAGTGGGCCAATCATAAATTCTGTACCAGCAGCATGTTCTCCAGCATACATTCCTATAAAACTTTTCCAACCTTTTAGTTTTGATTGAGGTACAGGAGTTCTTTCAAATTCTCCACCAGAGTTTTCATCAATAGTTAATTCTTCTATTTGATTTTCAGCCATAATTGTATGTTTATTTATATTTGAGCTTTATAAATATTTGTACTTATTTGATTTATAAAAGACTAATATAATTAGGTTATTGTTACGAATGTATAATGTCCAAAATTATTTTGTATCCTGCACTATACCGATTTAATAATTTAGAACTTAAAAAAACACTAATACTGTAATATTTACGCAAAAATAAAGGCAGTAATTAAAAATACTGCCTTTATTTTAAACTACAAGATTTTATAGTTAATAGTATTTTGCATAAATTACTTTAGTGTGTAAATACTCTTCCATACCATGTTTACCATCTGCGCCACCTACACCAGATTTTTTCCAACCTGCATGAAAACCTTGAATAGCTTCAAAATGCTCTCTATTTACATAAGTTTCCCCAAAATGTAAACCATTCGTAGCTTTCATAATGTTGTTGAAATTTTCTGAAAAAATAGAAGATGTTAAACCAAACTCTGTATCGTTAGACATGGCAATTGCCTCATCTAAAGTATTGAATTTCATTACTGGTAAAACAGGACCAAAAACTTCTTCTTGTATAATTTGACTATCTTGACTGCAGTTGGTTAGAATTGTAGGTTCGTAGTAATATCCTCGGTTAAATTGTTCAGGACGCTTACCACCAACCAAAACTTCTGCACCTTCTTTTTTAGCATATTCTACCATTTCAGTTATTTTATCTAACTGAGATTGAGAGACTAAACTACTCATATCTGCATTTATGCCAGTTAATGCATCGTCTATGGTAACTTGGCTCATTTTTTTTGTAAGTTTATCTACAAACTCATCGTAAATACTATCTTCTACATATACTCTTTCTGCACAGTTACAAACTTGTCCACTAAAAATAACTTTAGATGATACCACAGAATTAATTGCTAAATCTAAATTTGCATCAGCACAAACAATAGCAGGTGCTTTACCACCTAATTCTAAAGATACTTTAGTGATATTATCTGCTGCTGCTGTAATTACTTTTTGACCAGCACCAACACTACCTGTTAAGCTTATAATGCCAGTAATTGGACTTTTAGAAAGTGCGTTACCAACAGTTCTACCTGCACCACAGACAAAGTTTAATACCCCTCTTGGCAAATCAATCTTTTGGATGAAATCTGCAAATTCCATAATTGTATTCGGAGCTTCTGAACTTGGCTTAATTACACAAGTATTTCCAGTAATTAAAGAGGCAGCAACTTTACGAGCCATTACAAAAAACGGAAAATTCCAAGGGCAAATACCAACAGCTACTCCAATAGGTACTTTATGTAAATAAATATGTTCTTTTTCTCTATCACTTTGAATAATTTCTCCTTCAATTCTTCTTGCCCATCCTGCATTATAATCAAAATAATCTGCAGTAACATCAATTTCTACTTGAGCCAAACCTATTACTTTGGCTTGTTCTTTAGATAGTGTTTCTGCAAGAAAAACTCTATTTTCTCTAATTACATTTGCCATTTTATGTAAAAACGCTGCTCTTTGAATTGCAGGTAATGCTTCCCAAGCAGGTTGAGCAGCTTGAGCAGCTTCTAGTGCATTATTGGCATCTTCTACGGTTCCTGTAGAAATTGTACTAATAACCTCTTCAGTACAAGGGTTTAAAATTTCAATAACAGACGTTGCTTTTGAATCTATGAACGCTCCGTTTATATATTGTTTATAGTGTTTCATATTTTTTTTCTATGGATAAAATATTGATTTAATTGTAATAATGGTTTGTTTAACGTATTAGATGATTTGGAAAATCTGATGTTTTTTCGCAACAGAGTTGCTCCATTACTTGTTGTAATTCTGTTTTTAACAAAGAAATGGTATGATCTCCTCCTTTATTGCCTAATGCAGCTACACCATACATAAATGAACGTCCCATAAATGTAAATTTAGCTCCACTAGCCATGGCTCTGGCTACATCAGGCCCAGAACGTATACCACTATCCATCATTACCTCAATCTGATCTCCATATTTTTCTGCAATTGTAGCCAATGGTTTTATGGTAGATTCTCCTGCATCTAGTTGACGACCTCCATGGTTTGATACTATTATACCATCTAAACCTAATTTTATAGCTTGTTCAGCATCATATTCTGAAGCTACCCCTTTTAAAACCAATTTCCCTTTCCACATGTCTCTTATAGGCTTAATTTTATCTTCATTTAACCTACCAGAAAACGTTTGATCCATAAATTTACCTAATTGTTTTAAATCTAGGTTTTTAGGCATGTAAGGAAGCAAGTTTGCAAAATTAGGAATACCATGTTTTAAAGTCTGTAAACTCCAATGAGGTCTACCAAAAGCTTGTAAAATATTAGAAATATTCATTTTTGGCGGCATTGCCAATCCATTTCTAATATCTCTTGGTCTAAAACCAAAGCTTGGTACATCACATAATATTACTAAAACAGGGCATTCAGCATCAGCGGCTCTTTTGATGATATCATTCCGTAAATAATCTTCGGTAGGATGATACAATTGAAACCAAGCTTTACCTTCTGTTAATTCTGCAGCTCTTTCTATGCTTGTAGTGGTAACTGTACTTAAAATAAAAGGAACATTGTGTTTAAAAGCAGCTTTAGCGAGTATCTCTGGAGAATTTGGCCACATTAAACCTTGTAACCCTACAGGAGCTATGCCAAAAGGTGCATCATATTCTATACCAAATAATTTGGTTTTTGTAGATGATCCATAATGTTTACGCAAATAATTTGGCTTAAGTTGAACCTCTCTTAACTCTGATGTGTTTCTTATTAAATTTACATCTTCATTGCAGCCTCCGTCTAAATATTCAAATGCAAACTTTGGTATTTTTTGTTGTGCTCGTTTGCGTAAGTCATCAACTGAAGGATATCTAGTATCAAAAGATATAGCCATATGTATTTATGTTATGATAAGAATTTCTTTCTTAAATCGTCTACTTGTTCATCATTAATTGGCACCATTTCTCCTAGAGAATGACCTAAAACTATAGATTTTGCGCTAAATTCTGCTACTTCTAAATAATCAAAAGTTTGCAACAATTTATCACCAGTAATAATTACAGAATCATTTTCTATGATTAATGCAGTTGGGCAATTTTCTACAATTTCGGAGTTGTTGTTTTCTCTAAAGTGATGACCATATTTTACAAAGTTAATGTCTTGTAAAAAGATCCAACTTTCTGGTATGGTTCTTACATTTAAATACTCTCCTGTAACACCAAATGCCATTAAATAAGGAGATTGAGTCATGATTATAGAATTTACTTCTGGATTTTTATTGTAAATTTCTTGGTGAATCCATGCTGCTCTACTAGGTGTTTTACCAGCTTCTCTATGACCATTTTTTATTTGTACAATATCATCTAATTGAATATCCCATCGATTCTTATTGGTTGGTGTAATCAAGAAATCATTATCATTCCAACGCATTGAAACCGTTCCGTAAGAACTTATCATTAAACCTTGTTCGCAAGAACGCTTAATAATATTACAAATTTCTAACCTTTTTTCTGTTTCATCTGGAGGATAAACCGAGCTTTCCATTTCAGGTAAAACACCTCTAGCCTGAGCTTCAAACTGATCTATTTGATTGTCTGTTAAATACTTTGGTTTACCTATTTGAGAACCATATAATATAGTATTTGCACAAAACTCTAAAGCTTCAAACCTTTCATAAGCATCAGTTAAATCACTACCTCCTAAAACGGTTCCATGATTTTCCATAATTATTGCTTTGAATCCTTTCTTAAATTCGGCACCAATTACCTCTCCTAAATCTTCACTTCCTGGCAATCTATATTCTGCATAACCTATTGGTCCGCAAATATGTTTTGCTTGTGAAATGATATTTGTGTTTGGTATTTGACGTACAATACTAAATGAAACCAAAGCTGGTGGATGCGCATGTATTACAGATTTGATATCTGGTCTTGATTCATAAATAGCTTTATGAAATGGGAATTCTGATGAAGGCTTATGTTTACCTATAATAGAACCATCTTTTTTTACGCATATAATATCTGAGGCTCTCAATGAACCTTTATCTATAGCAGAGGGTGTTACCCAAATATCACCATTATCGTCTATAATAGAAATATTTCCCCCAGAAGTGGTGGTCATACCTCTTTTGTAAATTCTGCTGATAACCTCTGTAATTTGATCTCTGGGATGTATTAATTTGATGTTTTTTGACATTTTTCTAATTTTTAAAGAAATAGATTTGGTTGAAATCTGAATCTTCTATTTTCAATTTTATATTTAACCACTTATTACAAATGGAACATGTTTTTTTAATGCGTAATTTTTCTTTAGAAACTTAGAGTTTAGTTTTGTGTCAGAAATTGCTATAGCAGCCCCTAATGCAGAACCCAAAGAGGCTTTTGTTGTTCTTAATTTCATGCCTTTTAAGTAGTAAGATAGTAGCTTTATATACACTTCATTATCGGTAAAACCACCATCAACATACAAACGATCAATTGCTCTTAAATCTGCAATTCTTCTAATGCTTTTTACCTGCAATTGCACTAATTCTACCATTAAATGATGGTATGCATGAGAAAAATCATTGTACATGTACTTGGTTTTTTCTGGCATGTGTTTAGATGAAAACGATTCCCATTTAAAAGACGGTTTAAAATGCTGCATAATTTCGCAGTATACATCATAATTAAAATGTATAGTTTTATGGTAATCTTTATCGACATTAAATTTTTCTGATAATTTTTTTACCTGAATCTTATATTCATTCCCTAAAAACAGTCTCGAAGACTTTACAGGTTTTCCATTGATGCGCATATAGTTTATACAATCTGCTGCAACATCGGCTTCTGTTAAAGGAGTGTCTACAAATGGATTTAAAGCAATACTCCAAGTGCCTGTTGATACTAGAACAAAAGGTTTTTTTACGCTTCTAACATAAGGTAAAAGGGCAGAAGAGCTATCGTGAATACCAACACCAATCTTTATGCGTTTACCATTATAATTAATGTTTAAGCTAGTTTCTGTAGATACTAAAGGAGGTAAAATATTATGAATTTCTTCTTTATAAACCCAATCTTGGTAGTCTTTAGTTTCGTAATTCCATAAAGCAGTATGGCAACCAATACTTGTGTATTCACTCAATGGAACTCCAGAAAAAATGTAACTTAAGTATTGAGGCAGGTGCAAAGAATATTTTATGTTTTTGAATATTTCTGGCTTTTTATATTTTAACCAGTATAATTGAATACCAGAGTTTAACATACCTGATTTAGAAGAACCACTAGTTCTTGTTAATTCTAACTCTGGTCCATATTTATCGTAAAACTCATCAACTAAATCCTCATCAATTTCTTTTGTATAATTGTACAAGGGGGTTAATATTTTACCATTTTCGTCTAAATGTACGAAACTAGCTCCATAAGTTGAAAAATTAATAGCTTTAACCGCAAATTTATCTGACTTTAATATTTTATGAAAAACATCTTTTAGCCAATTTTGAAGCGCGTGAATGTTTTCTGTTGGATGACCATCTTCGTCTTCTATTTCTTCAAAGGATGCATACTCTTTATATACTTCTTTGAAGTCTTTATCAAATAGAAAAAACTTTTTATTGGTTTTTCCAATATCGAAAACTGCTGTAACTTTTTGTTTCATAGAATTTTCTTATAATCCTGTAGCTATGGTGTGTTTTCCTCTTTCTTTGATTAATTGCTCTCTAACTCCTAAGGTTCTGTAAGCATCTATTGGGTTAATTACACCTCCTGAATTTAATCTCGCTTTTTCTAATAAAGGTCTAACATCGGTTCTGTAAGCGCCTTGTAAAATTTCTTGACATTTTACAACATCGTTTTCTAGTTGAGCAGTTCTTAATGCATTTTGATCGATTAATAAAGCTTTTGCATACGCTTCTTGAATTGCTTCTAAAGATTGAATTAAATCTTCTAAAGGATCTTTAATGTTATGACTTGCATCAATCATCCAAGCTAAATCTGGATTTTGTGGATTGTTTTCCATACCATATACCAATTCATTAAAAATTAGGAATAAGGCATAAGGTTTAATACTACCTACTGTTAAATCGTCATCACCATATTTGCTATCGTTAAAGTGAAAACCACCTAATTTTCCTTTTAATTGTAGAATAGATACAATTTGCTCTATGTTAGAATTTGGTAAATGGTGGCCTAAATCTACTAAAGTATAAGCTTTGTCTCCACAACCATTAGCTAACATTAGAGAAGCACCCCAATCTTGAATAACAGTACTGTAGAAATTTGGTTCATAAGGTTTGTATTCTACTAACATTTTCCAATCGTCTGGTAACCCTTTGTAAATATCAATTAAGCTATCTTGTGTATTTTGAAAAGCAGTTTGAAAATTATTCTGACCAGGAAAACAAGATCCGTCTGCTAACCAAACAGTTAATGCTTTAGACCCTAATTTGTCACCAATTTTAATGACATCTAAATTATGCTGTATGGCTTGCTCTCTAACAGCTTTACTTACGTTACTTAAAGAACCGTATTTGTAACTTTCTACAGCATCTTTTTGATCTTGAAAAGTATTAGAATTTACGGCATCAAATTTAATATGTAAAGCATCTGCTTTTTGTTTGATAGCATCATAATCAGAAGGTATATCCCAAGGAATGTGTAAAGATACTGCACCTGCAGTTTGCGTTAAACTATGTAAAATACCAACATCTTCTATTTTTTGTTCTAAGTTTGATGGCTCTCCATAGAACCCAAAACGCCCAAAACGCGTACCACCTGCACCTAAAGCCCAACTTGGTATTGCTACTTGGAATTCTGCTAATTTAGCTACAATGCTATTAACATCTTTTCCTTTATTGGTTAATTTATTCGATAAAAAATCGAAATTTTCGTTGTGATCTTTTACACCTTTTTGGTTGTAATCAGAGATTTCTGGTTGATTAATTTTCATACTTATTTTATATTCTTAATTAAGTAAGACTTCTATAAATCGTAATGAAATTATAGAAGTCTTGTTCTTAATTCAAATTAAATTATTTTATTATCTAACAAATGCGTTTGCCATACCACCATCAACATTTATAATGTTTCCTGTAGATTTATCGAGTATTCCTACTAAAGAGAAAACGCCATTTGCAATATCATCTGGTGTTATGATTTCATTTAGTAGATTTCTTTTGGCATAAAAAGCGGGTAATTCTTCTACAGTAATGCCATTGGCTTTTGCTCTTCCTTCTGCCCAAGCGCCTTCCCAAATTTTACTGCCTACAATTACTCCATCAGGATTTACAGTGTTTACTCTAACTTTATCTTTAGCAAGTTCTGCTGCCAATAAACGTACCATATGTTGTTGCGCTGCTTTAGCAGTTCCGTAAGCAACATTGTTTGGCCCAGCAACCAATCCGTTTTTGCTAGCTATTGCAATATAATCTCCTCCTAAACCTTGCTTACGAACGATTAGTGCAAATTGTTTTGCTAAATCAAATTGACCTTTAACTAGAATGTTTTGTAAAATATTCCAGTCTTTATCTGTAGTATCTGTTAATGGTTTAGAAATTGCTAAACCTGCACTGTGTACAATCATATCTACACCACCAAACTCTATAATTGCTTTTTTATAAGCGCTTGCAATAGATGCTGTACTAGTTACATCACAAACTGCATAAGAAGATACATCTCTTGCATACGTTTCGTTTGCTTCTATTAAAGCTTCTTCATTAATATCTGTAAGTACTACATTTGCGCCTTCTGCAGCTAACTTATCTGCAATTGCTTTACCAATTCCACCACCAGCACCAGTAACCAAAGCTACTTTACGAGATAATGGTTTTTCTTTTGGCATACGTTGTAATTTTGCCTCTTCTAACAGCCAATATTCAATATCAAAAGCTTCTTGCCTTGGTAAAGAAGTGTATTCTGTAATAGCTTCTGCACCACGCATTACGTTAATTGCATTGATATAAAACTCACTTGCAACTCTTGTTGTTTGCTTGTTTTTTGCGAAACTAAACATACCCACTCCAGGATAAATAATTATCACTGGATTTGCATCACGAATTGCAGGACTATTATCTTTTTTACAAGTATTGTAGTAATCTGCATATTCTTGACGATATGCTTCAAATGCTGGCTCTAATTTTGCTAAAATAGCTTCAGAATCAGATAAATCTTCGTTTTTATCTAAACTTAAAACTAAAGGTTGAATTTTTGTTCTTAAGAAATGATCTGGACAAGATGTTCCCATAGGCGCTAATCTTTCTAAATCATTACTATTGATGTATTGCATTACTACATCAGTATCAGAAAAATGACCGATCATTCTATTTTCTGACGAACATAAACCTCTTAATAAAGGCATAATTTGAGCTGCTTTTTCTAAACGCTCTTCTTTAGGTAAACTTTCTACTTTTTGACCACCAAAAACTTCACCTTGCTCTTTTAATTTTTGTTCAATATATTCAGAAGCCATTTCAATAACTTCTAAACTATTCATATAACACTCATAAGAAGTATCTCCCCAAGTAAATAAACCATGACTTCCTAAAACAATTCCTCTAATCCCTGGGTTATCAGCCAAACATTTTTCTAATTGTAAACCTAAATCGAAACCTGGTTTTTGCCAAGGCACCCATCCCATAGTATCTCCCCAAATTTCTTTGGTTACTTGCTCGCTATCTTTTGCTGCAGCAACCGCAATTAAAGCATCTGGGTGTAAATGATCTATATGTGCAAATGGTAATAAACCGTGTAAAGGTGTGTCTATAGAAGGTGCTTTACTATCTAAATCGTAAATACAGTGATTGAATAAACCAACCATTCTATCTTCATCATGTAAGCCTTGATAAACATTTTTTAAATCTCTTAATCTACCTGTATACAAGCCTGCAATGCCAGAACGTGTTAACGTACCAATATCACCACCAGAACCTTTTACCCACATTACCTCTACTTCTTCATTGGTTAAAGGGTCTTTTTCTATGGTTTTACAACTTGTATTACCACCTCCGTAATTTGTAATTCTTAAATCTGCACCCAATATATTAGATCGATATAAAAACAACTCTACTTGGTTATCTTCTAAGGCTATTGCTTTTTCTTCGTCCCATAAATAATCAACGTATTTAAAACTCTGTGTAATTTCTTTCATTGTTCTCTTAGTGATAAGTTTATGATCCAAAAATATATTTGAATTTAAGCTTTTGTATCCTGTACTATGTGGTTTTACACAATTTTGGTTTTAAATACTTGCATTTTACATGGTAATAGATATTTTACTGATGCTAGAAATAATAAAAAGAGGTTATTTTACTAATATTAACTTATAGGGATTTTAATAAAAGTAAGTACCTAATAACCTTTTCTAGTTTTTATGGTGTTATGTGCTTTAATAACAGTGTTTTGAATGTTAAAGAAAATAAAAATCTATTTTCTTTAAAAATACTTTGTGAGGAACAAGTTCGTTGAGAAATCTTATTTTTAAATTAAGGTTTCTAAAGATATTAGATGAGTTGTGGCTAATGCAGGAAAAATCACAGACAAAATTGAACATAAGGGAATTTTGACTCTTTTTGAGATATGAAAATAAACGACAATAATATAAATAGGATTAAAAAGCTATGTGAACAATACAAAGTTCGGACTTTCTCTGCTTTTGGTTCAGTAACTCGAGATGATTTTAGTGATGAATCTGATGTCGATTTTGTTGTAGATTTTGACGAAAACGATCCATTTGAATACACGAATTTATACTTCCAGTTAAAAGAAAAATTGGAAAAGTTATTAAAACACCAAATTGACCTAATTGAATATAGAGCTATTAATAACAAATATTTAAGAAAGGAACTTGACGAAACAAAAGTGTTGATTTATGGACAATAGAATTAACTCTTGGCTTGAAGATGTTGAAAGGTCTATTAATGAAATTTTTGAATTCTTACCTGAATAACGTAACTTTTTTGTTTATCAAAAAGACTTAAAAACGAAAAAAGCAGTAGAACGAAATATACAAATTATTGGAGAAGCAATTTACAGAATTTCAAAATATAAACGTTCGGAAATTTAAATTAAAAATGCTCATAAAATAATTGGAACTAGGAATCGAATTGCACACGAATATGACAGTATTTAGGATAAAGTAATTTGGACTATTATAATAAAAGAACTTTCTGAACTAAAAAAAGAAATTATTGAATTGAGAAAATAAGCACTAGCACAACACTGCGTATAATTAATTGCTGTTAAGTGATTAATTCATTGGCTTTTTCCTTTTTTTAAAGTCAGTATTGAATCGAAAGTTTCGTACTTATTTACACGCAACGAAATCATACACCAAAACGTTTACTAATTAAAATTATTAATAATTTAAAATTAATAATTTAAAATTGAGAATTTTTGAATTGAAATAGTTTTAGTTGTTTGATGCAGTTGTTTGCGTTTTTGCGGTTCGTTAGCAAAACTTTTTTTTAGATTTGATGACTTTTTAAGCTTGTGTTTAATCTGAATTCTTTTGTAGAAAAACCTGTTTTTTTCTTAAACAATCTAGAAAAGTAATGTTCTGAATTAAATCCTATCTGAAACGCTATTTCTTTAGCTTTTAAATCGGTATTAACAATAAGAAATTTAGCTTTCTCAATTTTTAGAAGAATATAATATTGCATTGGAGCCAAATCTGTTTGATATTTAAAATCTGACCTAAATTTAGAGTAGCTGATATTATTAGATTTACAAAACGCTTCGATATCAAATGTTTTGTCTATGTTTTTTTGCATTAAATATTTGGCTTTAGAAATAATTGAGTTATCAAATACAGTGGTAGTATTTTTGTGTTGTATATTCTGAATTTCTGCAATTAATTGTATGCAAATGCTAGATACTGTTTTTTGATAACCATAAGGTTCATCAATAGCCAACTGAAAAATTGCGGTAAATAGATTTATTATTGGCATATTAACACAATTTGGGATGACAGTTTTGCGCTGATTTTTATTATAATCGTGCATTATTATATCTGCAATTTTTCCATGAAATCCTACCCAAATTTCGGTCCAACCTGTTTTTGTTTTTGGTTTGTATCTGTGCCATTCACCAGGTAATAAAATAAATCCATCTCCTTTATGTAATTCTATAACACCAGCAGACTGACTCTCTAGAATACCTTCTCCATGAGTAACAATTAATAGTTGATATCCATTTAAAATCCTTCCTCTATCCCAAGAAAACATATGAGAAGTTGGGTGCCCATTTGGAGGATAATCTGAGTCTGGAGGCACATTGGCATGGCCAACATCACTTATCATCATACCCCAGTCATAATCCATCTTAGAATGCACAAAGTATTTCTTTAATTCAGATGGAAATACATTATCAATTTGTGCAATACTTTTATCAATACTTGCATTTTTTGTCATAATAATTTTTTATACATTGCATTACGAAATATAAACAATATATCAAAAAGTACAAGTTACAGGTTAAAAAGTGTTATAAAAAATTTAATTTGAGGTTATTTATTACGTTCAAGTTCTTTGATAAATAGTGTTTGTGTAGTGCCAACCTGAATATTATTAGAAAAAAAACAGAAATAGTTTTTAAATATTTTATAAACATATATTACAAATCGTGTACTTTTTTTTACATAATTACTTTTAATAACAAAGATGGAATTACTAAAATTTTTAAATATTGACGAGAACTCTCGGGTTCCAAAATACCAGCAAATTATAGATTCAATCATTCATAATATTTTACAAGGTAATCTTAAAATAGACCAAAAGATACCTTCAATAAATATGTTTAGTGAAGAGTTTTATTTATCTAGAGATACTGTAGAAAAGGCGTATAGTATTTTAAAAGAAAGAAAAATTATAACTTCGATTAGAGGTAAAGGATTTTATATTTCAAGAACAAAATTAATTTCTAAGGTTAATATTTTATTCTTAGTAAATAAGTTAAGTTCTTATAAGTTAAGAATATATAATCATTTTGTAGATAAAATTGGAACTAATTCTCACACAGATTTAGATATTTATCATTGTGATGAAACACTTTTTTTAAATTTACTTGAAAAAAACAAATCGGCATATGACTACTATGTGATTATGCCACATTTTAAAACGGATACATTAAAACATGTTACTTTACCAGAAAAAGTAAGTAAAGCGATAAAGCAAATACCAAGTGAAAAGTTAATTATTTTAGATAATATCAAAGAAAATATAGACAAAAACCTTGTACAAATTTATCAAGATTTTGAAAATGACATCTATGAAGCTTTAAACAAAGGATTAGATAAAATTAAGAAATATGATAAAATTATGTTGGTGTATCCTGAAAAAGCAGTGTATCCATACCCAAGAAGAATTCAACATGGTTTTAGAAAATTTTGTATAGAACATCAATTAGATTTTGAAATACTAGACAAAATTTATGATGAAATGATTTTAAAAAAAGGAGATTTATTTATTACTATAGAAGAAGAAGACTTGGTAAATCTTGTGAAAAGGAAAAGAGAATATGGGTATGTTTTAGGAGAAGATATTGGTATTATATCTTATAATGACACCCCTCTTAAAGAATTATTAGGAATAACAGTAATTTCTACCGATTTTAAGGCCATGGGCGAAACTGCAGCAGAAATGATTTTAAATAAAGCCAAAGGTAAAGTTAAAGTGCCTTTTAATTTTATTGATCGAGCATCTCTTTAATCTATATAAGTTTTTATTTGAATACTAGAAGGGCTTTTTATTTTAATTTCATTAGGTAATTTACGAAGTAATCCTGTTTTTAAATTTCTTCTAAAAATTACAATCGAATTGGTAAACTGATTGGCAACCAACACGAATTTTCCTGAAGGCGAAATTGCAAAATTTCTAGGATGAATACCTCCTGTGGCTGAATGCCCTACTTTAGTTAACTTACCATTGTTTAAGTTTACAGAAAATATAGCAATACTGTTTTCTTTTGGTGCACGATTAGAGGCGTACAAAAATTTACCATCTTTAGAAATATGGATGTCTGCAGCACTATAAATTTCTTGTTTTTGTTGGTATGATTGGTAATCTTCAATAAAGTTTAATACTCCATTTTTATAGGAATATGCATCAATTTTACCACTCAATTCATTGATTCCGTAACCAAATTTAGCATTTGGATGAAACGTAAAATGTCTTGGTCCACTTCCTGGTTTTACTTTAATTTCTTGTTGATTTTGAAGCGAAATCTTTCCTTTTTTATTTACAACAGTAAACCTTCTAATTTTATCTGCCCCTAAATCGTGAGCAAAAACATATTTCTGATCAGGAGAAAAATTAGCAGAATGTATATGAGAAGCGCTTTGTCTACCTTTAATACTACTACTATCTTTAAATTTTAAAATTTGATTGCTTTCAGATAAACTTCCATCATTTTTAATATGAAACTGACTTAGACTACCACCAGAATAATTAGAGTTTACTAAAAAACTCCCAGAATTATCAATGGCTAAATGTGCTGGGTTTAAACCACCACAATCTTGCATATTCAACACATTTAATTTAGAATTAGAAACATCAACCTTAAAAGAAGCCACTTTACCATTATGTTGCATCTGACTTTCAACTACAGAATATACATATTTTCCATTGGGTGATAATCTTAAAAAAGAAGTATTGGTTATATTGTTTACTGTAGATTTTAAAATAGATATTCCTGTAGCTTCATTAAATTCGTAAACATAAATTCCTTTTCCTGGTTTTTTATCTGTAAAACTACCTACAAAAAGTAATGTTTTATTCTTAGCTGTTTTACACCCTGATAAAAAAATAGTAAAACACAAAAACAAGAGGGCCTTTTTAATCATAAGATTTAAAATATTTTTGAGATGAGTCTGTTGTAATTTCTTCATTTTTATAGATTAGTTTTTTCCCTTCTCCAACATAAATACTCTTTAGTTTTTCGTTTTTGTCTAAAGTAATGACAGCATAAGTACCCTCAAAATAAATATCTTTATTCTTATAAACTTGATTTTTAGAATGTGTAATTACATACTGTATTAAATCTTCATTTGGTGTTTTAGAAATAATTTTTAATCCTTTATAAACTCCATCTTGCTCTAATTTTGTAACAGATTGTAAACTCGGTTTTTCTGAACTATTATAAGGTTCAAACACTACTACAAAAGGGTTTTTCCAAGCTTCGCCTTTATTTCTAATTACTAAAGTTGGAGTTGGTTTTTTATCGTAAGGTGCTGGAGATTCAAATGTTATAGGTGCTTTTACTTTTGTGTATGTTCTGTTTTTAAAATTTGGGATATGTAATTGCATAAAAACAGCACCTTTATCTAATTTTTTTGTATTAAAAGTTGCTATTACATCTTTATTATAATTTTCTGATGTCTTCACTTTCTTAAAAAAATGCCATCCAGGATTTCTGTACTTTTTATTATGAATCCATTTAGAATTTGCGTTTTCTAAATATCTATTAGGCGTTTTATTAAACTTCATATCCTTATTTTCAAACACCAATTTATCACCTATATTATGATACAAATAATCGTGAAACTCATTATCTAACTTAGATTTAGATCTAAAAACATCTACATAATAACCTGTAGTTGGTGATGTTCTAATTAAACCTAAAGTTCTTTCTTGAGTTGCTTCTGCTTTGTCTCCTTTATCATCTAAAAAACTAGTTTGAGTAAAAGAATTATTAGGAGAAACTCCAGCTTCTCTTACTTTTGGTTCCATTGAGATGACTTTTACTGAATTGATTCCTAAATTCACCCAACCACCTTCTCCTTGCGAACTTCCGTTTACAATAACCGTATTATGGGCGGCAAAAATTCTTGAATAATTTTCATGCAAGTCTTTACCATATTTTTTTCTTCCATGATCTACACCTAAAACTTGTCCTTCTCCATACAATTCAATGTTCATTCCTTCTGCATGACCATGCACCATGTGTGCGCCACCAACAAAACCCATTAACCCATCTTTTGGGTTATTTGTTGTACTTAAATTTCTTTGTAATACAATACCTGCATGATATACTCTATCCGTTCTTGGTAACTCTATTTTTTTTGAATTCCCATAAATATCATCATCATACCAGAATAAAGCTTCAATACTTTTTCTTGAATATTTTCCACTTTCCATAGCTTTTATCAAAAGTGGAGCAAATTTATTTTGTAAAAAAGTTAGGTTGTCCATCTTAGCCAAAACATAAGCATTTTCATACGCCTGATAGGAACCATGTTGTCTTCTATGTCCATCACCCCAACGTATAATCTCGTTGTTTGGATATACCAAATCATCTAATCTTGGTAAAGCAAATAATATATTTGGATATTGAGCTCCTAATTTTAAAGACGGATTATATCTATTAATTACCAATAATAATTTACCTAAAATTTCTGTTGAATGATTTAAATATTGAGAGGTTTCTGGCCAAATATCACCTTGATTTTGATAATTTTTTGCCATTACTGGCAACGCATCTTGATTTTTTGTACTTTCTGATAAAAAGTAAGAAAGTAATTTTTCACGTTCCTTTTCATCGTCCATTGCCAAAGCATTATAGACTAAACTTGGTGCTTCTAGTACTGGATGATTAGAACCTGTTTGTCCGTAATTAATGGTAATATCTGCATAGGTTTTGCACACCTTTTGAAGTTCATCAACAGGAAAAACTACTTTTTTATTTTGAATGATATCAAAAGCATTGCCTTCTTTTTTAAGATAGGGTGCAATAAAATCGTAAATTAATGGAACTCTGTAGCCAATAACGCGTACTTCTCTAAAACCATCATATGGAAACAACCAGCCACCTCTACCATGCCAATTAGATAACTTGGATTTCTGTACAGATTTTACAAATGAATACAAGGTA
This sequence comes from Polaribacter sp. R77954, assembly GCF_044595335.1. Lineage (GTDB taxonomy): Bacteria > Bacteroidota > Bacteroidia > Flavobacteriales > Flavobacteriaceae > Polaribacter. The sequence continues at coordinate 3,429,131 of NZ_CP138992.1, forward strand.
CTACTAGCCATATACGCGTATTTTTCATCTTGGGTAATGTAGTATAGATAACCACAATCTAAAGCTATTTGCAAATAGGTAATCAATTTTTCTGCTGGTTCCCACTCTTTGTCTGTAGCGTTATCTAAGTTTCTATGTTTACCATTTTCTACATGGTCTGTTTTGTAAAATGGTGGAAAGTTATTTTTTTGTCCTTCAGACCAGTTAAAAGGCAAATTTTTGATGTAGTCTTTTGGATTTTGATTGAATTTAGCAACCTGTAAATCTGTTCTTGTTTTTAAATTTTCATAAATCTCTTTCGCCCAAGGTTGTGTCTCTATTTTTTCTAAAATATTATTACGTTCACTTGATTTAACCAAAATAAAAGGGCGTTGTAAATTTTGTGCCTTTAAAAAAGTGACATTACAAAATATACTCATCATTAAAATATATTTAAAAAATAATCTCTTGTATACTAGTAATCTCATGTTTTTCAAATTTGTTATTGTAAGTTTTAACCCAATATAGTACTATCTATCTCAGAATTTTTAATCATTGATAAACTTTAGCATCGCCTCCCTATAATGTAAATAATCATTTGGAGGAGAACCTGCATTTTTATCAAGGTAGGTTTTTATCCATTGTGGATGTTCTAAATTATCAGAATTTCCTTCAAAAATATTTTCTAGAAAAATACCTGTAGTTTTTAAATTTTTAAGACCCTCTACATTTGATGTATATCCTTTTAATGGCTCTAGCCCCATAAAATGATTGGTCATTAAAGCAATATCTGGAGATTCTGCGTACGGAATTGTGGCTCCTTTTTTTACTTTAGGTCCATAAAAATTCATATAAATTTGCCATGAAGACAATTGCTCTGAAAGATGGTTGCTTTTTCTTAAAGTTCCCATTCCATGATCTGCAGAAATGATAAAATATGCTGTCTCCCATAAGCCTTCATTTTTTAAGAAAGCTACCAGTTTTCCTAATTGAGCATCTGCATTTAAAATGGCCTTAATGTATTTAGAGTCTGGATTGGTTTTCCCTTCAGGTCCTTTCCAAGAACTTCTAATTTCTTGCAAATGTAAACGCACTAACTTAACTCCATCCTCTTTAATATGCTTTATCCCAAGCTCTACAACTTTTTGATCTGGCATAATTTCGGCATAATGAATATCTGAGGTTGTAAACACATCGTATAAAGTATGTCCTCCAACATAAACCGATTTTATTCCTTCTCTTTTGGCTGATAAAAAAATATCATCTAACTCTTGAGTTTCGAAAACATGGGTTCCAGTATGCATGCCAATATTTGGGGGTGATGCTCCTCTCCAAGGTTCACTTCCATCTGGCAATTTAACTCTACCTACTGGACTATTAGAATAGGCTTCCTCTACAACCACGCCATTTTCTGCAAAATATTTTAGATTTTTTGCTCCGGCTGCAATGGCGGTTTCTGCTGCATCTTTCATCAATCCATCTATAATAAATTGTATGACGATGGGTTGTTTTTCTTTAGATTTTTTAACAACCTCTTTAGATTGTATTTTATTTGTTTTTAATGAATTACAATTTGTTATGAATACTGTTAAAAGTATTAGTGCAACTATATATCTCATTCTTACAGATCGTTTTTAGTTTTTAGAAAGAAAATCTTCTCCCCATTTTTCTCTTAATTCTAAAGCCAGTGCTTTTACTTTTTCTTGATATGCTGGCTTTTCAGCTAAATTATCTAATTCTAAAGGATCTGTTTTATGGTCGAATAACATTCTTTCATAAGCAATACCATCATCTTTTGTCCATTCTGTGTAAAACAAATCGCCTTTAATCAGGGTTACAGCATCTTTAAATTTAGATACTGCCCAATCTTTATCTGAGTCTTTACCATTGATGATTGGCACAAAGCTTTTCCCTTCAACAGTATCTGGAGTTTCTAAACCAATTAATTCTGTCAAACTCGGATAAATATCGATATATTCTGTAATGACTTCTGTTTTTGTTCCTTTAGTTTTTCCTGGAACTTTAATGATTAATGGCGTTCTTAAAGCAGTTTCAAACGTAACATGCTTGCACCACAATTTATGGTCACCTAAGTTCCAACCATGATCTCCCCATAAAATTACTATAGTATCGTCTTCTAATTCTAAACGTTTTAATTCGTCTAAAACCAAACCAATTTGAGCATCAACATAACTTACACATGCATAATAACCGTGAATCAATTCTTTTGCCAAATCATTAGAAATTTGACCTTTTCTGGGGATGTTTCCATAATTACGTAGCTCACCAAAGTTGTGAAATGCTTTTTTGGGTGTCGTTTTTGGTTGGAGATAACTTTCTGGTAATTCAATTTGATTTCTATCATATAAATCCCAATATTTTTTTGGTGCGTTGAATGGTAAATGCGGCTTCATAAAACCCAATGCCAAAAAGAAAGGTTGTTTACTATTTTTAAGTTTCTTTAAATCAGCAATTCCTTTTTGAGCTATTTTACCATCAAAATAAGCAGTATCATTTACAGCTGCGATTTCAAAAGCACTGGCACCTCCCATAGCTAAATTGGCTTTACCATTTTCTACTATATTTTTTTCTAATTGATAGTTTCGAATATTTCCTTTTGGAAACCATCTTTCATTCCAAGAAAGGCTATCATCTTCATTAGTATGGTAAATTTTACCTGTTGAAATTGTTTTGTAACCATTTTGTTTTAAAAGCTTTGGTAAAGAAATAGCATTAGGCACATCTACATCTGCTCTCGTTTTATAGTTTATAAAACGATTTCTTGTTGGTCTCATACCTGTTAATAAACTCGCTCTTGATGCACCACAAACAGGAACATTACAATACGCTTTATTAAATACTAAACTCTCACTTGCTAGTTTATCTAAGTTTGGCGATTTGATGTGTTTTGCTCCGTAAAAATTGAGTTCTGGACGTAAGTCATCAACCGCAATAAATAAAATATTTTTTTGGGTCTTTTTTGTATTTATAGCAACTTCTTTCTTGTCGGTTTTACAAGAAATTAAAAGAACAATAATTATTAAATAGTGTAAAAAGAGTTTAGTTATTGTTTTCATATATCTGATTTTTTACCAATGTTTTATAATCTTATAATTTTCTTCTGATAATGTATTTTTTATCGAATCAGGAATTTTTCGTCTTGGTGTATCTTTATCTAATTTAAAACCTCTGTTTCCTTTTGCCGTAATTAAAGGCATGTTTCCTTTTTCTTCATTTAAAAAATCTCCTTGCCCTTTCATCCAAACAAACATATCTTTCATTAAACGTTCCTTTATAGCTTTATATTCAGAATTTTTAGCCAAATTATTTTGCTCAAAAGGATCTTTTTCTAAATCATATAATTCTTCAAAAGGTTCATTTTTAAAAGCATTAGCTCCTCTTTTGATAAAATAATCTACATTTGATTTTCCTGTCAAATTTCCTTCAACAACTTCTAAAGAATTAAAGTTACGAATGTATTTATAACGCTGATTACGAATCATTCTTGATGGAAAAACTTCTGAATTTAAAATATTTTGATTGGTTCTTACTCCGTAAACATATTTGTTAATTTGTACGTCTTTTCCTTTCAATAGTGGTAAAAAACTTTTTCCGTCAATATCTTTTGTAGATTTTCCTCCTGCAATTTCCATAAACGTTGGTAAAACATCTGTATAATGTATCAATTGATTTGAGGTTATTCCAGCTTTAATCACTTTGGGCCATCTTGCAACAAAAGGCACTTTTAACCCAATATCTTTTACTGTAAACTTACCTGAAACACCATGATCTGCACTGTAAATAAACAAGGTGTTTTCATCTAAATATTCATCTACAAATTCTAATACTTTTTCTATTTGGGTATTATCTTCATTAATGCTTCTATAATATCCTGCTTTTTTCTTGATAAAGGCTTTATCATTTTTTTTACTTTCATTAAAAGGATAAAACTTAATATCTTCAGTTTTTGCGTTTTCTACCTCAAAATATTTACCATGTGGGTATTTTGAGGTGATGAACATACAGAACGGTTTTGTTGCGGTTTTAAAATAGTGTTTGATGCTGTCCAATGGAATATAAGCTCTTGGGACATCTTTTTTAGGAACTGGTAACCATTCTTTATTCCAGTGGTAAACACTCGATGGTTTTACATGACTTTTTCCAGCAAGTACCACTTCATAACCCAACTTTTTCATTTTAGAAGTTACACTTTTAATAGTTGGTCTTGTAGCTGTATGATTTGCAAAACATCCATTTTTAACAGGGTATTTACCAGTAAAAACCTGAGACCTACTTGGTGCACAAATAGCTTGTGCAGTAAACGCATTGGTAAACAACATTCCTTCTTTTGCAAGTCTATCTACAGCAGCTGTATTTACTTTTTCATTTCCATAACAGCCATAATCGTAAACATCTTGGTCATCTGCTAAATAAAAAATGATGTTAGGTTGTTGTTTTTCTTTAACATCAGTTGTATCAACATTTTTGTTACTGGAGCAACTAAAAGAAGTTAAAATGATACTTATGAAAACGAAATATTTAAAGGAGTTCTTCATTAGTATTTATTTTATTAAAAAATCCTTCCCCCATTTTTCTCTTAATTCTATTGAAAGCTTATTTACCAGTTCCTTATTTTCTGGTTTTTCAGCTAAATTATCCAATTCTAAAGGATCTGTTTTATGGTCAAACAACATTCTTGCATACGCAATACCATCGTCTTTAGTCCATTCTGTATAAAACAAATCGCCCTTAATCAAAGTTACAGCATCTTTAAATTTAGATACTGCCCAATCTTTTTGAGGTTTTTCGCCATTTAAAATGGGTACAAAACTTTTTCCTTCTACTGTTTTTGGAACTTCTAAGCCAGCAAGTTCTGCTAAACTTGGATAGATATCAATATATTCTGTAATGGCTTCTGTTTTTGTTCCTTTAGTTTTTCCTGGAACTTTAATAATTAATGGCGTTCTTAAAGCAGTTTCAAACGTAACATGCTTACACCATAATTTATGGTCACCTAAGTTCCAACCATGATCTCCCCATAAAATTACAATAGTATCGTCTTCTAATTCCAAACGTTTTAATTCGTCTAAAACTAAACCAATTTGTGCATCTATATAACTTACACAAGCATAATATCCGTGTATTAATTCTTTTGCTAAATCATCAGGCAAATGCCCTTTTTTAGGAATATTTTCGTAATTCCTCAACTCCCCATATCTGTGAAATGCTTGTTTTGGAGTTGTTTTTGGTTGAATATAGCTTTCAGGTAATTCAATTTGATTTCTATCATATAAATCCCAATACTTTTTTGGGGCTGTAAATGGAAGGTGTGGTTTCATTAAACCCATTGTTAGAAAAAAGGGTTGATTTGATTGCTTTAGTTTTTTTAAATCTTGAATTACTTTTAACGCTAATTTTCCATCTCTATATACAGAATCATGCACTTCTGCAACTTCAAAAGGCAATCCTCTTTTGGTGTTTTTTCTAATTTCTTGACTTTCTGGCAATGCATAACTCCAAAGTTTATCTGGTTGCCACATTTCGTCCCAAGCAGTAACATCATCTTTATTATAATGATAAATTTTACCGTTAGAAATGGTTGTGTAGCCATTCTCTTTTAAAAGAAAAGGAAGAGATTTTGCATTAGGTACTTGTTTATCTTTTGAGGTATGTGCTGTTATAAACCGATTTCTAGTTGGTCTCATACCTGTTAATAAACTTGCTCTTGAAGCTCCACAAACAGGAATATTACAATACGCCTTGTTAAATACTAAGCTTTCACTTGCTAGTTGATCTAAGTTTGGCGATTTGATATGATTAGCTCCGTAAAAATTGAGCTCTGGACGTAAATCATCAACCGCAATAAATAAGATGTTTTTTGGTTTTTTATCTGTATTTATAGCAATCTCCTTCTTTACTGTTTTACAAGACAATAATAAAATTGATGCACTAAGTGTAAATACTAAAAGTCTTTTCATTTTTTAAGGTATTTGTAATTATTATTTATATTTCTCAACTCCATTTAATTTAGGATAAGGCACTTTCTCTCCATTTTTTAGCCAAGTTCCTGTTGGTGCCTTATTGGTTTTTAACCAAGCCAACATATCAGCATTCATTTGCAAAGCAATTTCTATTTCTATTGATGTTGGATTCTCTAAAATATTTCTTTTTTCAGAAATATCTTTTGTAATGTTATACATTTCAAATTCTTCGGTTTCATAAAAATAAAACAATTTGTAATATTCATTTCCAATTCTCTTTTGCATTAAAGTTGATGGAGAAAAACGCTCATCCATATATCCTGGAAGGTGCCAAAATAAATTTTCTCTAGAAATTCTATTTGCTTTTCCTTTTAAAACTTTTGCAAAAGAAGCTCCATCATATTTTGGTTTACTTCCATCTTTCTTTTTTAGTGATGTAACATCTACACCAACTAAATCTGCTAAAGTTGGCAGAAAATCAATACAATGCACTGCTTGATTAGTAACTGTGTTTTCAGGAATCACATTTGGATATCTAAAAATTAATGGTACTCTAAGACCTCCTTCAGTTAAGTTTCCTTTTTTACCTTTTAAAGGTAAATTATTAAATAGGCCTCCATTATCAGAATAAAATATAAAAATTGTATTATTAGTAATATCATCATCAACTTTTCCATCTCCATTAGGATCTTTTAAAGCATTGTTTATTTTTCCAACATTTTGGTCTAACAATTCAATCATAGAAGCATATTCTGCAATTCTTGGTTTTAAACCTCTTTTTAAATACTTTTGAGTTAAATCTTTTCTTCCTGTAACATCAGAATGTACAGCGTGAAATGGTACATACAAAAAGAAGGGATTTTCAGCATTTGCGTTTTTTTTAATATAATCTACAGAAAAATCTCCAATAGCATCTGTAAGGTGTTTTGGAGTTCCTTTTAAAAGCGTTAGATTTCCTTGACTTTTATAAGGTTTTAAAATGGTGTTGATATATTCTTCATCATAAGGATTTGCGTATTTATCTACAAACTCCGAATTAAACGTCCATCCTTTTTTATCAGAATTCAACGCTAAATAAAAAGATTTAGTTCTTTTTCCGTTAATAGGTGCTGCAATAATATGATGAATATCTGCTGGTAAATCAATACCAAAATCGCCCTTTAAAGGATGTGGTGTTCCGTGACTTTTCCCTACTAAAGCAGTTTGATAGCCTTTTGTTTTTAATACATCAAAAATATTAATTCCATCTTCTGCAATTACCTTTTTTTGTTTGAATGGCTCTATAAGTACATTAGGAAACCCTTTTGTTCTTTTGTCTTGTCGTTTTAAAGACCCTACATTATACACTTGGTTATCTGCACCAGTAGCGTATTGTCCGCTAATTAACGCAGCTCTAGATGGGGCACAATTTTGGTTGGTATAGGCATTGGTAAAAGACATACCTTGAGACGCTAATTTGTCTATTACAGGTGTTTCATAAATTTTAGACCCATTGTTTTTGTTTGTATTTCCTGTGCTTATGTCTGTCCATCCTAAATCATCAGCAAATATAAAAACGATGTTAGGCTTTTTTTTATTACCCCGTTTTTTCTCTGATTTTGACACACTACAATTTAACAAGAAGAGTATTGAAAAAAAGAGTATTGGTATTCTTAGCATTAGTTTCATCTTAATTATTTAGCACTTATTATCTATCTGCACCAATCACTTCAACAGGCTTTTTTTCTTCTCCGTTAACGCGTGCTTTGTGTTCTACAAAATAAGGTTGAAACGTATAGGATGATTTTTCGTCCCAAATTACATTTACTTTTGGCAACAAGCCTTTCATTTTTTCTATTTGAGCAGTATATTTTGGGTTTTTGGCTTCGTTAGTCCATTCATTAGGATCTGTGTTGTGGTCATAAAATTCTTCTGTACCATCTTCATATCTAATATATCTGTATCCCGCTACTTTTACAGTATGGTTGTTCATCCCAAAAGTAGTAATTGCATACGTTTCATTGGCTGACGTTCCTGTTTGCATTAAAGATACTAAACTTTGGGCTTCGTTTCTAGAATATGCTGGCAATCCACTCAATTCTAATAACGTTGGATAAATAGATAGCATTTCTACTGGAGCTTCAATTTTTTTTCCTTTTGGTAAGTTTGGTGCTGCGAATAGTAATGGTGCTTTTGTTGCGGTTTCCCAAAGGGCGTGTTTTGCAAAAGTGCCTTTTTCTCCTAACCTGTATCCGTGGTCAGACCATAAAACAATAATGGTATTGTCTGCATATTTGCTACTTTCTAGAGCATCTAAAACACGCCCCAGTTCATTATCTACATAACTGATACACGCTAAATAAGCTTGCACAATTTTTTTCCATTCGCCACTTTCTTTTGCCCATTCTGTAGATGGCATCATTGGTAAATCGTTAATTTGCAAACCGATATTTGGAATGTCATTTAAATCATCTGACTTATAAGGTGGCGTTTGAATATCTTCTAAAGGATACAAATCGAACCATTTTTGGGGCACATACAAAGGTACGTGTACACGAAGAAAACCTAAGCCCATAAAGAATGGTTTCTCATATTTTCTTTGTAAACGTTCCACCACCCAATTTACAGATTGATGATCTGGCATTAAGGTATCGTTTTCTGGAAAAGCACCCCAATCTGTACTGGTTCTTCCATGTTTTCCTTTAATTCCTTTTCCAAAACCATCCCAAACAAAACGCTCTTTTGGATAAGGACCAAAGCCTTTTACGCGACCACCAGATTCATTAAAAACGCTATCAGGTGCGTGAATGTGAAATAATTTACCAATTCCCATAGTATGATAGCCATTTTGCTCAAAATATTCTGGTAAAAACGTAATGTCTTTTGTAGTTGGATTTTCTAGTCTTCTTATTTGATTGTCTGGCGTCATTCCATAAATACCAGTAGTTGATGGACGTAAACCTGTCATTAAAGAAGCTCTTGACGGTCCACAAAGAGGCGCTTGAACGTGTGCGTTTGTAAAGGTAACTCCCATTTTTGCCAACCGATCAAAATTAGGCGTTTTTACATTTGAAAAATTTTGAATTGGACTAATCCAATTGTTTAAATCGTCAACAGCAATAAAAAGCACATTAGGCTTAGATGATTTTAATTCTTCATTATTTTTAGATTTACATGAACTTGTAAGTAAAGTTACTGCAATCCACAAGAACCATATTTTTTTCATAATCTATTCCGCTCTAAATTCCTTAATTTTTAGCAGTAAATCTTTAACGATTTCTGGATTACTTGCTGCAATGTTATTTTTCTCGAAAGGATCTTCATCAATATTAAATAATTGCACCACTTCGTTTTTCTTTCTTACAGGATCTGGAAGGATGATTTTATAAGGAGGAAAAATGGCCATATTATAAAACATACTATTTTCTATAGTATCAAAATCATGCGCGTATACTTCTCCAAAAATCCCTTTACGTTCGTTTAAAGTTTTTTCGTTTAAAACACTTACTCCAGGTAAATTTTCTGGTTTTTCAACACCTAAAATATCCAATACTGTTGGCACCATATCTATACTACTGGTTATGGTTTTATCATCCATTTTAGGAGTTATTTTCCCTTTCCATTTGTACATAATTGGAGTACGAATTCCCATATCGTAAGGAGCACGTTTAGAATGACTTAAATAGCCACTTTTTTCTGGGTTTTGCGCCCATCCGTTGTCGCAAACATAAACAAATAAAGTGTTTTCAGTTAAGCCTTTTTCTTCAAACATATCAAATAGCTGTCCACAAGTTTCATCAAACCATTCTATCATAGCCCAATATTTTGCTAGATGTTCAGAGTCTGTTTTCTTTTTATACTTCTCGAATAAATGTTGTGGTGGGTTATGAGGCCTATGTGGTAAAAATGGAGCGTACCATAAGAAGAAAGGTTTTTTTTCTTTTAGTGCTAAATCTACATAACTATTAATAGTATCTAAACCTTTTCTCCCAATTTCTAATCCATAATCTCCATGTCTTCCACCTTTTTTAGGGTCTCCATGTGTCATCCCATAATCAAAACCACCAATTTTGTGATTTCCATGCCACCATTTACCTGTTTGAAAAGACAAATACCCTTTCTCTTTTAGCATATCCGGAAGTGTCTTTTGCTTTTCAAAAGCTGTAATAATAGGTTTATAAGCTTGAGCTCTATTCTTTTGGCTTGTTCTACGATCTCCTTTTACACGATTATATACCTTATCATTACCTAAAATTCCATGATCTTTGGGATATAATCCAGTTATTATTGTTGCCAAAGAAGGAGAACATAAAGGGGTTGGCACATAGCTTTTTGTAAAAGTTAAACTCTCTTTTGCAAATTGATCTATTCTTGGAGTTTCTATGTTTTTATCCCCCATAAAACTGTAGTCTGTCCAAGACTGATCGTCAGACAAAATAAAGACAATGTTAGGAGGGGTTTTATTTTCTGAAATTAAGTTATTTTTAGATGGTGTATTCACAGTTTTACTAGCACAGGCAGAAATAAGTGCTAAGACAACTAAGATAAAGATTGGACTTTTAATTATTTTCATTTTAAGTTCGGTTTTCTAGTTTTTGGTTTGCTTTATTATAGGTTTTTCAAGTATGGTTTCTTTTTTGTTTCTTTTAATGGGTCCACTATCACCCAATAAATACATTTTCCTAAAATCTGACCCTTTTTCTTTTTCAGCAACAATAATTCTAGCATCAGGATGAGGGGTATCAATAAGGGATGATATTACAAAACTGGAATTTTTTCGACTTAAAAAAACCTGTGCTTTCTTAAAAGTGTCTCCATCATCAAAACTATCCCATCTGCTTATTTCTCCTGTTTCTTCAACATCACTTTCTAAATAGATGCTAACTTCTGTTGTAGATTTAACTTCAATATCTCCATTTCCTCTAGGGAGATTAAAATTTTTGCTTTGTAACCAAGCATTTCCATTCCATCTAAAAAGTTGTAAACGTTTTGGACCGCTTCTTTTTGCTCCTACATCTGGCCCCACTAAAACACCTACATGCGGATTTCCATTTGAATCAACATCAGCTATTCCTTGAAAAGTCCAATCACTAGGTATTTTTTTAACCAAGGCTTTTTGGTCTGCCATTTCTTTGGTTAACGGCATTTCTAAAAGTTCATTTTTAACGTTTTTCCATTCTCCTGTCTTGGTGTCAAAAACCATATAGTACAAATTGTGACGTTCTGGTATATGCCCACGTGCATCTTGTGCGTTTTTGTTATCTCTACAAATATGGTAATCAAATGCTACAATAATATCATCGCCATTACCTTTACTCAACCAAGGATACCAAGAATCTTCTGCTTCAATCTCAGTTCTTCTTTTATGTTTTAAAAAAGAAATTGGTTCTCCAAATGTTTTCCCATTATCTGTAGATTTTTGATACACCCAATTGCTACGATGCGCTCCATGACGATAAAATAAGTAGATGTCGCCATTATCCATTTTTATAAACTGACTGTAAGTCCCAAATAATGAAATGTTATCCTGTGTTTCCCATTCAGAAATGTCTAAAGGTTTTTTAGAAACTGCGTGTAAATTTTTTCCATAATGATGATTTCCTAACGGATTAACACCATCTTCACGTGTTCCCCCATGACCTCCAAAGGCAATATGGATATAGCCTGCATCGTCAATGAGTAATGCTGGCTTACCATGATTATCTATGTTCTTTTTACGATTTGGGTCTTTTCCCATTTGGCTAACACCCGCTTTAAACGGCCCTTTCCATTCTTTAGTTTTGTGGTTATATGAAGCTACATAAGGATCTTCTAGAGGCCCTTGATACGCTACATACGTAATCCCTTTGTGATAGACACCAGAAGGATGTTGTACAATAGCCACTGCATTTCCAAAACCATTATCAGCAAAATAATCTACTTTGATTTCAGCATTTTTATTTTTTGATGCATCCTTTTTCGTGGCATTACAACCCAATAATAAAAAGCATAAACTTATTTTGAGTAAATTTTGTTTTGTAATCATTATTCGATTTTTAATACTTTATTGATATTGATTTTTACTGGCCCTAACAACCCTGAGGTTAGCAATTCATCATTTTTACTCCAATGTTTCCAAGATGAAAACGTAGTTCGTTTGGATGATCGTTCTGAGTTATTTAATAACCAATCTGGTAATTTTTTTAATTTATTGCCTTTACGTTCATAATCTAAAGGTAAGCTTTCGTCGCCAATTAAATTATTTGGCCACAGGTTAGTCACTTTTATTTCTAAAGTGTTTCTACCTTTTGCTACAAAATTATCAATAGTGGTTCTAAAAGGCGCTTTCCATAAAGTACTTACTTTTTTTCCGTTTATAAATACCTCTGCAATTACAGCCACACTTCCTAAATCGAGTTCTAATCTTTTATCCGATTGTAACAATTCATCAGAAATTATAAACTCTTTTTTATATGATGCCGTTCCAGAAAAATGCTGAATTTTCTCGTTTTTATGATTTGACCAAGATGTTAAATCACTAAAGGTTTCTTTGATAATTTCTACTGAACTTAGTGGAAAATCTACCTGCCAAGAATTTGATAAATCAATGGGTTTTGGTATAGAGGTTACTACTGCAGTTTTTGTTTCTCCAGTTGCATTGATATATGTTATTTTACCTTCATTTGTTGTTACCCAATTTACAGTTCCATCTTTAAAAACTAATTCAGGTTTAGATGTGTCTTTAGATAGTTTTAAAAACTGTCCTTTTGGAATAAATAGTGTACGTTCTTCTCCATCAGTTTTAAAGGTGATTTTTAAGTTGGGTTTATTGCCTTCTGGAATTTGATTATTTATTAATTCATCAGAAATCAGAATATCATAAGTATTATGTAAAACTAAGTCCTTAATTGTATTTGTAACCTCAAAGGTTTTATAGTTTTGTGGAATACCTTTGGTTTCCGCTTTAAATTTCCCGAACACTGCTTTCAAAACTTTTAGCGGTTTGTTTCCAGCATCAATATGAATATGCTCGCGTTCTTCTGCATAGATTTGTTTTTTAACATCACCAATTTGGTATTCCATTCGAAACTCTTTTTTGTAACCCATTGCAGGGTCACAATCGCAAAACGCACGCGACATTTTAAAGTCTAATTTGCCACCTTTTATAGCACTATTTACTTTGTCAGTAATATCAATTAAGCCTTCTTGTAAAAACGTACCGTATTCTGCTTTTACAATTTCTAAATTAGACAATGGTTCTTTTTGATAAGGTTTAAGTTCTGTTGAAATTTCTGTTAAATGATTCGGATTTGCAGGCTTTTTAAAGACAATAAAAACCGACTCTTCCGAACCTAATTGTAAAGGTACAGTTGTTGTTCCATCTTCATTGGCTTTAAAAACTACTGCATCTTTGACAGTGCCTTTTTCTGAGTTCCAGATTTCAGGTTGCTTTCCCGAAACTCTAAAACGTGCTGTAATTTCTCTGGCTTCTTTTCTAGCATTGGCGATGAAATAAATATCAGCATCGGCTGTTTTTCTGTGGATGAAACTCAAATCTGAATTATCAGTACTTTCTATTTTAAAATCAGGTGTTTTTTCGCTTAAGGCTTCTTCAATGGAAATTTCTTTAACCAAACTACTTCCCCACAATGCATCAACATAAGCTGTAACTTTTTCATCACAATTTGGATAGTTGGTCAAACTTGGCGATTGCAATGGCTTTTTACCAATAACTGTTGCGCCACCATCTACTAATGCTTTTATTTTTTCTAAAGTTTCTGGTTTTATAAAATCCGATTCTGGCAACACCAAAAGTTGATACGTATTTCCAACTGATGAGAAAATTGTTCCGTTTTTAACGGTTAAGTCTTTTAATTTATTAGCGCCAATCAAATCATAATCAAAACCCATGGCTTTAATTTCTGGTTTTATAAACCCTGTATTGGGCGATGATTCTCCTGTAAATACCAGAACATCAGCTACATTTTTACCTTGTTGCAGAAGATATTGTGAACGTGCTAGGTAATCCATATACCCCTTACTTTGTTTCCACCACGTATTTAATCGGTTAAAATCAAAACCGTGATAACTTAAGGCCAAACCTGGTGCTACATCCCAAGGTTGATGCACATAGGTATGAAAAATAAATCGTGTAATGCCTTCTGCCCAAGCGCGATCTCCAATCGATTTTAGGTTTGCTGGATGTTTGTCCCAACCACCAATACCTGTAAAAGACTCTGCTCCCACAATGGCACTGCCATTTAAATGTGCGATGGACGATACAAATTTTGGCGAATCGAAAAACGGATAGCCACCACTCCAAAATTCACACATCACAATATCGCCTGTGGCACCCACTTGCATATTATCAAAAGGGCCCCAATAGGGTTCTACAGAGAATTTTAGTCCATTTTTATGGCATAATTCGGCAAAATGCGCATAGTAATTTTGGGCAATTAAATCGCCAATAGTTCTTCTAAAATCCCAAAGAAATCGTTCTGAAACTTCTCCACTTTCTACATAGTACCCTGCTAAAGTTGGTAAATATGCCGTTAAATCATAACCTCTTAAATTCTCAAACTGAGCATCAAAACCTGTAGTCCAATTTTGAGTTTCTACTTCATAACTATCAATCAAACAATTGTTAACAGTTGTTCCTATTAAGTCGCCTAACTTATCAATTATAGGTTGTACGCCACCTTTCCAATAGGCATCAACCGCTGTTTTACTCATTTTATCGACTTCTAAACCTTTGGCTTCTGGAGGTGCAGGACGATTTTGTGTACCAATTGGGGTATGCCCTAATCGTAAAATAACCCAATCACCTTGAGGTACTTCCCAATTTAAAACACCATCTTCAGATAGTTTTGAAGTTAGATTGATAATGTTTTCTTTTAAAATAATAGCCTCATTTGAAATGCCTTTCCTATCTGGTAGTAAATGATTTCGAACACGTTCAGATAGCATTTTATAATCTAAACCATCTATCTTTTTTGTTGCTTTTGGTTTTGGAAATGCCAAAACCGCAATATCTTTATAATAGTTGAATTTGGTTTCTGGTCGTGGTAATTTTTTGGTTATCGTTTTTCCGCCTTCAACCGTAAGTTCACTAAAAACAACCGTTTGCATCGCGTGTTCTTCAGTAACCCAAGGTCCTCCAGATGACGACCATCCTGCGCTGTTGTGGAATGCCAATTCTAGCCCCAAACGTTTGGCTTCTTCTGCAGAAAACTTGAATAAATCTAGCCATTCTTCACTTAAATATTTTACAGGCCCTTGTGGAAAACCTAAATGCACATTAAACAATTGTGCTTCTTGAATACCAACTGCTTTCATCGCTTCTAAATCTTTGGTGATGCCCGATTTTGAAACATTACCACTTATCCAATGCCACCAGGTTCTGGCTTTGGCTTGGTTTGGTGGATTTTGAAAACCTGCTTCTAAATTGATTTCTTTTTCTGAGTTGCTATTCGTGTTTTTGTTTTGACACGACACTAAAATTGACGCAAAACAGATGAAATATAAAAGTACTTTTGTCATTTTTTTAATATTTATCTAATACTACCTGTACCGTTTTACCTGAATAATCACCTTGAGGTAAATTGACCATAAATTGCGTTTTCCCATTATTATAGTTACTATTTTCTAAGATATATTTCCCGTTAATTGCAACCTTAATACTTTGTAATTGATTTGAGGGATCGCTTATAGCAAGCATTAGTTTATTTGGTTTTTCTTCCATTAAAACAACACAAGGTTTATCTACAGTAATACCACCGTGAATTTTTGATGTTCCTTGTTTATAAAATACAATTCCTGCTTGTTTTTTATCTAAACGTTCTACAGATTGTTGTTGCTTTGTATTGATGATCTTAAAGGGGTTATTTTTATGTAAACGCAACATTTTATCTTGGGTTGCATTTGGCACCAGCATATAATTATAACTTTTGTTTTTTGGTTGCGAACCATGATTGAACCATAATTTAAAAATATGATCTGTTAATAACACTGGTCTGTAACGTTTTGCAACATTATTCCAACTACCTACTAAAATATTTGTAGAGAAATTGATGTTTCCACCCTTTGGAAATAGATATCCAATACTATCGTGTAAAATCCAATCGGGTTGTATTGCCTTTCCGTTTCTTAAACTGGTTTGTATGTTATCATTTTCACCAACAAAAACCTTACCTTTTAAAAAAGATTGATTTATGGCTGTAGTTACAGGATTATTTGTATTTGCTGAAATATCACTCCCTAAACACACTATTGTATCATCAAATAGAAACCAAGATTTTTTAGCTTGTAAACCATCTCGATCGTAATCTAGCACAGCAATACCATTTTTGCCATTGCTAACGCCACCAACAAAAGTACTATTGGTTTTAAACTCATTGAACTTGATAATTGGAAGTGGTTTTTTATCTTGAATTATGGTTGTTCCAGGCAATTTTTTCCAATCCCAAAAAGGAAAAACATCTTCAAATTCTTTCCCATTTGTAGATAAGAGTGCAACACCATCACCCATATAATAACCTTGCACATTTTCTTGATTTACAGACTCTGTACCCACCACGCGCTTTGAGCTCATTTTAACCGAAAAATAAAAATCTTTTCTTCTATGCACCTGAAAATCTGATTTCCAAAAATGTTTATTTCCTGATAAGGTTTTTGAGTTTAAAGCAATAGTATAAGCCTCTGTAAATTCCTTATCTAAAACCTTCATTTTTTGAATGCACACTTTTAAACGATTAGCTTTTTGAAGTTGTTCTTTGGGAAAAAGCTGTCTTCCACAAGCATTGGTATCATACCTATTATTGTACAATATCCATTGTTGTCCTTTTAAAACGATGTTTCTTAGAAACTGAATCTTATCCTTATCAAACTGAAAAGGTGTATTGTTTAAGAAAGTATACGTTTTTATCATATCTTCTAAATACGACAAACCATAATTACCAAATTGCAATTGAGCACCGTGTTCGTGATACGACCAATCTGGTTTTACACCAACTCCGTTTGCTATTTTTAATTCACTTTGGATGGCTTTACTGGCAATGGCTACTGAATCTTGTTTTCTTAACAACAAAGCGCGTAGCATCACATTGCTGGACAACCATACTTTATTTTGCCCAGACATTTTTATTTTGGCGCGATGTAATAAAACAAGGGCTTTATCAAGCTGTTTTTTAGTCAACTCGTTCTCCATTAAAAACAACGTTGGCAATAACAATTCTGGAACGCCAATATGTTGATCGTGCCAATTGGTGCTTAAAAAATCGTTATCTAACCAATAATTTAATCCTTTATGAATATTTTCTGAAAGACTTTTATCTTGATAATATTTAGAGGATTCATTTTTATAATTGATGGCTAAGGTTTGTACGTATTGCAAATGGTCTTTAACAGGCCAATTGCTTCTTATTTTGTTGCTATAGTCAATGGTTGAAAATGAACCATCTTCTTTTAAATCTGATAACAATTCTGCTATTTTAAAATCCTCTACTTTTTGATTTTGATAATATTCCAGTACATTTTTATGAAACGTATCTAAGTCTTTTGGATAAGAAACTGCTACTTCTTTTTTACTATTTGGGCCATCACAACTAATGATGACAATGAGTATTAAAAAAAGAAAGTTTTTAGACAACTTCATAATAGATTATTTGCTGTTTTTTTTGGTAATGTATTGCTGATTTTTAGTATTTCTTCCTTCAATAACATCAAGCGCGTCATCAAAAGCATCCTCTTTAAATAGTTTACGAGCCTTTTTTAAATCTGCTATTAATTTTTCTTCAGAAGGCTTTTTATCTTTTATTTGTTTGTATTGCCACTCCTTTTGTTTTATCAAATAAGGCAACATAAATTCATAGCCTTTTTTTATACTTCTTCCATCTTCAGATGATAAATTCCAAAGGTCTACACCAACTTTTTGACCAATACTTGCCAATTCTAAAAATCCGTGTAAATTCATAACTGAGTAAGAAAATGATTTTGTTCTTGCCAATTCTAAAGGCTGACTTCCATCTGGTTCTATTTGACTAAAAATTCTGGCTTTTGTTTTGGTAGACAAATAATTTTTGACTTCTTCAATTTTATTTAGATATACTAAAATGCTTAGTAATTGCACATCATAATGTGTGGCATGGTTGTTTTTTCTGGTGGATTCTTCTATTCCTAATTTACTGTTTTGCAACCAATTGCTATATTCTAAGAACCAGTTGAACATTCCATTTTCAATTTCTTTACTAAGAATGTTTTTATCTCTAGCTAATTCTAAAAATTTTACAACCTCTATAAGATCATCAAATTCAATAATACCAAAACACCTTCCTTCTGATTTACCAGGAACGTATTGCCCAAAATTCACATTCGGATTCATTTTAGTAGTTTCCTCTAAAAACCAAGTATTAATGAACGCTATATTTTTGTTGGCATATTTTTTATCATCACTATAAAAAAATGCATCTTTTAACGTTTTTACTGCTGAAAAAAAGTTATCCTTCTCAACAAAATCTGTATAATTATTTCGAGTTTCAGGGTTTATTTCTCCATCTTTTCTAACATAAGGCAAACCATCTGAAGTATTAGGATTTGGCCACCAATAAGGACCAATACTCATGTAATCGTGTTTGTTTTTACTCGGTGGTACACCTGTTTTTTTTGTTACGGAAAAACCATCAACGTTAAGTAATTTATCTGCTTTAGTTATGAGTTTATTATAATCTTCAACTGCTTTTTTATCACCTTTTTTAAGAAGTTTTTTTTGAGTTTCTAAACTTTCATAACCTATGATAGATACTTTATTAGTATTGTTTTGGATGCTTGAGCAACCATATATACTTATGAAAAGTACAAGAGTCAACTTTTCAAAAAATCCTATTTTACTATTCATAAAACTCTAAATTATCTCCAATTAATCAATAAACATTTCATCTAAATAAGGACCACTTTCTCCTGTGGTTTCTAATCGCACGCTATTTGCACCAGCTTTTAATCTAATAATTGTTGGTACAAACTTCCATTCTTTTTCCCATCCACCAGTAGCTTTAAAATCTAAAGTTCTGATGTATTCGTCATTTACAAACAATTTCATTGGGTGTAATTTACCAACATTATTGTGCATATATCTGAAACGAATGCTATAATCTCCACCTTCTCCATCATTTTCTTGATAAAATTCTACAGAACCTTCTTCACCTTTAAAATCTACAAAACCACTTCCTTTAAAACGTCTTGCTGCCTGACTTGCTGTGGCACTTCCTTTTAAAATAGCTTCTTCTGCAGAAATGTTTACACCTCTACCAATCCACATATCTTTAGAATGTTCATTACCCCAAAACAACCCTTCGTTTTTCCCAAAGCTTTCCTCCATTCTTAACACTACTTTTCCATTTTGCTTTACAATGGCTTTTACTGTAGTGTTGTCTGCAATCTCAAAAACTCCATTGTAAACTTTTCCATTGGTTTCTGGATTCTCACCATTTGTGGTATAAAAAATTTCTAAATTTGAGAATGACGATTTTCCAATTACATTAAATTGTTTCGCTTCAATAGAAATTTTGTTTGAAGTGTACAAGGCTTTATCACCCAAAATTGCACCTGTAATTATTGATGCTTGTTTAGCTTCTGGTTGCGCTCTTAAAAACAATCTTGTTTTCCCAAAAAACAACGCTCTAAAATCTGATTTTGTTCTACTTGTAGGATCAATAGGATTTCCATTCTCCATAGACATCTTGTTTACATCCCCTTGAATATTGTAATAGATTTTATTTTCTCCATAAGGATATAAGTTGTCATTTTCATCTAAACTTTCTGAAGTGATGATGTAACTAGCCTCAAAACTATCTTCTGCTGGTAATTTTTGAAGACTTGTTTTTAATTTTGATGGCTGTTTGCTTGTGCTAAACGAAGTTCGTTTTACCTCTTTACCATCAATATAGGCGATTGCTTCTAGTTTTCCTTCTTGATAAGGAACCATCCATTCGCATTGCATTTCGTTCCAAACGGTTCCTGGTTTGTCTTTTCCTAATGATTTTCCGTTTAAAAATAGTTCTACTTCGTCTGCATTAGAGTATACCCAAACAGGTATTATAGTTCCTTTTTCCATTCTTGGATGCGTCCAATGTGGAAGCATATGAATCATTGGTTCTGCTGTCCATTGACTTTGGTAGAAGTAAAATAAATCTTTTTTAAAGCCTGCTACGTCTAAAGCACCGCCCATAAATAAATTGAAAGGTAAACCACCGTGAACCAATCCAGCTTCGCCATAATAATCGAAACCTGTCCATCTAAAATGCCCACTGTGCCAAGGGTTATCGCGAACAACTTCCCAATATTTTCTTGCTGAAACTCTTACAGTTGCATTGTCATAAGACGAATTAAAACTCTGCTTTCTATTTCTCCAATTTTTAGGATTGATACCTTCGTAAAAGAAGATTTCTTTTTCGGTTAAATTGGGTAATTCGTAAGTACCTGGTAATTCATTATCACGCCACCAAGTTTGCGTTCTGTAATAGCCTCTGGTTTGCCAAGTATGTGGTGCTTCTGTAGAAATAAAAGGCTTATCAAAAGTTTTACTTTCTATAAACGATTTGGTTTCAGAACCGCCATTTACCCCTGTAATATCCATATCCTCAGGATTTCCTGCTCCTGAAGTAAATTTTCTTGTCGGATCTAAACTTCTACCAAACTCAACCATTTCTGGAGCAATTGGGCTGTGGGTTTCGTTTCCTAAACTCCACACAAAAATACTTGGGTGATTTCTATCTCTAGTAATCCATTCTTTTACGTCTCGTTTCCACCATTCATCAAAAGCTTGTTTACCATAATCTTGAGGTGCTTTTTTGTGCCAACCATCAAAAATTTCATCCATAACTAGCAAACCAATTTCATCACAAATATCATAAAACATTGGTGGTGTTGGGTTGTGTGACGGACGAATGGCATTAATCCCCATATCTTTTAAACTCTGTAATTTCCAACGTAACATTGGCTTTGTCCAAGCTCCTCCAACTGGGCCACCTTCCCAATGTTCGCAAACACCTTTTAATTTTACGTTTTCGCCATTTAGCCAAAAACCTGTCTTGGTTTCCCATTTTACGGTTTTTAATCCGAAAGTAGTTTCAATCTTATCAATTACTTTTTTTCCATCTAGAATTTGAGTCACTACTCTATATAAGCTTGGAGTTTCTGGACTCCATAATTGTGGGTTTTTAACTTCTAATTTTACAACTGGAGTTGTTATTTTTAATTTTTCAGAATTATTATTGATTTGTTTTCCTGAAGGAGAGAATAATTGCACATTATATCTCAATCCTTTTTTAAGACTTGTAATTTCAGCATCAATAGTAACTGTAGCTTTCTTATCTGAAATTGAAGGTGTTTTTATAAAAATTGAATTGGGTTTAAAATGAGTTGGATTTACCTCTATTAATTTTACAGGCGCATAAATTCCACAAGGGTGATACCAACGTGCTGAAGGTTCTAAACTGTTATCAACTCTAACAGCAATTGTGTTTTTTCCTTCTTTTAAATATTTTGAAATATTGTATCTAAAACTAATGTAACCATAAGGTCTTTTGCCTAAACGATTTCCATTAACCCAAACCTCACTGTTCATATACACTCCATCAAAATTGATGTAGGTAACTTTCGAAAGGCTTTCTTTTTTAATGTTGAATTGTTTTCTGTACCAACCAATTCCTCCATCATGATAACCACCACCTTGACCTTGATCTCCACCTTTTCTTACGCCTTTTTCGAAAGACCAATCATGAGGTACGTTTAGATTTTTCCAAGAAGAATCGTTAAAGTTTTCATTAGAAAACGAAACATTATCTTCTAAAATAAAACGCCAATTGTTATTGAAATTGGTTTCAATTCGTTGGGCATAATGTGCACTAATATTTATTACAAAAAAAAATGTAAGTAGTATTTTTTTCATTTAATTCTTATTTGAAAGTATAGGAATCAAACTTAAAATTAAAATACGAGAAGCTAATCCTGTACTGTCAGGATAATAATGTATTAATTTTCTGTAATTTAATGACTTAATTACTTTATGGGCTATAGGTTTGTTTTGAATTTTTCAGTATAATCTGATGGCGTTAATCCGTATTTTTTCTTAAAACATTGACTAAAATATTTTGGTCTTTTAAAGCCAACTTTATAGCTAACTTCTGAAATGTTTAGCTTATTTAATTCTAGTAGTTTGGCTGCATGATTTAACCGAATTTCTTGAATAAAATCATTTGGAGTAACATTTGCCCAGGCTTTTATTTTTGTGAAAAGCATTGAACGACTCACACCAAGATCTTCTGAAAATTGTGTAATATTAAAATCTTGATTTGAAATGTTGTCTTTAACTATTTGAAATGCTTTTTCTAATAATTTTTGATCTAACGAAGTTAAAGAAACATCTAATGATTCTAAGCTACTATCTGAAATAAACTTGTTTTTTAAACTTTGTTTAGAATCTAAAATATTTTTTATTTTCAGCTTAAATTCTTTTAAAATAAAAGGTTTGGTTATGTAATCATCGGCTCCACTTTCTAACCCTTCAAATTTATAAATTAAGGACGATCTAGATGTTAATAAAATTACAGGTATATGACTTGTAGCGATTGTTGTTTTTACTTTTGAACACAACTCTGTACCTACCATTTCTGGCATAACAACATCACTAATAATTAAATCGGGTAAATGTTTAATGGCCATGTTTAGTGCAATTTTTCCATTTGCTGCCTGCAAAACATTGTATTTTTCCTTTAATATTTCTTTAATAAAAGATCTAAGTACAATATTATCTTCCACGATAAGAATCGTGTATTTTTTTTCTTCTAAGGTTAGTTCTTCTACGTCGTTATTTTGAATTTCAGGTAAATCTATTTGAGTTACATATTGTGATACATCATCACTTTTTTTAAAACCTTTTATAATTTCATTTTCAGAGAGGTGTTGTTTTCCTTGTTTTAGAATTACGGAAAACTTTGCTCCATGAGGTTTTATATTTTTAACTGAGATTTCACCATGATGCAGTTTTACAATGTTTTTAGCTATAGCAAGTCCTATACCTGTACCTTTTATATGGTTGGAATCTGTTTGTTTATGAACCGCGACTTCAAAAAAGCGATCGAATATTTTATCTAAAAACTCATCTGAAATACCAATTCCAGAATCTTCTACATCTATAATAACTCTATCATTCTCTTGTTTTACAGTTATAAAAATATTTCCACCTTTTTTAGTATATCTGAATGCATTTGATATTAAATTATAAAATACGCGTTCTAATTTGTATCGATCATAATACACTAAGATTTCGTTTTCTGAAGATGAAAATTTATAATTATAATTTCCATCTTTTGCGTGCTCTGTAAAAGATAAAAATATTTCTTGTAAAAATTTTACGATGTTACCTTCTGCAGCTTCTAATTGAAATTGGTTGCTTTCTAGCTTTCTAAAATCCATTAATCTGTTGATTAATCTTAAAAGATGATTGGTACTACTTTCTATAATTTTTAACTTTCTGTATATTTCACTTGAGCCTGTGTAGTTTGATAATATATTTTGAAGTGGCGCAGTAATAAGGGTTAATGGTGTTCTGAACTCGTGAGAAATATTTGTAAAAAATTGAAGTTTAATTTTATTTAACTCTTCATTTTTTTTGTTGGCTATGTATTCTAATTCTAATTTGTCTTTTAATCTCGATTTTGATTGAACAAACCATATAAATCCATAGAACATAGCAAATAGTAAAAAGAAATAAATGGTATATGCCCACCAAGTTTTCCATGGAGCAGGGTGAATTTTTATTTTAACTTTGGTAATTTTATTATTCCAAACATTGTCATGATTTGCAGCTTTAACTTGAAACTCGTAAGTACCTGCGTTTTGAAGTGTAAAAAAGGCTTCAGTTCGTTTTGTAAACACCCAAGCATCATCTAGGCCTTTTAAACGGTAGGCATATCGATTTCCTCTTCTATTAAAATAATTTGGAAGTGCATAACTAATAGAAAAGTTAGAGTTATTATGATCTAATTTTAAAACATCAGTATATTTTAAACTTTGAGATAAAATACCATTTTCTCCATCAATAGTAACTACTTCGTTTTTAATTTTTAATTCAGATAAGATTACTTTAGGAACTTTATTTACTTTAATAATTTTTTTTGGGTTAAAGGTGGTTACCCCATTTAAGTGACCAAAATAGAATTGATTATTTATTTTTACACCAGAATTTTTCCTAAAATCATTGTTTACAATAACGTTGTTTTGATTGTATAAATAACTCTTACCTGTTTTTGAATCGTATTTAATAATTCCTCTATCCGTACTCAGCCATAAAACACCTTTTTCTTCTTCTAAAATAGAATTTACTGTAGAAAAAATATTTCGTCTGGCAATTCTAACATGTTTTACTTGTGCAGCGTCAATACGATATAGCCCTTTTGTTGTAGTGCCTACCCAATTTACGTTATTAGAATCTTTGTAAACTGTATTAATATTGTGTGTTAAAAAAGGCTTGTTTTTAAAGTAATTGTTAATTTTTGTGGTTTGATCCTTTAAGAACTTAATTTCAGAAACACCACCTAAGCCACCAATTAAAAGGTTGTTGTATTTGTCTATATGAATGGTTTTTACTATGTTGGTTGCAATATCTGGTCTTGTAAGTTTGGTTATTTTTTTAGTTACTAAATTATAAATAATAAGCCCTTTGCCAAATGTACCAATGCACAAATCGTTCTGAGAATTTATTTTTATATCATTAATGAGTATATTTTCTAAGTCCTTTTTTAACTCTTTCGAAATAATATCTGTACGTATTTTTTTCAACTTTACATCATAAGTAATAATGCCTTTGTTTTGCGTTCCCATAAACAAAACACCATTATTGTGAAAATATAATGATTTGATTGGCGTATTTATATTTTTATCTGTGTTGTTTATGCTAAAAATTTCAGAAATATTGCCTTTTTTATCTGCCACGTTTACAACACCACCTTCTGTAGCAAAGTAAATGTTGTTATTAAAACCTGACACGATATCGTTGGTAATGTTGTTTTGTATATTTTGATTTTTAAAATGTAAGAAGTTTTGATATGATTTATCCCAAGTAAATAAACCAAAATTTTGAGTACCTAACCATATAAAACCATTTTTATCTTTATAGATTTTTCGAATAGAATTTTGATTTATACTATTACTTTTTGCATCGTTTTGTGCTATAGCAATTGTTTTATTTTCTGGATTAACAATAAAAAGCCCACTTGTTGTGGCTACCCATAAATTTTTATCATTATCAATTACTAAATCTCTAACATCTAGGTTTTTAGGTAGGTCAATATCTTTTGGGCGAAAGAACTTTTCTGTTTTGGTATTAAAATGAAAATAGCCATCAAATTTAGTACCTAAACCAATAATATTTGGTGATATTTCTAAAATACTATTCACGTTAAAATTTGTAGTTTGGTTTTTTATAGCATATTTTTTGAGAACAAATTTTTTATTTTTATCCTGACTAACTTTTACTATGCCTTGAGCAGTGGCTAACCATATTGTGTTTTTAATATCGCGATAAATATCTTGTACTTTGCCAATATATTCTTTAGAATCGATTCTTAAAAGCCTTATAAATTGTTCGTTTTTTTTATGATAAATAGAAACGCCATTAGCAGTACCAAACCAAATATTACCTTGGGGCATTTCTAAACTACATATTATTAAATTGTTACTAAGAGAAAACTTGTTTGTAGGTCTTTTGTAGTATCTTTTAAATGTGTTTTTTTTGGGGTCGTATCTATTTAAACCATTAAAAGTTCCTGCCCAAATAAAGCCACTTTTATCTACTAAAATGTTGGATACTTCACTGTTACTAAGGCTATATTTATTTCTTGGTACATTTCTAAAAACTGTAAAATTTTTTCCATCATATTTGTTTAGTCCATTGTCTGTACCCACCCAAATTTGACCAAATTTATCTTCGTTTATTGAGGTAATTGTATTGTTTGATAAGCCATCAGAAATATTGATATTTCTAAAGTTATAGTAACTTACTTGCGCCAATAGAAAGTTCGTGAAGAAAATAAATACTAATAAAAATTGTTTCTGCTTCATGAAAAAGAATTTAAAGCATAAGGCTATAAAATCTGTCCTAAGGTAAAAAAATACATTTTAATTGTTACTATTCTTCACAAAAAAAAGGAAGTATACATCAATCTTCCTTTTTTATGTGAATGAATTTAAAGTAGTTTATTTACAAAGATGCTCTTTCTATAAAATTAATAGGAATTTTTACACTTTCTTTTTTATTTTGCAATATCATGTTTGCTGCATGTTCTCCCATTGATGAAAAATTGGTGGTTATTACAGTAATACCTAAAAGTTGTTTTAGGGGACTATCATTATAAGATACTACTCCAATATCTTTACCCAATTTATACTTACTACTTTTTATTTTATTGACCACCTTTACCAAATCACTATCTTCTAGGGTTATAAAAAGGCTTTTAGAAGTTATTGAAGTTTGTTCGGTTACCTCCTCAATAATTTCAAATTTAAAATTATTTTGGACACAGTATTTTTTGAATCCATCTAAAATCCCTTTAGGATAAGGATAAAATGAAGTCTTAGGGTACACTATAGTTAATTTATTGTATTTAGATATACTTTTGGCTCCTTGATTTAATGCAGAAAATATATCATTTTCATAATCTTGAAATACCTCTTTAAAATTACCATCTATTTTACTATTATTATCTAATAAAATTAAATTTTGTTTAGGTATTTTATTGATAACTTTCGTTACTTTTTTGGTGGTACTGATATGTGTTAAATCATCGGTTCTAAAGTGAGGCATTATTACAAAGTAATCGTAAGAAGACTCATATTTTTCCATTAATTCTAAAAATAATGTTTCATCACAATGGTAACTGTGTAAATCTACTCTTGAGCTATTGTCTATCTTTTCTAAAAAAGAATTATAGACTTTCATTTTATATGGACTTAACTTGTCTACAAAAAATAAAATTTTAGGTTTAGAAATTGATTCTGTATCTACGATATAGGTTCCTTTTCCATGAACGGAAACCACAACATTGCGCTTTTTTAAAATACTATATGCTCTTTCAACAGTGTCTCTAGATAAATAAATATCTTGACTTAGTTTATTAATTGATGGAATTCTATCACCAATTTTAATATTACCTACAGATATATTATAAAGTATTGCATCTATAATTTGCAAATATTTTGGAACAACTGAGTTAGGATCTAATTTAATTAAGTCTACCATATTTTGTAATTTTAATATGAGTAAAAATAGGATAGCTTAAAAAAATAAAAATCTGAAATAGGGTAACTAAAAGTTTTTTAACACTTTTCTACTCTAAATTGATATTTTTAATCGAATTATTTATTTTCTTGGTTGATCATTTTGCAAAAAAGGTGTATTTCTTGGAAATTTAGTTTCTAAAAGTATTTTCATACGTTGTTCAACTTTTTCATATTTTTCGTTTCCAGAAAGATTTACAAAAGACAATACACTGTTTTTATGCTCATATAATTCTGCTCCTAAAATTTGGTTTGTAATAGAATTTCTCCATTCTGTATATCTCCATTTTCCATTAGTAGTTGTAACACCCATTATTTTTTTTCCTCTAGCATAAACGCTATATGCAGCAGCTTTGTCCCATTTCTTTTTGGGATTATTTAAAACAGGAACTATACTTTTACCTTCTGTAATAGGTGCGTTTTTTAAATTGCAGATCTCTACTAAAGTCTGAAAAATATCTACATTTTCTACTAAAGCATTAGATACCTTATTGGTTTTTCTTTTTTTAAAATTGTTTTCTCTGCTTATGATTAATGGCACTCTTACATCTATTTCTACGTTAGAGTGTTTACACCAAGCACCATATTCACCAATTTTATAACCATGGTCACTCATAAATATGACTACTGTGTTTTTGCGTAAATCTAAATCGTTAAGTGTTTGCATTACCTTACCTACTTGTGCATCTATATAACTTATAGAAGCATGATAACCATGAATCAACGTTCTTGTCAATTCATCATTTAAATCTCCTTCTTTAGGAATTCCATAATAGCCTTTTAATTCTCCCCATTTGCTTAATGCTAAACGATACATGCCTTCTGGTTTCTCTCTAGATGGAATTTTAAAATCGTTTTTATTGTATAAGTCCCAATATTTTTTTGGTGCATTGAAGGGTAGGTGAGGTTTGCTTAACCCAACAAACATTAAAAACGGATCGTTTTTTACTTTATGTAAGGTTTCTATAGCGTATTTAGAGGCTCTACCATCTTTATATTCTTCATCTGCTACATCTGCGTCCTCGTAAGCGGGGCCTTTTAATGGTTTTACTCCTTCTGCTTTTAAACGCTTCATTAATGCAATGTTTTCTGACTTTACATAACTGTTAGCTTCTTTTGCAAAGTAAGTTGACCATTCTTTTTTATCATCAGAACTATGATGATACACCTTACCAATACTAATGGTTTTATATCCATTTTTATTAAAAAGTTGAGGCAAAGTAACCACCTCTTTATGCACTTTTCTAAGTGGCGTAAAAATACTATAGATACCTAAAGTTTCTGGACGCAAACCTGTTAATGTACTCATTCTAGAAGGAGCACAAATAGCTTGTTGCACATACGCTTTGTTAAATTGTACTCCATCTTTTGCTAATTTATCGATGTTTGGAGTGATGGCTGTTTCACTGCCATAACAACCTAATTCTGCTCGTAAATCATCAACATAAAAAACTAAAACGTTTGGTTTTTCTTTTTGAGCATAAGTTGATGAAAAACTAAGTGTTACTAGCAATAAGACTATAATTTTATACATATTATTTAATTTTTAAAAGAGTAGATATTTAATAATTTAAAGGTTTTGGAGATTGAACTTTGCCTTTTCCATCTTTCCAATCCCACCAATTAATGGCTCTTCTGCTATCGTCAAATTTATAACCCCATTTTTTCATGTAATAATCTCTAGGTCTAATTTTATCTCCAATTTTTTGAAGTTCTTTCTTTAATTTACCATCTAAATCTTTTTGAATTGCAGCAAATGCTGATTTGCCTAGTAAATTATTTTGCTGATAAGGGTCTTTTATATTATCGTAAAACATACTTGGCCCTTTTGGAGTAACTGCATAAGTGTATTGCTTGGTTCTAATTCCTCTATAAGGTTCATCTTTATAATTCGCTCCAAAAGGCGCAACATTCATTACCAAAGCAGCTCTATCTATATTCGAGTCTGGATTTTGTATTAATTCAGCTAAGTTTTCTCCTTCAATTTCATTAGGAATTTCACTATTAGTTAAACCTAGTAGAGATGGTAAAATATCTGGAGTGGTTAATGGTGCGTTTACAATCTTTCCTTTATTGCTATTTATTTTTGGATAGCTGATTAAAAAAGGAACTCGTATAGATTCGTCCCAAGCCAATTGTTTTACAAAAGGTTTTACACCATGTGCACCCATCATTTCTCCATGATCTGCAGAAAACACAATAATGGTATTTTCTAGTAAACCTAATTCTTTTATTTTATCGATAATAGTACCAATAGCTTTGTCTGTAGCAGTTGCATGTGCATAATACCCTTGTAATTCTTTTCGTGCTCTTTCTTTAAAATTCTCTGAAATATTAGGATTCAATGTTAACGATTCAGGAGGATACATGTCTTTATATTTCTTAGGAGCAGAACCATGAGGATAATGTGGTGTTGCAATAGAAATTACGGCTAAAAACGGATTTTCATCCTTAGCATGCTTTTCTAAATAGGTATTTGCATCTTCAGTAATTGCAAATGGCGAATACTTTTTCCAGTGTTTTAAAGTTGTGTTTTCATTATCATAATAAGGCATTTTTGTGTAATTATGAGAACATTCTAAAGCTCTCCAAAAATCGAAACCTTGTCTTCTTTCTTTAGGAATAAAAGTAGAACGACCATGACCATCTAAATGCCATTTGCCCCAATAAGCAGTATTGTAACCTTCTTTCTTAAAAATTTCTGCCATTGTTAGTTCTTCTGCAGGTAAATGAATGTCATTCAAAAACATACCTGTTGTAGTTGGAAACCTACCCGTTAACAAAGCAGCTCTATGAGGTGTACAAACTGGTGTTACAGAAACTGTATTTGTAAAATTTACAGCTTCTTTTGCAAAAGCATCTAAATTTGGTGTTTTTACATCTGGATTTCCTGCATAACCCAAGGCTGAACCTCTCCATTGATCTGTTAAAATAAAAACGATATTTGGCTTTTTAGATATAATTTTTGTGTTCTCTGCTACAAGTTCTGTTTTTATTCTTTTTTTACAGCTTGATAATGCAATTATTAGAGTTAAAATTACTGTGAATAATAAGTTGATTTTCATTTTTTAAATATGCAAGTTTATTTAATTTTTGAAGTGAAATTGTATGTGCCTGGTTGTATAAATAATTCAAATACTACATCACTCTTGTTTTCTAACTTCACGTTCTGCTCATCAATAAATTGATTACCATTTAATAGCAATTCTTTATTTGTATTTGCAGGAATGATAACTTTTGCTGATGTATTGGGTGGAATTGTAACACTCAATTGAAATTCATTTCCTTGAACCTTCCAAGATGAAGAAACTTTGCCATAAGGTGTTTCTAAACTAGTGGAGGCTGAGGTTAATGGTTTTCTTGGTTTTGGGGCAATTTTTATTGTTTTATAACCTGCTTCAAGTGGAGCGATTCCTCCAATACGTTCGTACATCCACTCACCAATTGCTCCATAAGCATAGTGATTTAAACTATTCATGCTCATTGGATTGTAGCCCTCTGTTTTGCTGTAGCTATTCCAACGTTCCCAAATAGTGGTTGCACCTTGATTGATTGAATAAAACCAAGAAGGATAGGTTTCATTAAAAATTAGTTTGTAAACCCTATCTATTTGTCCCATTTCATCTAAAACTTTTGACAATAAAGGAGTTCCTAAAAAACCTGTTCGTAAATGATCATCTGCTTCTTTTAATTTACGCAAGAGATTGGCTTGGGCGTTTTTTACTTTAGAATCAGGTAATAAATCAAATGCCAATGCTAATAAATAAGACGTTTGCGTTTCTGTAGTCCCTTTTACTTTTCCGGTTTCATCAAAAAACTTTGTATCAAATGCACTAGCAACGTCTTTATAAATACCTTCGTATTTTGCTTGTTCTTCTGTTTTGCCTAAAACCTCGGCTGCTAAAGCTGTTAATTTCGCTGAGCGTGCAAAAAATGCAGTTCCTATTAAATTTCTAGAAGTATCGCCTGTGTTTTTTCCACTTTCTGGATAAGGTTGTAACCAGTCTGCAAAAGACATCATATTAGAAATATTGTTTTTAGATTTTTTCTGATGATAGCCCACCCATGCTTTCATCATTTCAAAATTATCTTCTAAAAAACCAACATCGCCTGTTCTCCTATAAATTTTCCAAGGGATGATAGTACCTACATCTCCCCAACCCGAACTTGCTATTTTATTACCTCTTGTGTCTGGCACTGTCCAAGGAATAGCACCATCTTCTAACTGCGCTTCTCTAACACTTTGCAACCAACTGGCCCAAAATTTGTAAACATCTGCATTAAACATAGAAGTTGGTCCAAAAACTTGTGCATCTCCTGTCCAACCCAAACGTTCGTTTCGTTGAGGGCAATCTGTTGGAATATCCAAGAAATTACCACGTAAACCCCAAACAATATTACTTTGTAGCTGATTTAATTTTGTATGTGATGTTTTAAATGATCCATTATCATCAAAATCTGAATATAAAACAAGACCTGTAACCCAATCTTTAGTTGGCTCTTTTGATGTATCAAAACCACTTAATTCTACAAAACGAAACCCGTGAAAAGTAAATTTAGGTGTGTAATTTATAGTACCATCTTCTTTTGCAATATAATAATCTGTAGAACCTGCACTTCTATAATTTTTAGTGTAAAAAGTACCATCTGGAGATAACATTTCTGCAAAACGAATTTGTAAGGTATCTCCTTTTTTCATAGGTACACTTACTTTTGGAACACCAACCATATTCTGATTTAAATCAAAAATTATAGCACCGTCTTTTTCTGTAATCTCTTTTGGAGTTAATTCTATTTTTGCTTTAACTGCAGTGTGCCTTTTTGGTTCAAGTTTTACATTGTTATCAAGCCTTTCCACTTCTACGTCTGTCCAATTTTTATCATCAAAATTAGTGGTTGTCCAACTTGGCATTGCTAAGTTGGCATTGTAAATTTCTCCATCATAAATTTCTGCAAATTGTAGTGGACCATTGGTTGTCCCTTTCCAAGTTTCATCAGAAATAATGATTTCTTTAGTGCCATCTTTCATGGTTAATTCTAACTGACATAGCACTTTTGGAGAAACAGAGTTGTCCCAAGGTGTGGTATTCCATAGTAATCTTCCTGAATACCAACCAGAAGCCAATTCTACACCTATTGTATTTTGTCCAGATGCTATTAAATTAGTAACATCGTAGGTTAATGTTTCAATACGTATATCATAAGTTGTAAATCCGGGTGACATGGCATCATCACTAACATTTTCTCCGTTTATAGAAACGTCAAAAACACCTTTTGCTGTAATGTACAATTTTGCAGAATTTACATCATTAGACAGTTCAAATTCTTTACGTAAATATTGTGGTTTATGTATCAACACATTTTCTCTACCTCTAATACTATCTTTTGCGGTATTTAAGCCAATCCACTTTGCTTTCCAATCAGAATTATTTAACAAACCCAATTCAAAATGATTAATTTCACTCCATTCTGAAACTTCTAAATCTTGATTCCAATATTTTACTTGCCAATAGACTTTTTGACGTGATTGCAGTTTTTCTCCTTGGTATTTTACCCAAACTGATTGGTCACTTTTTTGTTTTTTAGAGTCCCATAAATCTGGATTATTTGGCAATAAATCTGGGTTGCTAGCCACAACAATTTGATATGCAGATTGACTTTTGTTGTTTTCTAAGGCTGGTAATTTCCAAGAAAATGTTGGGCTTGTATCATAAAAACCTAATGGATTTTTAAAACCCTCTGAAATTGTTAAATCTATTGCTTTTACAAGCGTTTCTTTTTGTTCACAAGAGGTAAAACTAAAAAAAACAATACATAAAAGTATGCTTAGAAATGTATTTGGGTTAGGTTTATTATTCATTATATTCTAATTTAATTTGAAATTGATGAGTTCCAGCGATTACTGTTTTTTTCTCAGGTTTTTTTCTTTTTGATGAACTTGGAAGATAAATATCAGCTGTTGTATTTGGAGGAATCGTTGCCTCTAAATAAAATACACTATTTTCAATCTTCCAAGAAGAAGATGCTTTTCCATATGGTGTATTCACACTTGCTGATGCAGAAGTTAGTGGTTGATTAGGTATTGGAGCAATTCTTATTTTTTTATAGCCTGGTTCTAATGCCGATAATCCTGCAATTCGTTCGTACATCCATTGGCCAACAGCACCATAAGCATAATGATTTAAACTGTTCATACTTTGTGGATTGTAACCACTTTCTTTACTAAAGCTATTCCAACGTTCCCACATTGTGGTTGCTCCTTGATTTATAGAATAAAACCAAGAAGGATAGGTTTCTTTAAACAAGATTGTATACATCAATTCAATCTCGCCCATATCATCTAAAACTTTAGGTAAAATTGGGGTTCCTAAAAATCCTGTCCCTAAGTGATTATCTGCATTTTTAATAGTTTCTAGCAAATGTTTTTGGGCTTTTACTTTGGTTTCTGGTTTTAGCAAGTCAAAATATATCGCGAGTAAATAAGTGGTTTGCGTTTGCTTTTTATTTTGATATTTTCCGTTCTTATCAAAAAACTTGTTTTCAAAAGCTAAAGCGATTTCTTTATATAAATTTTTATATTTTTTTTCATCATCTTTTTTACCTAAAACTCCTGCAATTTTAGAAACTAAGTGCGCTGAATGTGCAAAATAAGCGGTATTTACAAAACTGCCTGGTGTATCACCTCTATTTCCCATTTTACCACCTTTTGTTGGATATGGTTGCAACCAATCTCTAAAAGAATGTATGGTTGGAATGTAATTATTTGATTTAGATTGGTAATAACCCACCCATTTTTTAGCCATTTCAAAATTTTCTTCTAACACTGTTTTATCTCCTGTAGTATTATAAATATCCCAAGGAATAATAACACAGGCATCACCCCAACCAGAACTTGCTCTGTTATTTTGGAGCACATCTGGTATGATAAAAGGCACCAAACCATTTTCGTGCTCAGATTGCGTTTCTCGCATACTTTGTAACCAAGCTGTCCAAAAGGCATGCATTTTAAAATTATACAAAGCTGTTGGTGCAATTACTTGTGCATCTCCTGTCCATCCTAAACGTTCATCACGTTGTGGGCAATCTGTTGGAATGTCTAACAAATTATCTCGTAAACCCCAAGTAATGTTGCTTTGTAGTTGATTTAACTTATCGTGAGAAGAAGTAAATGTTCCATTTTTTTCAAAATCAGAATGTTGTACGACTCCTTTTATCCAACTAGGATTGGGGTTTACTGAATTATCAAAACCTGATAATTCTACAAATTGAAAACCATGAAACGTGAATTTTGGTGTGTATTCTATAACGCCATTTTTTGAGGAAATGTAATAATCTGTAGATTTTGCAGAACGATAGTTTTTGGTATAAAACGTATTGTCTGACAATAACATTTCTGAAAAACGAATGGTTAAAGTATCTCCTTTTTTCATAGGAACAGTTACTTTTGGAACACCTACCATGTTTTGTTTTAAATCGAATATTGCAGAAGATTTTGTAGTTGATACAATTGTTACATCCTCTAAAACACTCATTTTTTTTACGGCTGTATGACGCTTTGGCTCTAATTTTACACTATCTGCAATGGCTTCTATTTCTGTATTTTTCCAAGATGTATCTTTAAAAGTTGCTGTATTCCAGTTTGGCATTTCTAAATTTGCATCATACACTTCACCATCGTACAAACCTGCCAATCTAATAGGGCCATTTGTGGTTCCTTTCCAAGTTTCATCAGAAATAATTATTTTTTTAGAGCCATCTTTTAAGGTAATTTCTAATTGACATAAAACTTTAGGAGAAGCAAAATTTTCGTAAACTGCTTTTCCTCTACTTATTCTACCTGAATGCCATCCAGAAGCCAATTCAACAGCTATTGCATTTTTTCCTGAAGATAGCATATTTGTTACATCGTAAGCTAGTGTTTCAATTCGCTTATTGTAGGGTGTCCAACCTGGAGTTAACACATCATCACTAATGTCTTTTCCATTTAAATGCACATCAAAAACACCTTTTGAAGTGATGTATAATCTAGCTTTTTCTACCTCAGAATTTAATTCAAAACCTTTTCGTAAATATTGAGGTCTGTGCATTAAAAATTTACGAACTCCTTTGATACTATCTTTTGCAGTATCTAATCCTATCCACTTTGCTTTCCAATCCGAATTATTTAATAAACCAAGTTCGAATAAATTGATATCACTCCATTCTGATGCTTTTTTATCTTGATTCCAAAAACGGACTTGCCAAAATACTTTTTGACGTGATTGTAATTGCTTTCCTTTATAACTTATAAAAGTAGATTGTGCAGTTTCTTGTTTTTTAGAATCCCACAAATCAGCATTATTTGGTAATAACTCTTGAGAAGAAGCTACCACAATTTGATAAGCAGATTGCGATTTTATGTTTTCTAAAACTGGCAATTGCCAAGAAAAAGTAGGTTTGGGGTTATAAAAACCTATTGGGTTTTTAAAACCTTCTGATATTGTTAAATTATTTGCTTTTTCTAGATTTTTATTTTGCTCACAAGATGTTAAACTTAAGCAGACTAAGTTTACTAATATTACAGTATAAATATTAAAGATTAATTTTTTATTCATCTGAATTTAGTTTGAGCTAAATAATTTTAATAAAAAGTTGTTTTTAATTTCTAAAAACTTATTGAAGCTTAATGTTTTTATTTAATGATCAACTTTTTAAAATACGTATTTCTTAATTCATCAACAACTTTCACTAAATAAATACCTGATTTAAATTTAGTATCATTATTTATTTGAATACGATTCTTACTTATATTTTTACTATAAATAGATTTACCTAAAACATCGTATATAACAACCTTAGCATTATTAAACCCTGTAAATTGCAGTGTAAACTCACCTTTTGTAGGATTAGGAAATAAGTTAATTGATGTTGATTTTACCATATTATCTTCTACACTAAGTGGTGTGTTACTTGCTAATTCTAGCTTCCATTTACTTCTAGCGTCATTAGACTCTGAAACAATATTGTAAAACTGATTATCATCTTGATGATACAGGTAATTATTACCATCTTTTACGGCAAATCTATACACATCTTCAGCCTCTATGTAGTAAGATGTCCACACTTTATCTACATCTGTATTAGGTGCAGCTCTACTTGTGCTTATAATAGCATTTCCTGCACCAGAACCTGCCCCTCTTAAAACACCATTAACTTCGCTATCTAAGTTGTAATACGCAGAGGTTGCAATATTGGTATCAACAAATTTCCAGTTTAAAGAATCATCGTTAACAATGTAATCGCTGGCTACAACATTAGCACCAGATGATTTTAAATACTTACCTGTGGCTACGTTTTTTAGTCGATATATTTTATCTGATAAATCTGTTGGATCAAACAGAACTGCATTAATTGTAATTTCATTAGAAGTTACAGTATTATTATCTGCATTATATGCCACAGCTTTAATGTTATATGCACCTTCTTGGGTAACTGTCCAGTCTATTGAATAAGGTTCTGTAAAATCTTCATCAACGACAGTTCCGTTTACACTAAATTCAACTTTAGATATACTCCCATTTTGATCAATAGCATTTGCTGATAATTGAATTGTATCGTCAACATAATACGTTTCACCATCAAAAGGAGAAGAAAGATTTACTCTGAATGAATCTTTTACAATACCTAAATCTATTATTTGAAGATATAAAGGCTGAGCACTACCCGATTTTTTCTCCATTAAATAGTAATACAGTTTACCATTTGCAATATGCACTCTACCATGATCAAAAGTTTTTCCTGAAGTAGCCTGATAAACCGTTTGAAAATTATTTGTACCTCCTTCTGTTTTTTGAACAAAAATTCTATTGTTTTTAAGACCTATAATAAAAACATCATTACCTGCTGTATAAATAGAAGTACCACCAGCAAAATCTTCTGTAGTGATAAATTCTGAAGCACCAGAAGGTTTGTAAGTATGTAAATATTTGGTTACATTATTTTCGTTATCTTTTACTTTGCTAATAATGTGAACATCTCCATTTGCAGTAACTGTCCAATCAAAATCTCCAACAATGTAAACTTTGCTTGTTTGCGTTGTAGAAACGTAATCGCCAGGTTCCATCACCTTTATTTTATCAGCATCATAAAGAGGTAAAGAAAAAGATTCGCCTGTATGATTTTTCCAATCCGAAAAACCGTTTTGATCATCAGAATAGGCATAATAAACCCCATTTTGATATTGGTATTTATCGTTATTATTTGCAGATCTTCTTTGAAAACCTACTCTAATTTTTCCATTAACATATTTCATATTTCCATACAAACCCCAATTGTAGTCAACCCCAGATTGACTTTTGGCATTTAAAACATTAAAATGCGTAAAATCTGACCAAACAGAAGTGTTTGCATCATATTTAGAAAATTTGTAAGCCCCATTGTTATTTCCTCCTTCACGCATGTACATAAATATATCACCAGAATCGTTTGTAAAAAACTGAGGATAAGTTAAAGCTGCGTATTTTGAGTATTCTTCATCTGGATAACCTGATTTCCTACTATTTAAACTTAAATGTTTATAACCTCCATTGGTATTCTTTACAAATTTATCTAAGGTAAACTCATCATCAGAAACTAATGCCGCATTTTTTACAGAGTAACTATACCTAAAATAATCATCACTTAAACTGCCATCAGAGGGTCTTGTATTACTGTATGCATGCATGTCATAAACCAGATGGATTGTACCATCTAAAGAACTTATAGCAACTGCAATTGTATTGTGAGATTCTCCTATCCAATATTTATTTTGATAGCCAGTATGTCTGTGAGGAAATTCGATATCTACACTTGTGCCTGTTTCTGTATTATAACGAGTTAGCATTACATGACGATCTGCTTTTCCTCCTCTATACCAAGTCATAAAAACATACTTTCCGTACGTTTTTATACAATCTCCATGTGCAGAAATGCTTCTGCCAAAGAAAAAATCATAAGCTGCATTATCTCCTGTATTAGAAGCTGTACTTCCCACTTTATCCCCATCAAAATGTAGACCTAAATCTGTTATTTTTACTTCTTTTTCAAAAGTAACTTGTGAAAATGAATAGCAACCAACTAAAAGTAGTAAATACAATGCTATTCTATGTTTATTAAAAGTAATTTTGTTCATATTCAATTTAATTAATCTAATGTCATATAAAGATAAATTTGAAAGTTGGAAAATGCATCTTGTTGTGTCCTGATAAAAAACGTTTTACAGGTTAATTACGGCATGTAAAAAACCTCATCTAAAGGAACTGAAATAGGGGAGTTGTCAGGATTTACTTCCATGATGTCAGCCATAAAATTCCACCATTTTTTTACAATTTCATTAGATGATAAATCTTGAGAACCACCTGAACCAGAAACTTTCTGAAATGCAAAAAGGGTATGGGTTTCTTCATCGAAAAAAATAGAATATTCACTTACCCCATTATCTTTCAATAATTTTTTTAATTCTGGCCAAAGCTCATTATGACGTTTGGTATAAGCTTCTTTTTGCCCTTTATTTAACTTCATTTTAAAAGCTAATCTTTTCATAAATTTAATATTTAAGTAAAAAAAAACCATTCTAACTTTTGTGAAAAAGTAGAATGGTTTTAAACTATTTTATTTGTTTGCTAAATAAAAATTATTGTTTGATTATTTTTTTTGAGAATTTTTCACCATTTAAACCAACCATTTTTAAAATATATAAACCAGTTGAAAGTGAATTTACATTTAAAGTAATATCTTTATTAGTGTTATCAATTCTTTTTGACAATACTTGATTACCTAGTACAGAATATAAAGAAATTTCTTGTACTTTGTTAGTAGCTCCTTTAATAGTTAATTGGTTGTTAACTGGGTTAGAAACTGTAAATGCATTTAAGCCAAACGTATTTACACTTGCTACTGCTTCTTCTACAAGATGATATTGAATCACATCAATACCTGCACCATCAAACTGAACTAGATCACCTTCTGCAGCTGGTATTACACCATATCTTGAATTTCCTCCTTGGGTGTTTTTTATAAACAAAGCGTTGTTTCCAGCTGATGGGTTAGATCCAGTAGCATCAGCAAGACCTTCTGCATTAACTTTAGCTTTTCTTCTTTGAAACTGGTCTAAGCCTGAAAAATCTTGAGAATAAATCCATAGATCTGGATCTGGATCTGAATTATCAAATGCTACACTTTTAGGTGCACCAGGTTTAACAGTAAGCGTTATTGCAGGGTGTGTTGAATCATCAGCTGTACATAAGGTAACCATACCTATGCCATCAACATTTGCTGTAATTTCCACCAACCCTGGGTCTGCAGGAGTTCTGTGATTTAATATGTTAAAAAGTTGTGATTCATGATCTCCCTCTATCTCTTTTTTCCATACTACAAAAGGACCATTACCTCCATTATTAGTTAGATCAATTGTCATGTAAAGATTTTCCGTTAAACCAGATGTTGAAATCTTGTAAGTGCCTTCTACAGTGTATAATGCTTGTGCTTGTAATGTAGATGCACTAAAGAACACCACAAGAGCTAATAATGTTAATTTAAGTAATTGTTTTTTCATTTTATTATGATTTATAAGTTAATATAACTGCAAGTAAAAACTTTTATAAGTTTTTAGTATCCTGCACTATACTGTTTTGTTCTGTTTTTTTATTGAAACGTTTACTTTATAATGGTTTTTGTGTCTAATTTTAAGTTTTTTTAAAAACATTTAAGTGGTCTTAAAAGTTCAACAGCTTCTTTTTTTTGAGATATATTTATATAATTAATTCAGTTTTCTCAGTTTAATTCCACTTAATCTGGTTTTTCCTTTTAATGCTTTAAAATTGACAGTAATTCCATTATCATCATCAACAACAATTAAAAAACGTTTGATAACACCTCTATCTTTTCCATACTGTTTTTTTAGATTTAGATTTTCCCAAACTTTGTTGTTGTTTACAAAAACATCCATAACATTTTCTCCTTTAGATTTTAATTCAGCCAAAACCAAAGACAACTCATATGAGCCTTTTGGAACAGCAAATTTATAAGCCTCTAATCCTATAATTTGTGTTTGAAAAATAGGATCATTTTCGGTTCCTTTTACACTTACATCTGTACCAATATTGTTTCTTCGTCTGGTTTTGGTTCTTAACAATTCTCCACCAACATAACCATAACTCCCTTTTGTATAAGCTTTATCTGGCATCCATAAATAATCTACATTATCGGTTTCTATAAAGTAACAATAAGACCCTACATTTATGGCAATTTCTTTAAAAGGATTGGTTTCACTTTTTAAGTTTTTAGGCTGAAGTGTAAACTCGATATTCGCAAAATCTTTGATAGTTTTTCCATCTTTTTTTGAAACTACTTCTATTAAATTTTGCCCATGTTGAAATGGTACATTAAATGTTGTGGTTGCAAAATCAAATTTTTGTTTTCCTAGTGATTTGCCATTGATAAACAATTCTACATCATCAGCATTTCCAACAATTGTTATGGGTTGGGTTGCAACTTTAGAATTTTCAGTATCTTCAATTCCTGCTCTTTTATGCCATCCTTTAGAAGCAATTGCTAAAAAAGGTGTTTTTTTCAATAGTGCTTGATACAAGTAATAAGTATCTTTCTTTTCTCTTGATGCAGATACCAAACCTTTGTTATTGATGTGTGGCACAGCATCTTTTCTGTGTTCTACTTGAAAATCAGCATAATTCCATACGTTTGCGCCAACTATTTCTGGTATCTCTAAAATGGCTTTCATATAAGCTTTATGCAAGAGGAATTGATACTCAACACTAAAATCAAAACGAGTAGGTTTGTAAGACCTTAATCTAGGATCAGCACCTCCACCATATTCGCTTAAAATAAATGGTTTGTCAGGATTAAATGCTAAAGTTCGTTTTACTAAACTTCGTAGATTTTTATCAATATCTTCTAACTCTTCTATATACCAACCATAATATTTGTTGTAGCCTACAAGATCTGTTAATCTAATTCCTAGTTTATCTTGATAGGCAGGTTCTCTAAAAAATACGGAGTAAGAATATCTTGTTTTATCCTCTTCTTTAATGGTTTTTGCTAAAACTTTATGCGTTTCTATAAAATGTTTTGTGTAATTTTCTCCAAGTTGATCTGGCGCTTTCATTGTAGTTTCGTTACCTAAATTCCATGCCACAATTGCAGGGTTATTGTAATTAAAACGAATGGCTTCTTTAAGCATATTAATGCTATTTTCTTTACCAGCTTCGTTAGCAGCAGCTTTGTTTACAAATGGGATTTCTAGTGTTGTTATAAATCCATATTTGTTGCACATTTCTAAAATTGCAGGATCTTGTGGATAGTGTGCAATACGTAAAAAATTAATACCCATTTCTTTTAATAGTTTCATATCTAATCGATGAATTTCATCGCTTACAGCATTTGCTTTTCCATAAAAATCTTGATGCCTATTGGTACCTATTAATTTGGTTGCTTTTCCGTTGATAAAAAATCCTTTGTGGGCATCAAAACTGAACCATCTAAAACCTAAAGGATTTTCTACTCTATCGTAAACAATCCCTTTTTTATCTACAATTTCTGTAACCAATTTGTATAAATATGGATTTTCTGGAGACCATAAATTCGGGTTGTCAACAGAAAAATTACTAGCCACTTCTTTACCAAATTTTGATTCTGTTTTTATAGTTTTAACCAAATTATTGTTAGCATCTAATACAGATTGTTTTACATAATACGTCCCTTTTTTAGGTCTTACTATTTTTGATTTTACAGAAACTTTTGCTTCTTTTTCAGAAACCTCAGGAGTAGTAATAAATACTGCATTTGCCCCTAAATTAGCAACTTCAAAATGAATAGGTTTGGTAATTACCAAATGGATGTCTCTATAAATACCTCCATAGAAAGAAAAATCTGCAGATTGAGGTACAATTTCATCATTATGAGCATTATCTACTTTAACCGTAATTTCATTTTCTCCTTCTTGTAAAGCAGTTGAAATATTTTTAGCAAAAGTGGTATAGCCACCAATATGATTTTCTCCAACTGATTTTCCGTTTACAAATAGAGAAGTAACTTGATTAGCGCCTTCAAACAATAAAAACACCTGTTGACCATCATAAATTTGAGGAATTTTCATTGTTTTTTTATACCAACCTTCTCCTCTGTAATAGCCAACTTCATCATCTAAAATATCTTGTGTATTCCAAGAGTGGGGAAGGGTTACTTTTTGCCAGATACGAGATGCATCATCAGGAAAAGGATTTTCGATTTTCCCTTTATAAAAATGCCACGCATCGTTTATGGTTTCTATATGTCTTACTTGTTGTGCATACAGTGCTCCAAAATGAGCCATCAATAAAAAAACTAATATTTTTTTCATTTTAAATCTTTAATTTAGTTTGTATTTACCTTTAGTCTAAAGGTAAAACAACCTCATATTTTAAAAAAGAAAATACTGGTAGTTCATCACTAAAAACTAGTGAAGATTTACCTGTATCAACATCCCCTTGGGTGAATGTTTCTGCCCAATGAGACCAAGACACACTATTTTTTATTTTATTATACTTGGCTACTCTATATTTAATTTTTGTTCCTGTTTTAACGTTTACTAATGCTTTAAGTTTTAAATTTTCTGTATTCTTAGCATCTGGGTTTGCATTATAATTGTACGCCAAAATATTGTATTGATTTTTAGTAGCATCTTTTGTGAAAATTGCATCAATATAATTGTTTTTTGTTTGTTGTTTCCCTTCTTTTGTACTTTTAAAATAGGTGTTTCCTTGCATTTTTAGCAATACATTACTTGCTGGCAAATACGAAGAACCATCTCCCCATTGAAATACATTTTGCATATTATTTTGATAAAACATTTTCATTAACCCAACCATAAATGCATTTTGATGGGCATCTGGTGCTCTTTCAAAAGCATTACCAGCTTTGTTTAATTTCTTTATTAGAGAATATTCGTGCATTTCTAACTTTGCATTATTATTCCATTCT
This sequence comes from Polaribacter sp. R77954, assembly GCF_044595335.1. Lineage (GTDB taxonomy): Bacteria > Bacteroidota > Bacteroidia > Flavobacteriales > Flavobacteriaceae > Polaribacter. The sequence goes on from NZ_CP138992.1 coordinate 3,472,372, forward strand.
GTAATATCTTTAATTACAGCAAAATCTTTTGCGTAAACTTGGTTAAAATTTGTTCTTGCTGCTTGTTGGTAAAATGGATAATAGGAAACCCCAACAAAATCATAATGTACCTTGTTGGCTTTTGCCCATTTTACAAAATCTGTTCCCCAAGCTTTTTTAGAGGACCCCCAAAGAAAGTGAGTACCCACTTTAGCATTTGGCAGCACAGTGAGAATAGCATTGACAGACGTTTTGTAAAACTCAAAAAACTGTGCTTTTGTTCCAGACCAATGGGTTGGTGTACCTATTTCTCTACCAATACCAAACTGAATGCCTAACATTTTTTCAGAACCGTAAGTAGCTATAAGAAACTGCATTACTTCCTTTACATAATTGCCCCAAGCTTTATAATCTCTTGGTGGTTCTGCGTTTCCATATGTAGCCACTTTTAAAGTATCTCCAAGCAATTCTCCTTTTAAATTTCGTTGAAACGCCCAAGATGGATTGTCTAATACAATCTGATGAATATCTTTACCATCGTCAAATATCCCATCCAACTGTTTTTTTAATAAGGTAAAATCGGTATAAAAACTTTTAGATTTAGCGTCCCATTTGTAGGAGTCTTTGGTAATATCTGCAACACCTTTTTTGGCAATACCCCCTAAAGGCCTTACAATACAAAATTTAGCATTTTTATTATTTGTAGGATTTACCCTATTAATAGGTGTAATTCTATTGTACACATTTAAGTGATAAGGCATTACTTGTTTGGCATTTGCAGCATCTGTATAATCTGTTTTTAATACAATCTGTGCGCTTGAAACCAAAGAAAATCCTGGTAAAAGCAACAGGATTAGTAAGAAATTTTTCAACTTTTTATTCATAAAATATATTTTATCACAAATTCGTAATCCCTTTCTTAAAATTTTATTTCAAAAACAATTTAAAAATTACGAATTCCAGGTACTATTTTAAGATGATAATCTGCATTGTCTTTACCCCATTTTAAGACAATTAATTTTTGACTTTTTGCATCCCAAATAAAATCTGCAGGATTTGCGTCTTTTGTTGTTTTATACACTTCTAAACCAACATTTTTTAGAGGATTGTAATACATTACAAAAGCATCATTTACAATAATTGAAAAACCATCTGGATAATGCCTGTTGGCTCCAATAAAAATTTTTGAAGCACCTTTTTTATTGTCTGATTTAAAATGTACATTCAACTCTCTTTTGGCAAAGTTGAATAAAAACGATTGAATATCTCCTGCAATTGCTTGCGGAAAAGGTCTTGAAATAACATCTGTAATGTATTTACGCTCAACAGTACCTGCATCTGTTTTATCACTAAAAATAGACCAAGTTGATGGACCACCTGCAAGAAAGTTCTGCATAGTTCTGTTTCCTAAAAACCAAGCTTTTATAGAGCCTACTCCCATTTTATCGAATACTTCTGCCGTTTTTATGTATAACTTTCTATACTCCAACTGTCCTAATTTACCAACAATTGTAGTATCTGTTATTGCAAAGGTTGGGAAACCCCATTCGCCTATTAAAATGGGTGCTTTTAGCATATCTGATTCCCGATCAAAACGATCCATATTTTTTTGGATAAAATCCACATTATTTTGATAAATATGTGGGGCAAAAACAATGTTTTTTCGGTTTATAGTAGATGTAATTTCTGCATATTGATTGTTGTCTATTTTTTCTCCTTTGTTCATAAAAATAGACTGGAATAAAATCTTTTTATCCGGATTTATTTTCTGACTTTCGTCAATAATTCTTTGGTATAAAGGAATTAAGTATTTATTGGTTAAATCCTTGTAAGTAATATCCATTTTAAGTTTTCTAGGTTCATTTACAATATCATATCCTAAAACATACGGTTCATTTGCAAATCTTTTCCAAATAACTTTCCATGCATTAATATATGTTTTGTATTGATAATCATTTTTATTTTGCCAAAATTCTTCCCAAACAAATTTATCAACGCCATAAACTGTCATTTTAAAAATTGTTTTTATATCATGGTTTTTACCTAACTCCACTAAAGAATCTAATTTTTGCAAATATTTTGGTTCCACTTTTCCTCCAGGAAATTGGCTTACTTTACCCAATTCTAAACGAATGACTTGATGATTGGCGCCCATTCTAACTTGCCTAGCATAATCATCGCTATTAAAAAAGACTTCACCTTTATGATCATTGGTGTTTATTACAAAACCTCTGGGAATGATATGTCTGCCTTGGTTATCTCTTAAACCGTGTTTGATTTGAGAAAAACTAACTATTGTAAATGCCAGTACTATTATTGTAGTAATTTTTTTCATTTTGATGCTGATTCTTGTTTTGATATTGTTGTGGTAACTGTTTTACTTGGTACATAACCAATTCTATGGGCTTGTACCAGTAACGTTTTAGTCGATTTTACTTCGAAAGGTGCTGAATATACTTGCCAATTTTTGGCTTTTGGATTGGTTTTATACCCAATAGATGCGCCTTTTGTGTTACAAGTAATTGTAACTTTATTATTACTAAACTGAACTGTAGGATCTGCTGTTTTTGGCTTTGAAGTCCTGCCATTCCAAAGCTTAGCCACCAATTCTTTTTCGGGTAAATTTGGAATGTCTTTAATTTCTGATAACCATCTGTCCATTTCATTAGATAGCTCCATCAGCTTTTTTTTGTATTTTGGATTCTCTGCTAAATTATTCAGCTCAAAAGGGTCGTTTACACAATCAAATAATTCTTCTTTGGGTTTAGTTTCTCTAAACCATTGCATTTGATTTTTATTTAATTTACCTTCCTTTTTCAGCATCAATAGATTTTGCATGGTTGGTATTTTTTCTCTGTAAGTAATAGGAAGATAATACCCTTGCTCTGGCCTGTAATTTCTAATATATTTAAATTGCTTGTCTTTTACAGCCCTAATTGCATCAGTAAAACCATCAAAACGATCTGCAGCAGCGTGAATATAATTGCGTTCTTTTGATTTGTATTTTCCTAAAAAAGGTTGACCTTGAAAGCATTTTTTAGGTTGTTGATTTATTAAAGAGAGTAGGGTAGGTGCAAAATCAACAAAACTTAATAACTGTGCATCTTTTGTTCCAGCATTTTTTTTATCAGGAAAACGAATAATCATTGGTGTTTTTAACCCAGAATCATAGATTAATCTTTTTTCTCTTGGCATGGGGCCTCCATGATCGCCATAAAAGAAAATAATGGTATTGTCTAATAATCCATCATCTTCTAATTGTGTTAAAACAGCACCAACCTGCTTGTCCATTTCTGCAATATTGTTGTACAATTTCCATAAATCTCTTTGAGAAACTTCATTATCTTGCAAATAAGGTGGTGTTTTAAATTTAGTATCTTTTGATACATGCACAGGAGTTTCAGCCTCTGTCATTCTATTTTTAGCATGCGATTTTCCAAAACCTTTCCATTTGTAAGATTTATCACCAGAATGATAATGTCTTGTTTCAATTTCTCGAAATCCATAAGGTTCAAACAAACCAGATTCATGTGTTTCAGTAAAATTAAATACAGCAAAAAAAGGTTGATCTTTGCTTCTATTTCTCCAATGTGCGTAAGGACTACTTTCATCCCAAGCTGTAACTGGTGGTTTAAATTGATAATCTGTTTTGTAATTATTAGTACAATAATACCCTTGTTTACGAAGTAATTCGCTTATCATTTTAACTTCTGGTGGAGGTACAGCTCCATATTTAGGAATGCCAATAACATCATTATAAGAAGTTGTTCGCATATGATTTGCGCCAATACTAGAAGGATACATACCTGTGGCTATAGCAGCTCTGCTTGGTGCGCAAACTCCAGAAGTAGAGTAGAGGTTAGGGTATATTACACCTTCTTTAGCTAATTTGCTTAAGTTTGGTGTAACTATTGTAGAGTCTCCAAAAGATGGGATATAATGCCCCATATCTTCAGTTACTAACCAAAGAATATTGGGTGGTTTTTGGATGCTTTGTATTTTTTCTGTTGTACAACTAGATAAATACAAAAGAAAAAATATTAAAACAAAAAATAGTTTATGAGCAGTTATCACTGTTTTACGGATTAAGATTTATTGCAAATTAAACAATCAGAAAAACTAACGCGTCTTGTACTGTACTGATTATAGCTTGTGCTTTTAATTTTACAGGATACAACAGGGTGCTTATTTTATGTTTTTCTGATATTTTTATATCACAGATTAAATAATAAATAGATGAACAAAAACATTTTTTTAATCATAATAGTTTTACTTTTCAGTCATTATTTAGGTGCACAAATTGTTAATCCTCCTAAAGGAAGAATTGCAATTGTGGCTGATGGAAATTCTCCTGACCCTGATGATTTAGGAGGTACCGCAATTACAATTGCTATACTTAAAGCTGCTGGTTTACAAAGTAGATTGGTGCATTATTCTCATAGTTGCGATTTGGTTAGAGATGACAGAATTTCTGAAAAAGCAGAAAAAGAACGTCATCATTTAATGCAAGTTGCTTGTGATATGACAGCAAGACGTTGGACAGGTTTTGAACACCTAACATTTTTTGACGCTATTTGGCAAAAAGAAGCAACCATTAACGATTTGTGTTGGGCAATTAATGCATCAACAAAAGACAATCCTTTGTGGATTGTTGAAGCTGGTGAACCAGATATCATTGGAATGGCTTTACAAAAAACACCAAAAGCAAAACACAAATTTGTAAAGGTGATTACACATCACCCTGCGAATGATAATGCTGGAGATTTTTATACTTGGAAGCAAATTTTAGATTTTGGTATTGAGGAAGTTCGTATTCCTGATCAAAATATAAAATTAAAGGTTCCTATTGCTGAATGGGATTGGGCTAAAAATCATACAGATTCGCGTATTCAATTGATTTGGACCATAGGAAAATTAGCAGAAGTAGATGATGTTGTTCGATTTCAAAAAGGAAAATGGGATTGCTCTGATGCTGGTATGATTTTATACTGGATTACTGGAGCAAATGTACATAATGGATTAAAACAAGGTACTGTTGATGATGTGAAAAATATTCTTTTAGATTATGTAGCTAAAAACCCTCAAAAACCGAGAGGACCTAAAAGGAAAAAGAAAAAAAAATCCTAATAGGATAAAATCTTATTACAGCATTTTTTATTTTTTTAAAACTAATCAAATTAATCTAAATCTTATGTTTTAAACTGATATCCATTCTTTAATAGCAACATTATAACTTCTACCAGAAGTAATACTTGATTGTTTTTTATCTTTTAAAGTGATAACAAACCTACTATTAAAATACTTTTGAATATCGTTTACAAAATCCTTATTAATAATAATACCTCTGTGAATACGTAAAAAATTATCAGGTAATTTGTTTTCTAAACTAGAAATAGATTCTGTACTTAAGAAGATTCCTGACTCACAACTTATTTTTGTATAATTGCTATCAGCTTCAAAAAAAGCGATATCATCTAACTTTATAAAAATAAGTTTATCGTTTTTCTTAACAGTAATAGAAGTCATTTTTTTGATTTCTTTTCTACTCGAAATCTCTTTTAAAACATTCAGAATATCTTCTGAAGATTTGTTTTTATGGAACGTTTTTAATTTCTGAACTGTTTTTTTAATACGATCTAGCTTTACAGGTTTTACCAAATAATCTATACTGTTGGTTTCAAAAGCTTCTAGAGCATACTGATCATAAGCAGTACAAAAAACAACAATAGGTATTGTTTCTAATTGCATCAACAAATCGAAACCATTTTGCTTAGGCATTTCTATATCTAAAAAGATAATATCTGGATTTTGTAAGATTATTTTTTCTTTAGCTTCAGTTACATTTTGAGCAAAATCTATAATTTGAAACGTTTCTGGAAATGACTTCAATAAGTTTTCTAATCCTGCTCTTGCAGGTGCTTCATCATCTATAATAATCGTTGTATAAGGTTTGTTCATATTATGGAGTTTCTAAAATTGTAATCGTAATTATTTTTTGAGGAGAGTTTGCCCAATTTAAGGAAGCATTTTCGCCATAACTTAATCGTAATAAATCGTAAACGGTTTGCAAACCATGACCACTGACCAAACCTTCAGGAAAATCTGGACCATTATCTGAAACTGAAATTATAAGTTCGTAGGCGCTCTTTTCAATTTTTAAAATGATTTTTCCTTTGCCTTCATTTTGAGAAATCCCGTGTTTTACTGCATTTTCTATCAAAGGTTGAATTAAAAATAAAGGAATTTGATAGTTTTGGATTTCTTTTCGAACCTCAATATCAAATTGTAAACGGTCTCCAAAACGTATCTTCTCGATATCTAAATACGATTTTACCATTTCTATTTCATCTTTAACAGTACTCATTTTTTTTCCTTTTCTGTTGATGGAGTATTTAAATAAATCTGATAAAGAATGTGCCATTTTCTGGGTTTTATCGGCATCTATTGGTGCTAAACTAGCAATAGAATTTAAGGAGTTGTATAAAAAATGTGGGTTTATTTGAGATTGTAATGATTTTAATTCTGCTTGTGCTTTTAGTTCTCTTAAGTTAGATAATTGTTTTTCGTTTTCTACAATTAAATTACGTTCTTTAAAGATGAAGTAGCTTATTAATGCTCTTATTGAAGCGATAATCATAGATGCAATAAAAACGTACGATAAAGTAGTATAAGTTCCTTGGTAATTTTTCCCTTCTCTTAAACTTAAAACTGCAATCACTAATATTATTATAAAAGGCAAAAAACCAGTTGATAAGAAGATTAAACTTGTTTTAGTAATAATATCGATATGAGCTTTTTCAATTTTTTTCTCTAAAAATCGAAATAAAAATAAAAACGGAAAGCAAATACAAGAAAATACAAAAGTGGAAAATACAGTATCAAACCTTATTATTGAAAATCTAAAACTAGGTGGTGTACTTAAATAATCGTAAAACGAAATAGAAAATATGATTAAGATATCTATAAAACAAACAGCAATTAAACTTACTAGTAAAAATTTAAGAAAGTTATTATTTAGTGTTCTATTTATATAATTTTTTATTTTAGATGTGAAAAATAGAAAAAATAGAAATAATACTAAAGTAGGTATTAATATAACTGCTATTGGATTTCTTACCCACCAAAGATTCTTATGTTTTAAATCAATTTTATATTTCTCTAAATTTTTAATTGTGTTTTCTCTAAATTGTATTTCGGCTTTTTTTAATCTTTTTTTAAATCCTTTTTTATAAATCTCTTTAATGATTTCTAAATCTCGGGAATTAAGAGGTTTGTTTTTATTTTTCTTATTATTGTAAGCATGAAAGATGCTATTTCTTTTTAAGCTCATGTAACTCGGAAAATGACCAAAAACTAAACAATTTGCAATATTATATTCTAATGTTTTTCTAATTTCTGCGTTTGTTTGATCTACTAAATATAGTCGAACGTCAACTTTCCTTATATTTCCTTGGTAACCTTTTGAAATACTATTAGTAAGTTCCCTATTAGGATCGTATTTTGAATATTGATATTTATCTAAATAATGTATTTTATAGTTAGCATTGTTATCAGTAGCAAATTTTATAGTTATCGTTTCTGTGATTGAATCTAACTTTTTAATAACTCTAGCAACTTCTAATGAATCTTGTTTATTATAATTTCCTTCTAATTGAATATAAACATCAGTATTCCATCTAGCTATTTTGTAAAGTTCATTATTATTCACCTCAACAATTTCTTCCCAAGGAATTTTAGGTAGTTTCTCAATTTCTTGAGATTGTAATTGAAAGGAAATGAATAATAAGAATAAAGAATAGAATACATTTTTCATTGTAGTAAATTTAAATATTTATACCACAAAAGAATACAGATAATAAAGTTTAAAAAATGTTTTTCTTGTAAACTGCAAAAAACAGCTACAAACTGCATTAATTGCATATTTTTCTAACAACAGATTGGAAAATTTTAAATGATTAAAAGAAGAAATAATAAGTTAATCTATCACTTTTAATCTAATATTTTTATACTCGATTTTCATTGGCGGACCTGTATGTACTTGAACACCTATGAATCCTTTACTACTTCTATTCTGAGTATCTAAATCAGTAACATCACTCATTAAAACACCATTAACAAAATGTTGCATTTGGTTGTCTTTTACAATAAGATGCATGCTATTCCAATCATTATTTTTAATTGAAGCTTTTAAGTCTTTTTTATCACCTAGTGAGGCTACTACGTTTCTTGTTTGCCAACAATTTTTTTTCACATTTTTTCTAAGATTCGTTAAAGGAATACTATCTGGCATTTCTTTAATGATGACTTCCTCACCAATATAAGCCAAAGTGGTTCGCTTTTTTTCTTCGTAATTCTGACCTGTATATTTGGTTTTTCCATCAATATCAGATTGATATCCTCTTAAAGCAAAAGGCATATTTTTAATCTTTTCACTTCTGTAATTGACTCCACTATTACCTGAAGTTGAAATTCTATATTCTAGTTTTAGTTCAAAATTTGAAGGTTGTTCTTTTTCGTAGATGATAAATGAATTTCTTTTTAAAATAGTTTCTGGAGTAACTTCACCAACTAAAATTCCTTCTTTTACAGACCAATAGGTTTTATCTCCATTCCATCCTTCTAAATTTTTGCCGTTAAAAATAGACTTAAAATCATCCTTTTTTGAATCTTCACAATTTAAAATTGATAAACTAAAAAGCACCAAATAAATTAATCTTTTCATAATTGTTATTTAATCAATAGTAGTTTTACTTTTCCACCAATTTTTGTTGGGTTCAAAATCTTTAGACAATACTTTTAATCTGTTTTTTTCTAAGGATTTTAATTTTTGGTTGATAATATTAAAATCTCTTTTTGCGTCTTTTATACTATCGTATTCTGTGTCTTTTTTAGGAAATTTAGCGTCGACTTCGTGTAACCAATTCATTAATTTATTATGAAGTTGCTTTGCCAATTTTGGGTGTTTTGCAACTACATTCAATTCATCTTTTTCAGTTGATGGCAACTTAAATAATTCTTGACGGTTATCTTCCCAATAATGAATCAATTTCCAACCATTTTGCTGAATGATAGATGATGGTTCTCCACCTTGATTACCATAATGTGGATAGTGCCAAAATAATGGTCTATCTGTATTGATTTCTTTTCCTTCTAAAATAGGTTTTAAGCTAATACCATCTATATGCTGTTTTGGTTTTAGAGCAATACCTGCTAAATCTAAAAACGTTGGATAAAAATCAGTATGAATTACTGGGAAATTTGTTTCTGTTACTTTACTTTTTAACCAAGGAACTTTTATGAAAAAAGGTTCTCTAATTCCACCTTCCCATTGGTAGCCTTTTCCGCCTCTTAAAGGTAAATTACTTGTAGAAAAATTATCTCCAGAAGCCACACCTCCATTATCTGAAGTAAAAACAACAATTGTATTTTTATCTAAACCATTATCTTTTAAAGTTTTTAAAACAATACCCACAGCATCATCCATAGTGGCTACCAAACCACCATAAATAGGATTGTCTTGCACTTGACGAATTGGCAAAACTCGTTCCATTTTATAACCAGAATTAATAATTCCTAAACTGTCTGCTTTATCTCTGTATTTTTTCCATTTTGCTTCTGTAGTCTGGATAGGTGCATGCACAGCATAGAAAGATAAAAAAGCAAAAAAGGTTGAATCTTTATTTTGTTGGATAAAATTGGCAGTTTCTTTGGCTAAACGTATGGTAAGATTTTCTCCTTTTTGTTTGTTTTCTAGTTTCGGGTTTTGCCAAGGACTAAAAAAACCACCTGCAGGACCTCCTCTATGAAAACCTCCTTTATTGATATCAAAACCATGATCTTCTGGATACGAACCTTTGTTACCTAAGTGCCATTTTCCTGCAAAAAAAGTTTTGTAACCATTGTTTTTTAAAGTTTCTGCAATAGTAATATCGTCTTTTGGTAAATTCTGAACATAATTTGGGGGTAATAATTTATCATACCTTTTTCTACTGCGCCAATCTGTACCGGTTTTTGCGCCAATCCAATCTGTAATTCCATGACGCGCTGTAAATTTACCAGTCATAATACTGGCTCTAGAAGGGCTACAAACTCTACTTGCTGCATAGCCTTGCGTAAAAATTACACTTTGATTAGCGAGTTGATCTACATGTGGTGTTTCGTAGAATTTGCTGCCCGTAAAACTTAAATCATGATACCCTAGATCGTCTACCAGAATAAATAGAATGTTTGGTTTTTTATACTCTTTGATTTCTTTTTTTTTACAACTGAAAAGAAGCGTAAGAGATAAGACTAAAAAGCATTTTAACACTCTAAGCACTGTGATGTTTGAATATAAGATTATATTTTAATAATTTTCTTTACAAAATGATTGGTTTTGTCATCATTAGAAATAAAGTAAACACCATTGGTTAAATCACTAATGTCTATCATTTTTGAAGTATTATCGCTTTTTATTTTTCTAACTACAGCACCAAACATATTGGTAATAATTAAATTAGAATTTAAAGGGATGTTTTTTATTTCTATTTTTCCTGTAGTAGGGTTGGGGTAAATTTTAGTTTCCTTTTTTTTTAAATCTTTAGTAGATAAAGAAGCATCATAACAAGTAGATTCTGGGTTGTTTAAATTGTGTGCATTAGAATCTGATAAATTACTTTTTCTTAACACCATTTTATCCATAAAAAAGAAATTGGACCTTGCATCAACAATTATAGAATAATTACCAGCAGTATTAAAAGTTGCCCATATAAATCTATATGAATTTCCATCGTTTGTGTTTGTTACAAAACCCCATTTTCTATCTGGAGTTGAGTTTACGGGATGCCTATTCATAAAAGCCTTAAAATAGCCATTTGTACTAGAACCTTCTGGACAATCTCTATCTGGGTTACTATTACAACTAGGTTTTGGTTCTAACTGAGAAGTAGCAGTAGGGCTATTTTGGCTCGTAGCGTAAAAGTCATCTGCTTCTATACGAAGCCAAGCATCATTATGTTCGCCTCCAGAATCCCCCATACCAATTCTGCCTCGCCAAGCAAACCTGTAAGTTCCTGGATTGTTAATTTTTATATTGTAAGTTATTGCAGCACCAGATAAAGCACTGAAAGATTGAGTACCATCCCAATATATATAATCTATAGAAGCACCAGATAAATTAGGATCAGATTCACTACCAGTTTTCCAATTTGAATCAGCAGGAAAAATACCAGATTCCATTTCTATTGTTAATAAACCATCTTTTTCTTCAAATGGTAAGGAACCATCGCAAGTTGCTGTTTGTGAGTATAATTGGATTGATATTATTGATAGTACAAAAAGTAAAATGCTTTTCTTCATTGTTGATGTTTTAAATCTATTTCTCAAAGTTAATTTAACTTTTAAGGCCAAGTATCCTGTTGTGTAATGTATTTATTTTGATGTTTTTTGATATTTTATTTTATAGGTTCCAGAACCTAAAAGTATATTTGTTGTATCTGCTATGACAATTTCATTTTTATCTTTAAAAGCATCAAAAGATGTATCATTTATTTTTAAAGATGCAAACTCGTTTTGATTTAAAATAATTTTAGCTTCAGTATTAAAAGGCACTTCCAAATTCATTGTTAAAAAACCATTTTCAGAAGTCCAACTATTTTTGATTTTTCCAAACGGAGTAGGTACAGATACTTTTGTACTTGAAATTTGACTTGGAAATTCTGGATTTATGATAAATTGTTTAAATCCTGCTTTTTCTGTTGATGATTGAATACCACCTAAAGACTCGTAAAAATACGCAGCAAAACCACTATGCATTGGATGGTTTAAGGAGTTTGATGGTCCTTCCATTTCTTCCCAAATAAACTGACGCTCTGGCCATGTTGTGAAACCTGAATTCATTACATAGGTTTGACTAGGAAATTCTGGTGTTGTTAAAATTTGATACGCTAAATCTGCTTTTCCGTATTTAGACAACACTGTATAAATGTATCTGTTACCATGAATACCTGTAGAGTGATGACCTCCTTTTACCTCAACAATATTGTGCACTAAACCATTTACAACAGTTTCTATTTCTGATGCTGGAACCATATTAAATTGTAAAGCTTGTACAGTTGCTGTCTGACTTTGATACCATTTGTGTTTTGTGTTTGGAATATCAACTAAAAACTGTTGATTGAAGGCTTTTAACAACGCTTCTTTTTCTTGTTTCATTTTCGTTTCATAAACAGCATCATTATTCATTTTTGCAAATTTCTCCATAATTCCTAAAACATCATAAAAATAGGCATTTGCAGAAATAATAGGATCACATTCCATTGCACTTGGATTTTTTCTTCTATCCCAAAGTGGCGGACACCAATCTCCCATTCCATCTTGCATAATTCCGTTTTCTCCCTTAAAGTTCAGGTAAAAATCGGTCAATCCTTTCATTGGTTCATAATAGTCTTTTACGATTTCATCATCACCATAAAACTTATAATTGTACCAAGGCAAATACATTGTTGCTACACCCCAATCTATTTTTGCATACGTAGAAGTTCTTTTACCTGGTGCAATCATTGTTGGCACTTGAAACTTTAATTCAGGATTGTTATGTCCTTTTGTTGGTCGCATTTGTGTTTTAATGTCTTCCATGTATTTTTTATAAAAATCATACATATCATAATTGTATAAAGCATATTCACAAAATGCGTGTGCATCACCTAACCAACCACATTTTTCTCTATGAGGACAATCTTCTGGAATTCCGTGAACGTTGTCTACAATTGTCCATTTACTAATGCTATGCATTTTATTTAGCAATTTATCAGAAGATGTAAAACTTCCTGTTTCTTGAATGTCTGTAGCTACCAAAACCGCTTTAATCATATCTGCATCTGGCTTTCTAGAAATTCCAATAATTTTTGCATATCGAAATCCGTGATAACTAAATTTAGGTTCCCAAGATTCTATCCCATCACCTTTACAGATGTATTTGTAAACTTGTGTCATTCCATTTGCACCACCACCTGTAGAGCCTTTAAAAATATCTTTTCCGTTTGTTAAAAGTGCTTCTGTAGTAATAATATCTATCAGTTGTCCTTTTTTTTCTTCTACATTAATTTTTACCCAACCAGCAATGTTTTGCCCAAAATCTACAATCCATTCTCCATCTGTACCTTTAAAAACTCTTTTAGGTGCTAACTCTTTTAACTTTTTAATGGCAGGCATTTGTTGTGCGCTAATTGTTCTTAGTTTTGGCGATGCAATTTTCGCATTTCCCCAAGCACTATCATCATAACCCACTGTATTCCATTTTCCGATTTCGTAACGTGCGTCATACGTATCTCCTCCATAAATATTGTTGAATACAATAGGACCTGTGGATTCTTTCCAATTCTCATCCGTATAAAAATCTTTTGTAGAACCATCTGTATATTTTAGTTTTACTAAACATTTTACAGTTGGTGGTCCATAAGCCATATCTTTTTCTGATTCTGGATCTCTTTTCCAAGAAATATCTTGCCCATAAAACCCGTTTCCTAAAATAATTCCGAATGCATTTTTGCCTGACTTTATAGCTGATGTAATATCATAATTTACATAATACGCTTGCTTGTCGTAATTAGAAGGAGCAGGATCTAAAACGTGATCGCCTACTTTTTCTCCATTTAGGTACAGCTCATAATATCCTAAGCCACAGATATAAACTTGGGCGTTTTCTACTTTTTTATCAATTGCTAGTTCGTTTCTAAAATAACTAGCAGCAAAACCATTTACCTTTTTAGGCGTTTTCATTCTACCTGTTTTGTAGTTTCTAAATTGATATGGAGAAGTTCTCGTATCATTTTTTAAAGTAATCCATTTAGAATCTCCCCAGTTTTTTTTTGTTAGCAAACCCATTTCAAATTTTTGAACAGCAGACCATTTTGTAGATTCTCCATTTTCATCCCAAATCTTCACTTTCCAAAAATAGGTTTGCATTGCTTTTAACTCCTCTCCTTGGTATTTTACAAAGGCAGATTTGTTACTTTTTACTTTATTTGAATTCCAAACATCAGTATCAGTTTCATTTAATTTTTCTTTTGATGATGCTACCAAAATTTGATATGCAGATTGCGATTTATTGAAACCTTCTGCATTAACAATCCAAGAAAATAAAGGTTTTTTGCTTTCTATGGTTGATGGATTTTGTTTGGTATTTACCAATAATTTCTCAAAAGTTATTGAGCTGCTAGTTGTAGAAACTTGTTTACAAGAAACTAAAAGAATAGCTAAAAAAATTATGGAATAAAACGTTTGTTTGTTTAACATCATTTATGTTTGACCTTACAGATTATGGTTTTAAAATTTAATATACTCTATCTTATTTTACTATAATTTTATGATTAGAAATCCCTTGCTCACTCTCTAATTGTAATATGTAAATGCCTTTTTGTATATTCTCAAAACGCACTTGTTTTTCTGATATAAAATTACCTTTTTGAACTTCCATTCCATTAATTGAATAAATTCTATATTGTGCCTTTTCTCCATTGTTTATTTTGATATTAAACACACCTTTACTTGGATTTGGAAATATTTTAATTATTTGTTCTTGTTCTATCTCTGAAGTGGATAATGTAGCATTACTTAATTCAATAATATTTATAGAAAGTTTAGGCAAAGTAATTCCTTCACTTCCTTGATTAATTAAAGTTAACGGATCTACATCAATACCCATAGCTCTTTCTTCATCTATTTTATTAAATGCAATCGCTTTGTGAATTGATACATCAGTATATTCCTCTCCATCTAAATTTATATTGAAAGGCACATCTTGATTACTAAGGTTTACAACGAAAACGGAGGTCTTACCATTTTTTGTTACAACTCTTGCGTTAACAGCTTTTACTCCATCTACTAAATTTGATACTTCTACGTCGCTGTCTAATAATGTGGTATTTTCCAAAGCCAAACGAATGATTTCATAAGCTGAACCAAATAATGTTTTTTCTAAAGGATACTTAATTCTTGGGCGCTCTTTACCACTAGGAGAAATATAGGTTTCCCAAACGTAATGAGAGTTTAATTGCCCATTTACGCTAAACCAGTTGGCACGCTCAAAAACATCTTGATTTTGACTCATAAAAATATAACAATCTACCATTCCTAGTACAGAAACTGCATTTGGGCCACCAGATTTTACGCCCCATTCTGTTAACCAGATTGGTTTATTAGGCGCCACTTTATGAGCATAATCATAAATAGAATTTCCTAAAAATTTACGTGCAGTAAGTGCAGTGCTATAAGCATCATCGCTATTATTAGAATCATCGGGATCTGAACCTACATAAGTATGTACTGTAACTGCATCAAAATACGTAAGATCTTCCGTTAAATCTTTATTCCAGTTAGGGTTTGCCCAACTATCTCTTCTTAATAAAGGTACAGAAACTCTTATATTAGGATCTTTAGCTTTTAAAGCTCTAGACATCGATTTTGCCCTAGCAATATAATCATCAGTATTTGGTATTATTGAGCTTCTCTGTCCAGGATAAAAATTTTCATTTCCCAATTCTATAACTTTTACCTCAAAACCTCTAGCAATCAAATCATTATACCTTGCTATAGTTTCAGGACTTTCATTATTAAAATCAGTACCATCAGCACTCATATTAAATGTCCACATCATATCAAAACCTGAACCTGTTTGAGATTTTCTTGTTGCATTTAAACTTGTAAGTCCATCAATACCCACTTTAATATTATTAGCATCAAATATCTTTATATTGGCTAATAAATCAGGTTTTTTGGTTTTAATCGTTTTATTTACTCCTTGTTCGTATTGAAAAGATTCTTCTCCAAAAAGTCTAGTAACATCTCTTCGCCAATCGTACCAATTTGCCCATAAACCGTGAGGAAATCTTATGGTTATTGGTTTTAATTTATTTATTAAGTTTTTTTCTTTTGCAGTTGAAAAATGATGTGTATTTGTACCTAGTAATAGATTATTAAACACTTCTGTCTTCGAAGATGTTATATTAATTGTTGCTTCCATATTGGTAGGCAAATTAAATGGATAATCTTGAGAAAATACAGATACAGTGAGTAGTAAGGTAAAACAAAGTAATTTCTTCAACATCTTGTAATATTTAACTTTAGTTACTCAAAAATATTATTATTTTCTAAGAACAGTATCCTGCACAGTCCCTCAAAAAAGTTGATTTTAATCAAGGTTCTATCAACCTGAAACTTTAAAATTATACTTGAAACTATCATTATTGTATAAAGAGTATCAATAACTTAAAAGTTTTAAAGAACCTTCTAATCCTGTTGGCGCCAAATCTTTGTAATTTCTAGTCCATCTTTTGGTTAAAGGATTGTTGAGTGATTTACAATAATTGGCCAATACTGTTGTGTATTTAATTTCTATTTTATTTTCTCCTTGTTTTAAGTAATCTTTTACTTGATAAATCGCTTTTCCATACCAACGTTTTCCTACTTTTTTATTGTTTATATACAATTCTGTAACTCCTCCATTTACATTTCCTAAATCTAAATGTGTATAATTACCATCGTTATTTACATTAATTGTATAGCTAATTTCTCCTCCAAATGAACTTTGTGTTTTGTCTTCTGATTGACTAAAATCAATCAATTCATCCATTTTCCAAGTAAAGGTTTTTCCATCAACTCTAGTTCCTGAAACATTCCATATTCCATTAACTATCTTTGATTTTTCAACTTTTTTTGAATTGATTAATGGGATTTCTGTTGGTTTTTCATCTTCAAAAACTAACAATAAAGATTCCAAAGGATTCAAAGAAATTTCTAACTCATTTGCATTTTTAGCATAATAATAATATGGTGTTCTTTCTCCAGTTTCTGGATTCCATACATAAGGATATTTCCCTTTTACAGGAAAATCAGCCTTAAATTTTGCAGTTTCAAATTTGTGAACATTTGTAAAAAAATACAATTCTTTCTCTTTCGTATATTGATGAATTTGATACACTTTTTTAGAAGGACTACTCATTACAACATCTGGAGCAATTGCAGATTTCTCAAGAATACCTTTTGTCCAATTGAGTAGGTTTTTTAAAGATTTTGGCTGATTAACTTGGATAAATGCATTTGGATTTTTAGCTAAGACTCCTTCCATCACTTCTTTAACCTTTGTATCGTTTTTATCAGCATCCTTAAAGTGCAATGATTTTTTTGGAAGCTCATCAATCACAACAACTTTACCTCCTGAAACCACAAACTTTTGAATGGCAATAGCGGTTTCTGGATGAATGGATTGTAAACTCGCCAAAACCAATAATTTGTAGCGCATATTTCCAAAAGCAATTTCACCATTTTTAATTTCAGCGTTAGTCAACACATTTTGATTGATATATTCACAAGAATAGCCTAATTGACTGATATGTTCCCAGATTTTATGTAAATATTTTGGTTCCATATGAAAAGGTTCTCTTGCCAAACCTTTATCTCCCCAGATATCATCAGTTGGTCCAATAATAGCAATCGATTTATCTGCTTGTGAGTTTTGAAAAACTGCTGATAATCTTGCATTGTAATCTACCCAACTATTCAAGTGTTTCCACCAGGTATTTTGTTCACTAAAATATGCACCATAACGAATCCAACCAGGAAAAGGTGCTGATTTTGGCGAATAATTATAACCGTGTAAAATTGAATGATTAATCCCTGTAATGAAATTCATATCATCGTGTTGTTTTATCTCCTCTAGAGTTGTTTTAAAAACACCACGTGTATTAGTCATTACTTCAGAACTTACAATCTTTTTGTTGGTTAAATGCCCACCAGCAGAAGCATATAGATTCCAAGTCATATACCCATGATTTTGGTTCCATTGCCACAAAGAATCTTTCATTTCTGAAGAATAAATCCAGTTGTTACTTTCTGGTATATCAGGTATCATATAGCCATCTAGCATCCCCATTAAAAATGGTGTTCCATACGCTTGATATCTACACAATACACCATTTTCTTCACAGAAATCTTTATACGTTTGTGTAAAGTTTTTTAAGAATATTTCTACCAAAAGCTTATTGTAATCGTATCGTACTCGCTTTAATTTATCTTTAAATTCTGATGAAAATTGGTTTGAATACTTATCATTTGCATAATTTCCTTTAGCTGAATAGAAGACAAAAGGCATCCATTTTTTTAGTTGATAACCGTAAGCGTTAAAGAATAGCTCATCAAAACTATCTGTCCAGTTTGCGCCAGAAACCTCGATACTATCGCAAAAAATGGCTCTAATTAATTGATTTAATGGAATCCCTGAACGTTCAGAAATTTTCTTTAAGCGATTCAAATACGCTAAGGTCATTTCTTTTTTATAATGATCCATTACAGGACCTGCACCTCCTGGAGCGCCTAAAGTAACGTTTCTAAAATTTTGTTGAATTATTGCATAACTCAGATAATAATCACCAGATTTTTCAATTTTATAATTTAATTTATTGTTTTTATCTAAGAATTCTGAAAGGTTAATAATTTCATCTTCATTATTACAATTTACAGGAACTAAAGCTAAGTTAGCAAGAGTATAAGTAGTTCTTTTACTAATATGCCTCTGTGAACGAGATTTGTTATACTTTTTTTTGTAACGATTGATTAGGAAATTTTCATCAACTTTAATTACAGAATTTGAGTTATAGAATATTTTATCAGTTACCATTCGTTGACTCGTTTCTTCGTCTTTTAAAAATTCTCCTCCAAATGGCCAACCTGTACCAGCAATAATATCTGTAATCATCCCCAAGTCTTTGGCTTTTTGTGCAGCGTGAACAACCATATCTACCCACTCATCACTCATCCAAACTAGTGATCTCTCACTTTTATCAAATGCGAGTGGCATAGCAATAGGGTTAATTTCTACCCCACCAAAACCAACACTTTTTAGCGACTCTAATTGTCTATCGAGTTCTTTTGTTTTTACTTTATTTCCATTCCACCACCAACGCACAAAAGGTCTTGCTTCTGCTGGTGGGTTTTGGAATTTGCTAAATAAATCTTTTTTGTTTGGGTTTTTTAGACTTTTCTCTTCACAAGAAAAAAGAACCAAAACTAACACAAGAGCAAAAAAACAAGTATAAGCTTTCATTTATTAAATAGTATTAACGTATAATATTCGTTGAAAAATAGACTTTCTTTCAACGATTATCATCCTGTACTTACTTGTCAATGAGAATTAAATGAAATAGATGTTTTTTAATTAGGTTTTTTTTTACGTTTTCATATTATTATCCTATTGTTTGATAAATTTTGATTCGTAAAGTTTACCGTCTACATCTTTCATTTGCATTATATATACTCCATCACTCAAAGAAGATACATCTAAAGTGCTATTATTTACAGTGAATGTTTTTATCATTCTTCCAGATAAATCGTACACTTTAGCTTTAACTATTTTATCACTAATGATTGTAATTGTTTGATTTGCAGGATTTGGAAATAATTTTACTTTATTATTCTTAAAACTATTCTCTACAATACTAAGGCTAGAAAGATATTCTTGAAGATTTTCAATATTCATTACTTCATTAATTTCCGTTTCAGAAAGTGCATCGTCAAACATATACACTTCATCTAGCATCCCAGTAAAGTTTCTCACGATTTGCGTTGACGAAAACGAACCGAAAATTAATCTACCTAAAGCTTTAGGTTTGTCTGTTTCAAATTCATCATATTGCGCAATACTACCTCTTTGCTCACCATTTACGTAAAACTTATGTTCTCTTTGTCCTTCTCTTTGGTCTATCACCAAAGCAATATGCAACCAGTCATCTTTTTCATTGTTATCTACATTAAAAGAAATGGACTTTTTTTGATGCGAAGACCTAAAACTTAAATCAGCACCATTAGAATATAGTAAGGTACGCCCATTAGTTGGTTGCAAAATATCTCCACGAGTTGTGTAATCTGTTACCTTCAACCAAAATGCAATTGTATATGCAGTTTCAGCACTGTATTCGAAAACATTATTTGCAGATGTAAAATAAGACCCTTCTATATAACTAAATGCTGCTCCTTTACCATATTTTGCATCTGCATAAGTTACAGCAGATCCCATAGTTGCATTATTCTCATTTCCACTTTCATCAGTACCATTCTCTTCTAAGGGTAAATAAAATAGCAGTTTGTTTGTAAAAATACCTGCTTTATCTAAAACCTTAAACGTTGTACTTGCTTCAGCTGTTTTACCATCAGTATCTGTAACTATAGCTTTTATTTCATATTCTCCACCTTCTAAATCTAATAATGATGATGTACTAGATGAGGAAAAATTAAAAGGAGCAGTTGTTTTTGTAGCTATCAATTGATTATCAAGAAACAATTCTACTTTTTCAATGCCTTCATCATCACTAACATTTAACTCAATATCTAGAGACGAATAGCCTTTTTCAATTTCGCTATCTGCATTAGGTGTAATAAACGAAATTTCGGGAGCATAGTCTACAAATACACTTGCATCAAACTCCCAAGATCCAGGTATTACATTGAATTTTAGAAAAGCATCATCTTCACTATTAAAAGTAATTCCTTGAACTCCATCTACAAATGCATTCTCTTTCCAAACAGTTACACCTCCAACAGTAACCTCAAAAATCTCTGTATTGGTTTTAGGGATTCCTACTACAGCTGAAGTGTTATCTGGTGATTCTAGTTTTAAATTAAAATTTGTTTTACCTGCCTGAACTTCAACTAAGATATCGCCTTTAACAGAAGGTACTGTAGTTTTAAAAGAAGTTAAATTCGCTAAAGTTGGACACACTTCGTAAGATGCCCAAGCCACTTCTGTAGCCTTAATTCCTGTTATATAACGTGACATTATATAATTAGGCGCATTCCAAGCGTGGTTTGGTGTACCCAAACTACCTTTTGGATCACTCTCAAAACGTTCGTATAAAGTGGTTAAATTCGGGTTATCCACCTGAAAATCATATACCTCTCGCATTCTAGTTAATGCTTTTTCTGGATGCCCTAATTGCATCAACGCCTCTTCTGCTAACCATTCAAAATGTGGACTTGATTTTCTAACTGGGAATAACACTTCATCTACTAAAGTTTCATAGTGACTTTCATCAGCTAAACCTGCTATTACTGCAAGAGAACTAACACGTTCTTCTATCGGGTTTCCTGAAGTATTATAGCTACTTCCTCTCCAATATTTTTGAACGTAGTTTTGTTTAATGCTATTAATTCTAGCATCATACCAAGATATATCTTCAGTTTTATCTAATACAATAGCCATTTTTTTGGCTGCTTTTAGCGCGATATAATACGAAGTAGCTCTTATTGCGTGTGAATCACGATCGCTACCCCAATCTGTCCAACTTACGCCTCCTATCCTGTTTTCTGGCATACCATCTGAAGCCATATTCCATAATTTCAAGTACGTTAATATAGCTGGATACGCATTTTCAACAGTAGCCTTATCACCAGTATTATAATAATATTGCCAAACCACATTGTCAATAAACTGAAGACTTTGTGCTGCAAATTCGGCAGTTTTAGTTTGAAAGCTACCAAAACCTGGTGTTAAGCCTTCGATAATATCTCCTCTTCGATAGTTAATGGTATTGTCAATAGCTTTCTTTAATAATTTTCTTCCTGCTTCATCTAAAGTATAGAAAATTGCTCCTGTTTGATCACCCACATCTCCAATCCATAAAGCTCTTTCTCTATCAGGACAATCCATATATCCATCTCTTGCACAGATATATAAAGTATTTCGAGCCATCCACCATAAACGATTATAAAATTGATCATCACATTCAAAAGTTCCAGTCATTTCACCTACACCTGTCCAACGATATTTTAGTTCTTGCACTTCTAATCCTGAAGGAATGCTGTATTCTACAAAATGTCCATTGAACCAAGTATATCCTTCAAATTCTTGAACACCACTTTTAGAAATATAAGTTGATTTTAATAAATGCAAATTATTATCAGTATCAATAACAACAGTTTTACCAGATGTAGCATTCAACTTTATGTAGGGTGTAATTTGTTGGTTAAAAGGGAGTTTTGCTTTTACAGTTATAGTAGAACCAGAATTATTTGTGTAAGGGAGCTGGATTGCAGCACCATTTACTGTCATTGATGGATAATCTGTTAATCCTCTATCATTCCATTGAGGAATGGCACGTTCTACCAAATTGCCCCAAGGCTGACTATTTATTCCTCCTTTTTCTGTAGGAGTATCCCAATTACTATCATCATAACCTTCAGTATACCAAGCATTATCTGTCCAATCTCCCAATGCATTTCGCGCATCGAATTTTACACTATAAGGGGTAATTCTATTATCTTCCCCACCTCCACCACTATTTGGATCATAGGCTGGATGTAATTTCATTTTCCAGGAGGTATTTGTATTTAAATCGGCATTCCAATCAGCAGAAACATACAAACCTCCTTTACCACTATCTAAATGTGACTTTCGTGTACGTCCAAAATACCAAGCTAAAATGGCTATGGTATTTTCACCCGATTTTAAGTAAGGTGCCAAATCAACTGGATCGTAATAGGTGGTATTTGGTGCAGCGCCTCTTGCTAATCCACCTTCAAATAATACCATCTCTCCATTGATCCAAAGCCAATATTTACTGTCAACAGCAATGTTTACAATTGCTTCTGATGGAACAGCATCAATAGTAATGGTTTTTCGAAACGCCATCCAAGTATTTGCTGGTCCATCTTCTTGTTGCCAAATCCATTGAGATTGTGCATTTACAGAAGTTATTGATATTGTAAAAAGGAAAAAGAGAGAAAATAAAACTCCTATACTTTTAGTTTCACTGTAAAATTCTTTTTTGCTATTCATTACTTTGTACCGATATTTTAATTTTTTGATTGATAAATTCTTCTCAATTTAATATATCATCGTAACCTGAAGTTTGTCGATTTTTTATTTAGACTACTATATTAAAAAGTATATGTGTAAAAAGTATCCTGTAGACTCCTCATCTAAATATATTTTATTTAAATTCTTTGAATTATAATAAAAATTGAAAAGTCAGTCTCAATTTTTAAGTGAGTATTTTATTTTAGCAGCTGTAATAATTTTTTTATGAAAACAAAAAAAGCAAATATCAATATTAAAATGATATTTGCTTTTTATAAATTTATAGTGTTGTTCTTTTTTTAATACAATAACTTTACAAAAGCATTATTGATTTTTAAAATATAAATACCCTTTGCGTAAGCAGAAATATCTATTCTATTCCCTTTTCCTTCTATTAATTTTTTTCCAGTAATAGAGAATACTTGCCAACTTTGAAGAGTTTGATTTTTTATTTGAAACACCCCATTGTTACTTGGATTTGGAAATACAGTAATTTTCTGTAAACTATTTTTATCAACAGATAATTGACCATTAGAAAAAATTGCTTTGATATTTAAATCTGATGTTACTGTTACAGTTAATGGATTTTCAGTACTTGTAATATCTCCTTCCCAACCTTGAAACTCCCAACCACTATCTGCAATGGCATTCAAACGCAATTCTTGCCCATTGAGTGCAGTTCCACTGCTGTAATTTAAAAGACCTTGCCCTTCTTTGCTAAGTGTTATCGTATGTGTGGTTGGGTTTATTGGAATAAATTCGATACGATCAAAAACAAGACTTCCTGAAGTAAAATTATTATAAAACTTAAATTCAGTAATAGTACCCGACCATAATCCCCAGTTTGTCAAGTTAATATTAATTGTATGCCATTGGTTATCATTAGGTATCGTTTCTTTTTTTCTACCTGATGCAAAAGTTGTACCTGGCGCATTTGGTGCCATTTGCAAATCTGGTTTATCTGTACTATTCTTCGCTACAATTCTTAACGTACCATACAAACTCGCATTTATATTTAAATTAGTTATGGCTAGCATAGGCCAAGAAACATTAGAAGAGAAATCTATAGTTAATTTATCGTTCTCTGTATTGATTGTCATACCATTTTTTACAGCAGACCAAGCAGAAAAATCATCTGTAGTAGACCAAACATAGGTTGCTGGAGTAATGGCTTCTACAAAATTAGCTTCTGGTCTAAATTCGAATTTTTCAAAAGCAAAAGAACCTATTTCAGTAGAAATATTAACTTCAGATCCAGATTTTCCATCAGTTCTTGCTTTAGTAGTAATGGTTTTCCATTCTGTAAAAACAGAAGGATTTGGATTTTCATAATTTTGATAAGCTGTATAACCTGCCTCTGTTAAAGTACGGTCTGGAGCTCCTTTAGAATCAAAACCACTCATTACGTAGTTTGCATTATTAATTAAAAAATTCTGAAGTTTATTATTCTCTTTTCCGTAAGCCTTACTTCTGTAATATAATGTTGTGCCCACAGGTAAATCTGTTGTAAATGCTACCTCAACAGTTTCAGCATTTCTATAATTAATAGAACTACTATTGTAATTATAGATTAATACATCATACTCATCTTTTGTATCATTTTTAGCAAAAATAGCATCCAACTCGTTTGTTGATGTATTAGGGTTTCCTGAAATACTGGTTTCATAACGAACTAAATCTACCATTGTATTTAATTCTTTTATAGCATCAGGATCTTCAGTTCCTGTTTTATTTCCCCATCTGTAAATAAATTCTAAACCTTTGTCTTTATGCTTATAATAAGTGTTAGAAAAAATCAGTTCTACGATTTCTCTATGCGAAGTTTCACAAGTAATATAACCTTTACCATCTGCACCATTCATTGTAGTAACAGTAGAATATTCCATTATATCTATAGAAGTTTCAGGATTCCATTTAGGATTATTGATTAATGGTGCAAAATTTTTGGTATACTTCCCATTCATATCTCTAAGATTACCATTACCAATTATAATGTAATCTGATAATCCCCAGAAATCACATTTGATATTATTTGCATGATTATAGTCTATAAGACCTTCAATAAAGGACGCATAAGGTTCGCCTTTGTAGTTTAAAATAGTTCCGTTTTTATATAAAAACCCAGGATTTCTAGTATGCAATCCAACCTTAGCATTAGGTAAAATAGCTCTTACTGCACTTTCTGTATTTGCAAAATGTTCTATAAAATCTTGTTTGGTACCAAACCAGTGATCTGGTGTTTCAATTTCTGAACCTACTCTAAAACGCCAAGACAACACTTTTTCTTCTCCATAGGTTTCTACCAATTTTGTCATCAACGCTTTTATAAAATCGTGATAAGCGACTTTATCTGCTGGAGGTAGAGAGTTTCCATAGATAGACATTCTTTCATTTTCCCTAAAATTGATATTATCCCTTGTACCTTCTGGAATAAAAGTATATCCATGTTGAAAAGCCCAAGGTGGTTGATCTAAAGCAATTTGTAAAATTTCTGTTTGAGAATTCACTACTTTATTTAATCTATCTATTAATGGATCCCATCTATACACATATCTATTATTGATAGAATCGTATAAACAAGGATCATAATCTAAATCTTTTGCATTTTCACCATTTACTTTTTTATTAATGCCTCCAATCATTCTAACAATATTCATTTTAAGTCCTGGACGAATATTAGAACCATTTCTTGGGCTAATTCTGTTGGCTACGTTCCAAACATCGTGTATTGGTAATTTCTTGTCAGTTTCACTTGTAAAATCGGTAGATAATTTTACTTGACCTTGTGTATGGATGATCAAGGTAAAACTCAATAAAAGAAAAACATATTTTTTTATAAAGGTTAATTTTTTCATTATCAATAATTTATTGTTGAATATATTTTCTCGAAACTAATATTTATTGATAATATTAACATCCTGTGATGTCCTGTCCTCTCTTTTTTAAAATTTTTATTAAAAAGAATTTACATTACTTTTGACTTTCAAGCAAATAACCCAGGACTAAACACAAAGAATTTTAAACGCAAATATTATATTGTTTTGACTCAAAAAATTAAAGCATAACATAAAAAAGAATACATGACCAAAACTATTCAAAGTAAAGAAATGAATGACGTTCTTACTTCGCTCTTTAGTAAATATGGGTTTACTGATGAAAAAGCGAAACTATTAGCTGAGGTTCATACAGAAAACACCTTACATGGTGTAAATTCCCATGGTATTAACAGGGTTCCTTTTTTTATTGAACAATTGAAACTAGGGTTAATCAACAAAGATATTGAATCTGAAAAAGTAGAAAGTTTTGGCTGTATTGAACGATGGGATGGTAAACTAGGTTCTGGGGTTATAAACGCTATAAAATGTACCAATCGCGCTATTGAGATTGCTAAAGAAAACGGAATGGGATTAGTGGCTCTAAGAAATACCAATCATTGGATGCGAGCTGGCTATTATGGTTGGATGATGGCAAAACAAAACTGTATAGGTATTCTTTTTACAAACACAGAACCTAACATGCCTGCATGGGGTGGCAAAGAAGCAAGACTTGGTAACAATCCTTTAGTGATTTCTATACCTAGAAAAAAAGGACACATTGTACTTGATATGGCTATGAGTCAATTTTCTTTTGGAAAAATGAACGAATATAAATTGAATAATCAATCCTTGCCTTTTGATGGAGGATGGGATACCAATGGCAATCTCACAAGAAATCCAGAGGAAATTTTGACCACTAAAAGTGGACTACCCATAGGTTATTGGAAAGGTTCTGCACTCTCTATGGTTTTAGACATACTCGCTACACTACTTTCAGCAGGAAAATCAACTTACAAACTTGGATTAGAACCACATGAATATGGGGTGTCTCAAATTTACCTATGTATTAACCCTAATACTTATAATGATAATGAACTTCAAGAAAAACTTACTGAAGAAATCATTGCTTATACTCGAGATGTTACTCCTACTCAACCAAATGGAAAGACTTATTATCCTGGTGAACGATCACTTATAAATAAGATTAAGAACGAAAAAGAGGGGATGAAGGTAAGTGAAGAAATATGGAAAAAAATAATTGATTTATTAAACAAATAAAATATAATGAATACGAATAGAAGAGACGCGCTTCGTAAGCTAATATTCACTCCAGCACTTTTTGTAGCACCTACAATTTTGACTGCAGCTGCCAAAGATTCAATAGAACCTATTGCACAACGAATACAGTACAGTGTTAATGCTTATTCTTTTAATGACGAATTTCGTAGTGGCAAAATGAATTTATTTGACATGATGGAATTTGCCTCAGAAATTGGCCTAAATGCTGTTGATTTAACCGCCTATTATTTTTCTTCTTATCCACGTTTACCGAAAAAAAATGAAATTTTTACTTTAAAGAAAAGAGCTTTAGAACTTGGGTTAAATATCTCTTGGACAGGTGTGAGGAACAATTTTGTAACCGCAAATGTAGAATCTAGAAAAAAGGATCAAGAAATGATTAAAAATTGGCTAGATATTTCATCTATGATTGGCTCTTCTATTCTACGAGTTTTCACAGGTAGAAATTTACCTGACGGATACTCAAAAGAACAAGTAAAAACATGGCTTATTGAAGAATACAAACTTTGTGCTAAATATGGTGAACAAACAGGCGTTATTGTTGGACTACAAAACCATAATGAGTTCTTATTTAAAGCCGATGAAGTAATCGAAATACTAGAGAAAGTTAACTCTGAATGGTTTGGACTTATATTAGATATTTCTGGATTAAGAACTACAAATGATCCGTATGCAGAAGCTGAAAAATTGGCACCTTATGCTAATTATTGGTTTATCAAAGAACATGTGTATCACAATCAAGAAAAAAAACGAACTGACATGTCAAAAATGGCGTCAATGATAAAGCGACATGACTTTCGTGGTTACGTCTCTTTTGAGAGTCTATCGGATGGAAATCCAAAAGAAATTATTAAAGAGATGGTTTATGATTTTAAAAGGGAATTTAACAAAAACTAGAAAAGTTAAACAAACATATTTTATGTGGTAATTTAAATTGAATTACCAATACCCACCAAAACAACGGATAAAATAATCACTACAATTCCTGATGTTATGGTCCATTTTGTTTTTTTGGTTACACCTTGCCATTCTTTTCGATAAATTCCCCATAGATTGGCAGTTAAAATAATAGTAGACATATGTAAAATCCAAGAGCTTGCTCCATTTCCTAATTTACTTTCGCCCATTCCGTAAAAGAAAAATTGTAAAAACCATATGGTTCCTGCTAATGCAGAGAATAAAATATTATTACGGATTGGTGTACTTTTATTTGTAAAATCTTTGTATGATTTATTTCTGATACTCAAAATGGTAGTCCAAACTAAATTAGTAGCTAAACCACCCCAAAGAATCACCACAAAAGTGACATTATTAGCGAACAAATGATCATATCCTGCTGCTACAGCTGCATCTGCTAATGGTTTTCCTGCTTCAATACCAAAGCTAAAAAAGGAACTTAAAATTCCTGATAAGATTGCAACAATTAATCCTTTTATCAAATTGAATTCTGAAACACTCTTTTTCTTTTCTTCTTCTGATAATTCCTTTTCTTTTAGCATTCCTGCTTTTCCAGAAAGTGCAATTCCTAAAAGACAAACTAAAACTCCAAGTAAAACAACTTGTCCTCCTGTAGAAGATAACATCTCAGTAAATGAAGTTTTACCTTCTTGCGGATTAAAATTATAATAAATAGAAGGTATAACAGCACCAAAAGCAGCACAAAATCCGAGTACAACCGAATTTCCTAAAGACATTCCTAAATAACGCACTCCTAAACCATAAGTCAAACCACCTATACCCCAAAGTAATCCCATTAAAAAGGTAAACCCTAAAATAGTATTGGAACTTGTTGCTATAATTTCTACAAAACCAGGTACTGTTAAATAAGCTGCAATTGGCGGGACAATTAACCAAGACATTACGCCTCCAACCATCCAATAGGTTTCCCAAGACCAACCTTTTACTTTGTTATATGGCATGTAAAAACTACCTGCTGCAACACCTCCTAATGAATGAAATAAAACGCCTAAAATTGCTTGCATAATTGTATTTTAAGTTTGTTAATTTATAATTTTACTGCATACTAAGTTGATTTGTATCCTGTACTATGCCGAAATATTATTTTATTAAAATAAAGGGAATTTATTGATGTGAAACCTTATTGATGTACACAGGGTTTTTAGTCTTTGGAATTGGTGCATCAGTATCTTTCCACCATTTTTTCAATATTTTTAATAACTCCTCTTTCTTTTCTGGATTTGTATCTATAAGATTATTTTTTTCTCCAACATCTTCAGATAAATTATACAATTCCATATCGTTATCTTCAAAATAATAATGAAGTTTCCAATCTCCTTTCCTTACTACAGAACCAGGGCGTGTTCTAAATAAAGAATCTCTGTTTTCGTTATCATTTTCATTATAGGCTTGTAAATAAATAGGAAAATGCCAAAACAAAGGGCGCTCCAAATCATTAGTTTCTTCTTGCAAAATTGTTGCTATATTATTTCCATCCAAAGATAAATTAGTAGCATCTACTTTAGCATAATTTAGTATTGTTGGAAAAATATCTAAATTTGTTATTGCGACTTCACTCTTCGTATTTGTTTTTATTTTACCATTTAAAACAAAGAAAAAAGGCTCTCTAATACCACCTTCATAATAACTTCCTTTTCCGGCTCGTAATGGTTTTTGTTTGGTTATACCATATAAACCACCATTATCTGAAGTAAAAACAATCAAGGTATTATCAAAAAGATGTTTTTCTTTTAGTTTATTTATAAGTAACCCTATGTTTCTATCTAGGTTATCAACCATAGACCCATATTCTGGATTTCCCTGACCATTCCATGGTGCCTTTTTTTCATATTTAGGTAAAATACTATCTACTGGCATTATGGGCACATGAACGGCATAAGGCGAATAATTAAGATAAAATGGTTTTTGTATAGTATCTATAAATTGTATCGCTTTTTCCATTATAGCATCCGTTAAATATTTATCAGAAACGCCATCAATTGTTACATTTTTATAAGGCGGGTAATAACTTTTTGGCAACCCATTGTGCCCACCTCCAATATTTACATCAAATCCATATTCTAAAGGATTATCGCTTAAATGCCACTTTCCTGCCTGACACGTGACATATCCATTCTCACGCAGTACCTCTGGTAAAATAGTATGTTTTTTGGAGAGTGTATGTGTGTTTTTTGTTGGAATCAATTTTCTGTGTTCAGATTTTCCTCTCGTAGAAGGACTAACTGTGTAAATACCATGACGTGGTGTCCATTGCCCAGTCATTAAACACGCTCTGCTAGGTGCACAGTTTGATGCTGATGCATAACCATTTGTAAAGACCATACCTAAGCTCGATAAATTGTCTATGTTTGGTGTTTCATAATATTTACTTCCCATAAAACCTACATCTTTCCAACCCATATCATCAACGTTTATGATAATTATGTTTGGAACTGAAGATTCTTGTTTGTTAGCACAAGCTTGACTTAATAGTACTATTAAGATTAATCGTATAATTTTTATCATTTGAAAATGATTTTGAATAAAAGTTATTCTTAAATTAATTAACAAATCCGAACCACTCGTAAATTTAATATATTTCCTAGTTTCTCAATTTTATTGGCAATATGTCCCACACCAATAGCACAATGATGCGATGGTCCTTGTTTGGACCATTCGTTTATAAAAGTACGAGCGCCTATTGAAAAAAGATAGCGGCTATTGGTGTTTCCTATTTGTAAAACTGGGCCTTCTACAGATTCGCCTTCTGCTACTAATAAAAATACATCATCTTTTCCTTCTACAACCGATAATAAGGTTACAGGACCATGTTTTACTGTCATTTGGATAGATAAGCCTTTTCCTGGTTTTCCATGATAAACAGGCAAAGGAACCAATTGTACATTCCCTTCTGCAATAGCAAAATGCGCAGGACCATCGTGACCCAAGATTACAATGTCATCGTTAAAATCCATGGCATAAAATTCAGAAAACGAACCTCCAACTCCAAAAGCATCCATGATTTTCATGGCTTGCGCATTCTTCACTTCATATTCTCCTGCAACAGGTACGTTTTTCCCTGTTAACAAGGTGTTTCCTGCAATAACGGAGGTTACAATATTTTCATATTCGTTGCCATTTTCACCTTCATAATAATAGGCTAACGAACCTAAATCGTGATGTTCTACTAATTTATCTAAGGCTATTGATGTTTTTGCTGCGCGAACCAATTCGTCATTCTCACAGGTATCAAGCACCTCAAACGTCCTTTTAAATTCATTTAACTTATCATCAACCTCAGCATCGGTAACAGCATCTCTGTATTTTTTAACTTCACACATTTCCACAATTTCTATATGTGTCCCAAAGGCAGCAGATTGTTTGGTTAAATCGGAATATACATCTAACATTCCTGCGTAATAATGCCCTAAAACACCTAATCTGTTATTTTGCATTATGGATGCGACTTTTGTGGCATCAATCCAATCTTGGATATCATCCCAAACTGCTTGTTCATCTAAATAACCCGTTACAAATTCATAGTCTATTCCTGCACGGTTAAATACATTCGCAAATTCTGGCACAGAACAGGCTTGACAATGCGCCAACCATTCTCCTGTCATTTTACCTCTATCACCTAATGCATTAAAGCTTTCGTAATCTATAGCTGCAACTGGTTGTATGTTTAATATGATTATTGGGCATTTTACTTTTTGTACTACAGGTAATACTGTTGATGACAAGGCATACGTTGAGATGTATAAAAACAAGATATCTACGTCTTCTTTTTTTAGTACCTCTGCTTTTTCTCTAGCAACTACAGGAGAATCTACCAAACCAACATTAACAACCTCTGCACCAAAGCTTTCCATTTTAGTGGCTATTTCTTGTTGGTAGCCTTCCAAACGTTCTAGCAGTCCTTCAAATTGTGGCCAATAGGTATCTAAACCAATACCAAATAATCCTACTTTTATCATTATTTTTTTATTTTTATTTTAGTTTTAACCTAGTACTTAACTTCACTTTTAACTCTTTAACTAATTCTGGGTGTTCTTCAGCGATATTCTTAGTTTCCTTTTCTCTTGTTATGTGATTATATAATTCTACAAATCCATCCTGATGTAATGTCATTCTATGCGTTGAAGTTCTGATGGTTGAAGCTTTATTGTTGTATGATATAGCATAGTGACCTGTAGCATTCGGGTTTACTAATATTTCTTTTAGAGACGTACCATGAGCATACTCAGGGATTTCAATTTCTGCTAAATCACATAACGTCGGAAAAATATCGACTGTTTCTACAATAGCATCTGTATTCGCCCCTTCATGTTTCATTCCTGGATAATGAATTATTAAAGGAGCATGTAACGATTCCTCAAACAAACTATGTTTTCCCCAAATCGCATGTTCTCCTAGATGCCAACCATGGTCTCCCCAGAGTACAACAATGGTGTTTTTATCTGCTCCTGTTTTTTTTAATGCTGCAAGAATTTTACCTACTTGGGCATCTGCATAACTTACACATGCAGCATAATGACGACGCACATCATTCGCAAAATCAACATCTTTATTAGGGTTTTTACCCCAACGATTGTATTTCATAAATTCACCAGATCCATGCCATGTTGTTCTTCCTTTCGGTTTTTGAGAGTGTTTTATTTCAGGAAGATCAACACTATCATACTTATCATAATATTTTTTTGGTGCACCAAAAGGCAGGTGTGGTTTAATAATTCCAACGGCAAGAAAAAATGGATTTTCATTACTGCTGGTAAGAGCATTTAGTTGGTTTATAGCCTCATCTGTAATTGCTCCATCTGGATAACTATTGTCGTCCCCTTCTACTGTCTGAAAAACAGTCATATCAGCTGATTTTACTCGAATCTGGCCATTAGCCAATCCATGCATCATTCCTCGTGGGTGTTGCCATTCCGCAACTGGCATTAAATGCTTATCCCAGGCATTGGGCATCTCTACTTTTGTGCTATCATTCCAATTTTTTCCACCTCTACCTCCAGGGTGATGAGACACTTTTCCAACCGAAACCGTTGTATACCCATATGTTTTAAACCACTCTGGGATACTTTTATCTACTTTTTGAGTGCCTTGTTTTATTTTTTTTGCTCTACTAAAAAGTGCATTGTTTCCAGCTGGTCCATACTGCCCTGTTAATAAGGTATATCTAGATGGACCACAACTTGGTGAGTTTACAAAATGCTTTTGGAATTTAATTCCTTTTTCCGCTAAAGCATCAATATTAGGTGAGCTAATATACTCTGCTCCAAAACTCTTTAACTCTGGACGAAGGTCATCTACACAAATAAGCAGCACATTTGGCTTTTGAACAATTTGTTCTTTTTGACAATTCGTCAACAGGAAAAAAAATAACGTAACAAAAAAAATAAGATCTAATTTTTTAACTATCATTATTCTATTTTTTATGGTTTTCAACAGTCTTTTAAAAAATTATAGTTTTGTTAAACTTCTATATACAATTCACTTACCTTTTTCAAACGATCGGTGTCTAATTCCAAACCAAAACCAGGTGCTGGTTTAAAGGAATAATATCCATTAGATTCCTTTTTTGTAGCTGCGCTTTGCAAACATTCTAAATAGATTTTAGAATCTTCTTTTTTCTCAATGGCTTCTACCCAAGTGGCTCCAACGCCAATCGCTATTTGTTGCCACGCAGAACAAGCTGGACCTACCAAACTATCATCGCCTATCATTACTTTTGCACCTATTTCTTGTATTTTATGCGCTAATTTTGCTGTATGGGTTAAACTTCCCATCGTAGATGGATGCAAATTATAAATGTGTCCCATTCCTTTTTGCATGGTGTTGATGCCTTTCCAAGAAGGACGCATAGGCGCATCTGGAATTAAGGTCAACTCACCCACCATTTCTTGCAACTCTATCCATTGCTTTGTTTTTAAATGTGCAGGGTCTTCAATGGCATTTAGTCCATTAGCCTTAAAACGATCTAAAATTCCTTTTAATTCGTCTAAAGATTGCCACTTTTTATAACCTTTATTGACATCTGAAATTACTACAGCATCATCTCCTAAAACATCTCTAATGGTTTTAAGAAGTTTTATATCAACAGCTTCATCTCCATACATTTTAAATTTTAGATGATGTGCAAGATTCTGTTCGATACTTTTTTTGGCTTCTTCTCTAACTTTCTTCTCGTCTTTGTCTAGTATGCAATACAAACCCGGAACTGGATTTGTAGCTGTTAAACCTAGTAATTCAACAGCAGATTTGTTTTGTAGTCTACCTGATACATCTAAAAGCGCCATATCTAAAGACTCTAACATTTTTAAAGAGCGTTTAGAACCTAGCACTTGTTCTGACGCCAGTAATTTTTGAGCTTCACCTAGCGTTAACCCTTTAAATTGTTCTAGATATTTAACCCAAGCTGTTGGTTTAAAATCTGGATTGTTTTTTGAAGCTGGTGTTTCTGTCCAACCATAAAAATCTCCAGCTGAAATTTTAATAAATAAATGCTGACGGTTATGCCAAGTTCCCCAAGAAAAATAACGAGGTATGTTAATATCATATCGAAATATTTCGATTTTTGTAATCTTTTCGTTTAAATATTCATTTCCATTTTTAGGTACACAAGCAGATAAAAGAGGATATGTTGCACCTACAATACCCAATGCTGACATACTTTTTATAAAATTGCGTCTATTTGTTTTCATATTAATTTTTTACCAAGGATCGTTCATAGATGTTAGTAATTCTGCCAACTCCGTTTTCATTTTATTATCTAAAGCAGGATCTTCTCCCCAAATATTTTTCATTTGATAAGGGTCTTCTGCATCATAATATAAATAATGGAATTTTTCGCCACTTTCGTGTTTTACTACAGCATAGGTGAAGTCTTTGGTTCTAAAACCTCTAGCATCACCTTTAGAAGCAAAACTTTTTCCTCCGAAATACAATTGCTTTTCTGGACGATTTACAGGTTTATCAAAAAATAAATTCGCATAATTTTCACCTTCAACCACATCTGGTATTTTAGTTTCCAATCCCATTAACCCTAATAGTGTTGGCATATAATCGGGAACACTTAATAAAATATCATCGGTTTTTGGTTTTACCTTTTTTGGATAATGCACAATCAAAGGAATTTTATACGCTTCTTTAAACCATACATTTTTATGCATTAAGCCTTGACTGCCTAACATTTCTCCGTGATCTGCAGAAAATACGATAATAGTGTTTTCATATAATCCTGCTTCTTTTAATTTTTTGATAACACGTCCTATTTGATCGTCTACCCCATTTACAGACGCAAAATAATCGGTAGCTTGGTCTAATCGTTTTTCTACACCATGATCACCTCTTTTTAATTCATAATTGTCATTAAATTGCACATTTGGTCGGTTTAGCACATCTTTAAAATCCATACCCTCATAACGTTTTCGATAACGTTCTGGCACTTGTTTAAAAGGTGTATGTGGTGGGTTTATAGACCAAAATAATACAAAAGGGTTTTCTTCCTTACGTTGACTTTTAGAATTATCTAAATAATCAATAATGATATCAGCTTCGTGTTCTGCAGACCATTTTTTGATGTATGTTTTTTCATCTTCTTTGGCATTTGTTGTCCAATAATAAGGTACATTATGTCTATTGTGAGTTCCGTAAGCGTACCAAAATGAAAAGCCGTGTCTTTGATCTGGTGGGCACCACGTATCCCAAACACGTTTCACCTCTGGAGGTGTAGGTTCTGGCCCATCTAAATGCCATTTACCAACATAACCTGCACTGTATCCATTATCAACCAAAACATCAGATATACAAACCTCATCTTTCTTTAAATAATTTCCTAAGGCTGTTCTCTGGGAATTGCAATTTTCTACAACTCCTGTTGATAAAGAATAACGTCCTGTCATTAACATTGCCCTATATGGACTGCATAAAGGATTGTTTGAAACAGCTTCACTAAAAAACACCCCTTCTTTTGCCAATTGATCTAAATTTGGGGTATGTACAGGATCTTCTTTTAGAAATCCTAACGAAGCTTGACGGTACTGGTCTGCAAAAATGAATAGTAAATTGGGTTTGGTTTCTGTGATTTCTTTTTTTTGTTCGGTTTTACAGGAAAAAACACCGCATAAAATCAATCCAAAAACAATTAGTTTTACCGACACATTCATTTTTACATTTAGTTTATTCATCCTAATCTTATTCTATATTCTTAATATAATTTCGTTTATTACGTTTTTAGCATTTCAACATAAATTAATGACTTCAATTACTCATTTATTTTCTAATTCCTATCTGTTTAATAATTAGTTTTAAAAGAATAGGTCCCAGGGGTTACCTTGAAAACAAAAGCTTCTTTCGTTTTACTTAGCAGTTTCACATCAGAATTATCTTCAAATTCTACTCCATTTACTTTAATATTCTCTTGTGTATTTCCTGGTACTAAAACTTGAGCTGTAGTGTTTGGAGGTACTTTTATCTCTAAATGAAATTGTTTGCCTACTAATTTCCAACTAGAGCTTACTTTACCATAAGGTGAATTGTAAGTGGCAGCTGCAGAGGTTA
Source organism: Polaribacter sp. R77954 (assembly GCF_044595335.1). Taxonomy (GTDB): domain Bacteria; phylum Bacteroidota; class Bacteroidia; order Flavobacteriales; family Flavobacteriaceae; genus Polaribacter. The sequence goes on from NZ_CP138992.1 coordinate 3,508,813, forward strand.
AGGGCCCACCCGGAATAGGAGCAATTTCTATTTCTTTAAAGCCTACCTTAGTTGATTTTATACCTGCAATACGTTCGTACATCCAACGTCCAATGGCACCGTATGCATAATGGTTAAAAGAATTCATACCTCCTTTATTAAAACCATCTTTGATAGTGTAACTGTTCCAACGTTCCCACATGGTAGTTGCCCCCTGATTAATGGAATAGAACCAAGACGGATAGGTTTCTTTAAACAAAATTTCATACATCAAATCGGTCTCACCAATTTTATCAAGTACTAAAGGCAATAAAGGTGTACCTAAAAATCCAGTACGCAAATGATTATCGGTTAATTTTATTTGTTCCAATAAATGAGGTACAGCTTTTTGGACTAATTCCTGATCTAACAAATCAAATGCTAAGGGCAATAAATAAGCTGTTTGAGTTTCAGGACCTTCAATAATTCGCCCTTGGGTATCAAAAAATTGTTCTTGAAAAACATCACAAATAGCATCAAATAAAAGTTCATATTCTTTGGCTTCTGCTTCATATCCCAACACTCTTGCTGCTTGAGAAGTTAAGTACACAGATCGTGCATAATAGGCAGTGATAATTAACTTATTTGAGGTGACACCAAAGCGCTCATCCCTTTCGTGTGTTGAATAAGGTTGCAACCAATCGCCATGGGTAAACATTTTGACAATGTGATTTTTGGCTTTTGACTGATAAAATCCTACCCATTTTTTCATACTTGTATAGTTTTCCTCTAAAACACCTACATCACCAGTGCGTAGATAGGTTTCCCAAGGAACAATAGTTATCACATCGCTCCAACCAGCACCAGCTCTTAGTCTGCCTCCTAATGAAGGCACCATTACAGGAACTGCTCCATCTTCATCTTGATCGTTTCGTACACTTTCCAACCAACTCATCCAAAAGGAATGAACATCTCCTATAAAAAACGAGGTGGGTGCAATTACCTGAGCATCGCCTGTCCAGCCTGCTCTTTCATCGCGTTGAGGGCAATCTGTTGGTATATCGAGTGTATTGCCTCTTAGCCCCCAAATAATATTACTTTGTAGTTGATTGAGTTTTTCGTGTGATGAGCTAAACTCTAGATTTAATTTATAATCAGAATGTTGAACAATACCTGTCACCCAAGATTCATCTGGCGTAGCGCTTGTATCAAAACCACTCAACTCTACATATCTAAAACCATGAAATGTAAATGTTGGTTGATAGGCTATTTGCCCATCTTCTTTAGCCTTATAATAATCGGTTGAAACTGCTCCTCTGTAATTTTTCGTATACATACGACCATCTTGTTTCAGCATTTCGGCAAAGCGTATTTTTAAGGTTCCCTCTTTATGCATGGGTACTTTAATGCGAGGCACTCCTACCATATTTTGACCCATATCAAAAATTACGACACCTTTATCAATCTCAGTAATATTAACGGGTGCTAATTCCTGAACAGATTTAACTGTATTGTGTCTCTTAGGTGTCAATTTTAGTGTTGCATCTATATCTTCAGCAATAACCTTTTGCCAGCTTGTATCATTAAATGTTTTTGTTGACCACGCTTTTTGTTCTTTTCGCGCATCATATTGTTCACCATCATAAATTCCGGCAGAAACAATTGGGCCATCTTGGGTGGCTGTCCAACTTTCATCGGTAATGAAAGTCTGAACCTCTCCATTGGTATATTTTACCTCAAGCTGACACATTACTTTGGGCGAAACCTTTGGATATCCTCTAAGCATTAATCGTCCTCCATACCAGCCCTCTGCCAGCGCAATTCCAATAGCGTTAGTTCCTTTTTGTAAATGGTCTAATACATCGTATGTTAACGTTTCAATGCGTTTATTATAAGGAGTCCAGCCTGGAGCCATTACGTCATCGCCAACCTTTTTACCATTTATTTCAGCTTCAAAAAGCCCCTTAGCCGTAATGTATAATCTTGCAGATGCTATTTTAGAATCTATGGTAAAATCCTTTCGTAAGTACTGAACTTTGTATGATTTTTTGTTCGTTTTGGGTGACTTCTCTTTATCAACTTTTGGCAAACTAATCCATTTGGCCTGCCAATCGGAGTTATTAAGTAGCCCTAGCTCGAAGTTGGCTACCTCACTCCAATCAGAAGCCTTTTTATCTTGATCCCAAAACTTTAGCTGCCAATACACTTTTTGTCGCGAAGACAGTTTTTTTCCTTTGTATTTCACAAATAAAGTTTGATCGCTTTCAATTTTTCCACTTTCCCATAAATCAGCATTATCGGGCAATAGTTTGGGGTTAGAGGCCACTACTATAGAATAAGCTGTTTGCTTTTTGACGTTTTTATTTTGTGGTAGTTTCCAAGAAAAAGAAGGTGTAGCATCGTAAAATCCTATGGGGTTTTTAAACCCTTCGCTTACAATTAAATCCTGAGGTGCATTATTATTAGTTGTGGTAGTAGTATTTTGGTTTGAAGAACACGAAACCAAAAATAGTATTCCCAATACAACGATTGTTAATTTATTACGAGTAAGTATGTGCATATTAATTTATTTGTAAACGTATTTTTAATTGATAAAGATTTTTTATTTGCCTGTATAATAATGTTGAAAATATAATTTTATAATTGTCTATCTTATTTATTGTTTATAATGGTTTCAATAATAATTGGCCCCAATAATCCTGAAGGTTGGAGTTTTGATTTCGATTTGATATCGTCTGTCACCAACCAAGTATATTTTTCTTCTTCTGGTCTTTGTTTGTCTTTAATTAATTGATTTCTCCAAAGATTAACCACTTCAATTTCTAATTGATTTTCTCCTTTCTTAATCGCCTCTGATATGTTTAAACGATAAGGGGCTATCCAAACACCTCCAACATCTTTTCCATTCAATTTTACTTTCGCCATTATAGAAAGCTTTCCTAAGTTGATATAAACCTCTTGGTTTTCTGGAAGTTTATCCACGTTAAAAGTTGTGGTATAATTTGCGGAGCCTGAGTAATATTTTATTTGTTCATTTTCTGAAGTTGACCAATCTTCTAAACTATTAAAAACAACTGGTTCTTTTGGACCAATTTCTTTATTTGAAAAATCTACAGTAAATGGCGATTTTAACTCAATTATTTTTTCAAAACTTGTAAAGTTTTTAGAATTCATTGGTTTTGTAAGTGATTCATTTTCTTTAGTAAAAACAACAAACCAACTCTGAGCAGCTTCCATTTTTAAAGGTACTTTTATTCCAGTTTCCGTTACTTCAAAATCTGGTAAAGCTCTAATTTCTCCGGAAACTGCATCCCACAATTGTGGTCTTACATTTTTATCTACTCTAAACACTGGAGATAATTCGATTTTCTTATTACTTTGATTGGTAATAAAGTAGATATCCATTTCTGGAGTATTTCTGTGCGTCCATAACACAGGTGCAGCATCAGAAACTTCAAAATCTTTTGATAGGTTAAGTGTTTCAAAAACTTGTGATAATTCGTAACCATCAAATAGTTTTCCTTCTCCGTATTTTTTAGTCATTTTACCACTTTCGTAATTTCCATCCCACATTTTATTGGCGATGGTTTTCACGATGTCGTCACTTGCAGGATAATTTTCTAAACTTGGTGATTTTTCTGGTTTTGGCCCTAAAATAATTCCACCTTGTTGTACTAATTCCTCTATCTTTTTTAGTAATTCAGGTCGCATTGTTTTAAACGGTGGCAATACCATTACTTTGTAAGACATACCATCTGGTAAAACAAATCGTCCATCTTTTACAGATAACCGATTTAAAATTACTTCGGCATTTATATAATCATACGAATAACCTTTTGGAATTTCGGGAACTCTACCTCCTGTCATTATAGGCGCATCTTCTCCGATAAAATAACAGACATCTGCTACATATTTGCCTTGTTGTAACAAATGTTGACAACGACGTAAATAATCAAAATAGGAATCTGCTTGACTAAACCACGTATTATGACGATTGAACTCTGTTCCAAACCAAGCGTTCATTCCTGGTTTTCTATTATCATCTGGTTGTTGAATATACAAGTGCAGCACAAAATGATTGACCCCTTCTGTTAATGCCCAATCTCCTCTTTTTTTCAACATTGCTGGATGCCTCAAATACGTTTTTCTGGCAGATGTAAACGCTTCTGCAGAAATTATAGGTTTGCCATAGGTATGTGCTGTTGATGATGATGCTTTACACTCGATATTACCTAATGTTCCTTCGTTCCAAAATTCGCCAGCAATTAAATCAGATTGTCCACCATACATCATAAATTCGCTTGGAAAGCCCCAATGACCGTAATTTTCTAACCACGTTTTTAAATTGTGTTTGTTACTGGCTTTTTTTAATGCGCCTACATATTCGTAAGCGACATCATCAGCAATAGAACGTCTTAAATCCCAAAGAAAACGCTCGGATTCTTCTACACTTCCTACAATTCTACCCGATAAAACTGGCAAATATTTTATGGGATTGTAACCATATTTTTCTTGGAATTTTACTTCATAATTGTCTGTCCAGTTTTGAGAACCCATTTCGTAACTGTCTGCAATGACGTATTTAAACGCAGATTTACTTTCTTCTGGAATTCGTTTTAACAACTCGCCAACAAAATTATCAAAATGGTATTGTACCAATTCGCCATTCATTTTATCAATTTCATAACCCACACCTTGTGGTGCAGCAGGTGCATTTTTAGTTCCTGTAGGTGACATTCCTAATCGTAAAATGGTCCAATTTCCTTTTGGAGCGTTCCATTTTAGGTTTCCATTTTCATCAATTTTATTGCTAATATCAATAACCTCATCAGGATTTATGTTGAAACTTTTATTTTGAAGTTCCTCTTGCTTATTAAAAACATAGGTATTCCAATTTGGTTTTGGTGTTGGGTGCATTTTACCCAATTGCTTTTCGATATATTTATCTAAAACGGGTGCTTCTGAAATGGTAATTTCTGCAAAACCATACGTTTTTTTTCGAGAGACAAACTTTGTAAATTTCAGTTTAAATTGTTCTGCATTTACATCTGGTAAAGTTGTAGCATAAGTTCCTTTTAAAATTGGGCCCACATTTGGGGTCATTTTAGAACGATCGAAAGTGAACTTTTTAAGAACTTTTTCTTTGCCATCAATCATTGCAGAGGCTTCTACTTGACATTTAAACTCTTGACTTGGCACTATCGAAATAGAACGTGCCGTAATTGCTCCCTCTAGATTAAATGTAATTTCTAAAGCTTGTTTGGGTTGAATTTTAAAACGTGTATTATCATCAATTTCACCATCAATTAACCCTTTTGTATCTACATCATTCCAATTCGCAGTTACTTTTGTTGGGATAAATTGTGTACTTTGTTGTTCAATTTCAGAAGATTTAAAAGCTAAGGTGTGCGTATCTTGAAATTTTTCATTGGGCTGTTTTAGTTGAATGTTTACTAATTTCCCTCCTGAAATTTTGGTTTCACTAAAGGTTAAATAACGCATTGCTTTTTCAGAATCTACCCAAGGCCCACCACTTTGACTCCAACCTGGGCAGTTAAAAACACCAATATCTACACCAATTCGTTTGCCTTCAACCACAGCGTGTACCATATGAGACCACCATTCTTCACTTAGCATTGGTACTTTTCCATCTTTACGAGCAGGATTTATATTGCCAATTAAAGCACCACCAATTCCTGCTTTTTTCATCGCTTCTAAATCTTTGGTAATACCATCTTTAGAAATATCATCGTTAATCCAATACCAATAACACCATAAATTATTATCGTCTGTTGGGTTTATAAAATCAGATTGAATAGTCTCATAATATTTAGATTTACTACATCCCAAAATAAACAGAGACAAACAAATAAGTATTATTAGTTTTTTCATAATTATGTTATAGAATTATTTATAGGATGCGTCGATTTTCCAGGTACCAGATTGCGCCTTGAATTTCAAAAAATCTTTGTTTTCACTATCAAAAATAAGTCCTTTAACAGACTTCTTTTTTCTACCTTTTTTCCAAATCAGTTTTCCATTTGCAAACACTTCTGTAATGGATTTATCGGTCTTAGGAATCCCTATAATTGCTGTGGTATTTTCTGGAGATATTAACTCTAATTGATATGCATTATCTTTTACTTCTAAATCAATAATAATATTTCCTTTTACTGTTGGAATCACTTTTTTTAATTGTTTGAAATGCACCAAATTTGGCAGTATTTGAAATTCGCTCCAAGCTACTTTAGTTGGCGCAACTCCAGCTATGTATTTTGATAAAATTTTATTGGAACCATTCCAAGCGTGATTATAACTACCTCCTCTTGGAAACATTTCGTACAAGGTAGACATCGATTTTTTATCTACCTGACTTTGATACTGGTCTTTCATTCTTTCTAAAGACGCTTTATGTCTATTTGCAATACACATGGCTTCTTCTGCAAGCCACTCAAAATGTGGACTTGAAAAACGATTTGGAATTAATACATTATCAACAATTTGATTGTGAAATTTTGGATTTGCAATTCCTGAAACAATTGCAATGGCATTGGCTCTATCATCTTTTAATTTGTCTTTATTTGAACTGTAAAAACCGTCTTTCCAGTATGCTTTTTCAAAAGCGGGTTTCATGGTTTTCATACGTTTTTCATACCATTTGGCGTGTGTTTCTTTACCTAAAACTTCTGCCATTTCTTTGGCCTTATTTAAAGCCAAATAATAAAATGCCATTTGGATAGGTTCTTTATCGGCTGTTTTTTTAACACCCCAATCTACCCAATCCCAAGCATCTGGACTTTGGCGTATTCTGTATTTTGGCAAGCCATTTTCTTGCATTGGAAATAACGCTAAATACTCATATACAAATGGATACACCTTTTGCAACGTTTCTTTGTCTCCTGTATTTAAATAATATGGCCAAATACCCTGCGCAATGAATTGTAAACTTTGCGCTACCAACTCACGGACTCTTAGTGGCCCTAATGCTCCAATTACGCCATCTTGACTAAAAGACATCGTTTGTAATATTGCCTTTTTTAGTAGTTGACGCCCAGCATTATCCATAGAGTAGAATAGATAACCTGTTTGATCTGCAACATCACCAATCCACAACGCACGTTCTCTATCTGGGCAATCCATAAAATTATCACGAGCACATACAAATAAGGTGTTGTTACCCATCCACCATAAGCGATTGTAAAACGGATCTTCTACTTCAAATTTACCAACCATTTCCCCTACACTCATCCATCTGTACTTTAATGCTTTTACTTTAACACCTTTTGGAATGGTATAGCGTATTTCATTACCATTCATCCAAGAAAAACTTTCAAATTTTTGAGTTCCTGATTTTGTAATATAAGTTGCCGTAATTTTATTTAGGCGATTATCTGTGGTTACAAAAATGGTATCACCTGCTTTGGCTTCAACTTCTAAATAAGGTGTAATTTGTTTATTAAAAGGCAGTTTACATTTAATAACTTGCCCTTTACTTATAAATGGAAATTGCAAATCGTTATGATTTGTATAGTTATTTAAACCGTGGTTGATTAATTGAGGTACAATATTAGGTTCTAAATTGTACCAAGGGGCAACACCTGCTTTTCCTTTTTCTGTGGCTTTTTGCCAATTGCTATCATCAAAATTAGACGTATACCAAGCATTTTCAGACCAATCATTCATTGCCTTTTGAGCATCAAATTTTACCGAATATTGCACCAATGATTTACTAGCAGGAGCAATGGTATTGTCATATCCTGGATGCTGTTTTGCCTTCCAACTTCCATTAGAAACTAATTTTTGATCTCCTATTTGAGCAGAAAACAGTAAACCTCCTTTTCCGCTATCAATGTGTGTGCCTTTGTGCGTTTCTCTTCCCCAATACCAAACCAATATTGCTATGGTATTTTCTCCTTTTTTAAGATAAGGCTGAATATTTACAGTTTCGTACCACGAATTAGTTGGTGTTATTTTTTCTTTTCTATTCCAATCTCCTGCTTGACTTGGTCCTCTTGATAATCCTCCTTCGAAAATCACCATTTCATCGTTTATCCATAACCAAAATTTACTATCTACAGCAATATGCGCTTCAACTATTTCTGGAAGTTCTTCTACAGTAATCGTTTTTCTAAAACTCATCCAAGTATTGGAAGGCCCATCTTCTTGTTGCCAAATCCATTGGGCATTTTGCCAATTTGGTGGCGTTGTTGCAAAAGTTACTGACGTTGTGAAAAGAAACGCAAGGAAAAAAACGATTCCTCTTTTATTAGTGTTTAGGTTCATTATTTTGTATAATTATTATTTTTTGATATTGAAAATTTTGAACTCTTTTATTGACGGAGCTTGTTTTGCATCAACAATAAACAACCTACATTTTGTAGATGTAATGGTTTTAAATTGATGATTTTTATTTGCCCCACAACTCCTTCCTGTTACAATATCTTTCCAAGCCTCATTTTCCCAATATTGTAGTGTATAAGAAGTGATATTCTCCTCAAATTCATCAATAATAATTTGATTAAAGGTTTGTGGTTTCACCCATTCTATTTCTACATATTGATTTTTAGTTTCTGTTGCCAACCAACGGGTTTCCTCATCTTCATCATTTACCCTAAAGGCTTCAAAAACTGGTAATTTTTCTGTTTTAATAAACATTGATGAGGCATTCATTCTGCCTAATTTTGCTAGATTTTTAATTTCTTCTAAAGGTGCTGGGAATTGTGTTTTTGGTAACTCATCCACCTTAAAATTGTAAACTCCAGAAGTAACATTGTAAATGACATAATTACCAACGGCTTTACTTTTTTCTGTTCCTACAAAAGTGACTCCATCAGCATTTTCAGCTAAAACACCGCTTTCCTGAATTCCGTCTTTACTAGTTGCTGGCAAATACACTTTTGCACTTGTATTTACAGGAACTTCAATATGAAATGTTGCGCCTTCCCCTTCTTTTTTCCAGTTGACAACCACATTTCCGTACATCGATTCATATTCGGTATTTGCAAACGTTAAATCGCCAACAGGCGCTGGTTTGATCATCATATGTTGCATACCTAGTTTTTTTGGATTTGGTCGAATTCCGCCAAAACCTTTGATAAAATAGCCTCCAATTCCTGTATAACAGGTATGGATTTGGCTGTTCCCAATGGCAGACCAACGTTCTGGCCACACTGTTTTACCTTGCTCTAAAAAGTATCCATAACTTGGGTGATGTTTGTCTTGCAACAACTCATAAATTAAATCCATACGCTCTCCAGATTCTGTAAAATAACGCGAGTATAATGCTTGCCCAGAACTTCCTGTATCATAATATGGAAATTTATACAATATATTATCCACCAAAACATCTTCTACTTTTTCTTTTTCAGAGTCTGGTGTTACACCAGATACTAAGGCAAAGGCTTGATCTACTTGATACCCTTTTACATATTTACCCGTTTCTGGATTGTAAGACAGTTTATGGGTGGCTTCTCTTTGCACTTTTAAACGTTCTTTATAAATTTTAGCATCTTCAGTTTTGCCTAAAGTCTCTGCAATGTGCATCGCATTTTCTAACATAAAAGCATACAAACAATTGTTAAAATGTGCTGCATCTGGAGAATTACTACTGGTCCAAAAATTACCACGTGGCGTACACCAATCTCCCAAACCTGGCATTTCTCTTTTTCCTTGTTCTCCAATTATTAAAGCGCCACCCGTATTAGAATTAGAATGCTCATACAACCAAGTCATCCATTTTTGCATAGGCTGGTAATTGTCTTCCAATACTTTTTTATCGCCTAACATTTTGTAGGTTTCCCAAACGGTTAATGGACTATTGGCTTTCCACATTAAAAACGGACGATCTTCTTCATTTAAAACCGCTCTTGTTTGTCCATCAGGATATTGTGCATCTCTTGTGTATTGTAAATACTGATCCATATACGCGCCACTTTCAAAGTTTGGCAAAGCATCACCATACATAGCAGCTACTGTAACTTCGCCCCAACCACGACGTTCACGATGTGGACAATCTACCAAAAGTCCGTCCATAGTATTGGCCAAATAGGTGTTTAAATTGATTTGATAGATTTGATTGAGTTGCTCGTTTGAAGATTCAAACGTACTAATCTGCTTGCGGTTATTGGTTACCACATGTCCTTTTGCGTCTTCTATTTTGGGTTCATAATTTAAACCATAGACTGTAACCCATCTACCACCAGCGACATTAAAACGGTTTTTAAATTTTCCTTTTCCAGATTTCCCAAAAATGTATTTGCTTTTTTGATTCCAACTAGAAGTTTGCCCTAATTGATCGCTTATTTCAAACAAAATCGAATCACCCTCTACGCCTTTATACAAATCCATTTCAAAAAAACCAGTATAGTTTTCGCCCATATCAATTCTGTACGTGCCATCTTCATTTTTATCAACCCCAATAGCTTTTATTGCTTTAAATTTTACTTGAGGCTCTACCATTTGCGCACTTAAAGTAGCTCTAATAGGGCTATATAATGCGCGTACTTCTCTATCTTTATTACTATTTAAGGCAAAACTAATGTTGTTGCCTTCTGGTATTTTAGCGTTTAATTCTTTGTGATAGTATACACTGGCATTCATCCAGTTACTATCATCGTAGTTTACGGTATTCCAATCATCTTCCCGTTTACGGTCATCAATGGTTTCGCCTCCAAAACGCAAAATATCCCAATCACCGTAATAAGATGTATAACTTTTTTTGGTTTTCCAAGAAGTATCTGTTTTTAAAGTGATTTGTTTACCTCCTGCTACAATTTCAGCTTGTGCTTTAAACACAAAAGGTATATTTCTGTACTCTCTAATACGTCGCCAACGAGACCAACCTGCAGCGTGCCAAATGGCAATCACATTATCGCCTTTTTTTAGCTTGTCTGATATATCATAGGTTAAATACGCAATCCTTTTTTTCATATAGGTGGAAGCAGGATTCATTACACTCTCAGTAATTTTTTCTCCATTTACATACAATTCGTGATACCCAAATGACCCCACAAATACGAATGCTGATTCAGCATCTTCTTTTAATTCGAAATTTTTTCTGTACCAATTATGATCGGTTTTTTTCTGATCTGATTTTAAAATCCAATCGCCTTTCCAGTCTGATTGCTTTAATAATCCCATTGAAAATTTAGCAGGTTTGCTCCATTTTGAAGCAGTACCCTCTTTATCCCAAACCTTTACTTTCCAGAAATACGGTTTTGCTGAGGCTAGTTCATTACCTTGATAGGTTACATTTACAGACTGATTAGAATCTACTTTTCCAGAATTCCAAACATCGCCATTATTGCTTTCTAAATTATCTAAACTTCTTGCCACTAGAATTTGATAAGCCGTTTGTTTTTGTCCTCTTACTGGATTTTCTTGTTTCAATTTCCAGCTTAATCTTGGGCTTGTGTTATCTATCCCTAAAGGATTTGTGCGGTATTCGCAACGTAAATCTGTAATAGAAATATGGGGGTTTTTGGTTTGACAGCTCGTTAGCAAAACAAATATGATTGCTAAAAAACTTAATTTAGTATTAAACCAAAACATTTTAAAATTTAAACTTTTTTCCATTAGAATATTATTCATTTTTAAAAATAGACTTCAATGACTCTATTATAATTCAATTTGATAACTATATTTTCCTGACTTAACGTGGTACTTTTTATTGGGTAAAATAACTTGTGCGCTACAATTAACAGGAACTTCTATTTTGTATTCGTAAGCATTGTTTGAAACTTTTTTCCATTCCGCTTTAATTTCTCCGTGAATAGAATTGTAACTTGCTTTGGCAAAATCCATTGCTTTTATAAAATTAGGTTTTAAGATAATGTTTTGAAAACCAGGATTGGATTCATCTACATTAATACCTACTATGTGTCTGTAAAAGAAATTATCTACAGCCCCCATAAAATGATGAATGTTTGAAGCCGTGAATTTATAACCTTCTGGCAATGTTGTAGCTCCATTTTTTATCATCCAACCAAAAGATGGCCAATCTTCATTTATAACTACCTTATGCATCATATCTGCATAACCATTTTTGGGTAAATATTCATACGCAGAATGCACAGTAAATACACCACCCCATAAATGATGGTCTTTCTCTTTTACAATATTATTTACAACCTTTTTTTCTAATTGTTCTCTATATTTTTCTGGTACAATGCCGTAATTTAATGCCAAGATATTTACAACAGGTAAAAATTCATGAAATGGTTTTAACCCTACATATTCTACTTTTTCTTCATCAAAAGCCCATTTTTGTATACCTTTATGAATGCGTTCTACTTGTTGTTCTAATCGCTTTTTATCTTTCTTTTTTCCTAGTTTATCAGCCATATAAGCCATACGTTTTAATACTAAATAAAAGTTCATAGAGGCAATTACTTCATTTCCTCCTGGTTTACCTCGTCCTTTATACGTAGCATCGTAAGGCGTAACCCAATCATTAAAGCGTTCTTTAAACATGCCGTCTTTTTCGGGAATATTATTGAACTCCCAAGAGCGTTTTATAAAAAGCAGCATTTTATCCCAATACAAATCAAACAAACGAGTATCGTTATAATATTGATACATATACCAAGGAATATGAATTCCAGCAGATGACCACAAACTCGATTTTCCAGGACCATAATAATTGGCAGGAACTATTGCAGGAATTCCACCAAATTTATCTTGTCCATCAAAAATATCTCTTGTAAATTTAGTCATCAAAGCAGCTAAATCGTAATTAGCCATACCAAATTCCATTCCTGTAACTGCATCACCCAACCATCCGTTTTTTTCACGATGTGGACAATCTGTAGGTATACTATGTAAATTAAAAATCAAGGATTTTCTGCAGATGTCGTGTACTGCATTTATGGTTTTGTCAGAGGATTCAAAATATCCCACTCTTGGTACATCAGAATGCACATATTTTACTTCTACATCCTCTAATTTAAACTTTAGTTTTCTAAAACTTTTTACTTTGATATAGCGAAAAGCTTTATATGAAAAGCGACATTCTGCATACTCCACACCACCACCTTTACAAACATAGGCCATTTGCTGAAGTCCTCCTGGTTGGCTTACAGTAATAGGATCTTCGTTTTCTCCAAAATAAATAGTAATACGTTGGCCCTTTTTAGCATTTTTGATACGTAAACGTACCCAACCAGACATATTGGTACCTACATCAAACCATTGCCCTCTGCTTGAATTTTTTGTAGCTATTGGATGAAATGTTTTGGTAACACGAATAGGTTCGTTCATTTGAGAAACCAATTCTCCTCCAGGATGTGGAGCTGGGTTTACAGTATCCCAACTTGAATCGTCTAAACCAACTTTACTCCAACCCACAATTTCTTTAGTAGCGTCATAAATTTCGCCCATGTGTGGACCATCGTAAACTACAGGACCGCCTGTGACTTTCCAGCTTAAATCGCTAACAATATCTTTTGTAGTTCCGTCTTCATATTCAACTTTAATACGACATATTAATTTTGGCTGACCAATCCAACCATTTTTTTTATAGAATCCCCAATGATCGTATGCCATCATTCCATAAAAACCACGGCCTAACATTACACCAGCCATATTTTCGCCATCTTTTACCTCTTTTGTAATATCGTGTGTGGCATATAAAATTGTTTTGCGGTAATCGGTCCAACCTGGGTCTAAAACAGAGTTCCCTATTTTTTTACCATTAATATACAACTCATAATATCCAATTCCGCTGATGTATGCTTTAGCACTTTTAACCTTCTTTTGCACGTCAAATCCTTTACGTAAAAGTGGTGCTGCATCGTGTTTTTTATCATCAAAGAAATGATATCGTTCAAACATATTTAAATGGGCTCCAAAATAACTTGGCAATTGAAACTCGATGGCTTTAGATTCAACTTCTTTTTTTCGCCACCACTCATTTGCCCATTCATCTTGATTTTTCCAAGCAATCCACTGTGCGCCTTTCCAATCTTCTTTTTCTAATAACCCTGTTGAAAAAGTTGCCAATTTACTCCATTCAGAAACATCATTATTTTTATCCCAAACTCTTACTTTCCAATAATATTGAGATGCTGACTTTAAAGGAATACCTTTATATTCTATTTGAGTAGATTGATTGCTATTAACTTTTTTTGAATTAAAAGCGTCTCCTAAATTTTTTTCTATTTTTTCTTTTGAAGTAGCAACTATTATTTGATAGGCTTTTTGAAACTGACCAGATTCTTCAGACTTTAATTTCCAAAAAAAACGAGGTTTTTCAACATCAACACCTTCAGGATTAACTCGATATTCTAACTTTAAATCATAAGGTAATAGTTGGGCATACATATTTTGTATGCAAACACCTATCAGTAAAGCAAAAAAAAGATTTTTAGTTTTCATATGATTTTTTAAAATATTGTTGAATTACTCTTTCACAATTATTACATATTTACCCGAAGTTAATTGGAACGTATTGTTTTTAACTTTTTTATTATTTAGTTTAATTTCTTTTGAATTATACATTTGTAATTTTACCATTGCAACTGAATTTTCTGGAATTGTAACCGACCAAACGACCTTATTTTCTTTTCTCTTCCAGTTACTCTCTATTTTTCCTTGTGGAGCTTTATAAGACACTTCACACCATTCTAAACCTTCTAAAAAAGTGGGTTTTAAATAAAACTTTTGAAACCCCGGATGATTTTCATCGGGTCTTATACCTCCTAGACTCTCGTGAAAACTAGCTGCAAAACCACTATTCATAGGATGATTAAAGGAATTACGATAATAGCGTTTTGATTTATCCCAATTGGCAATCAATTCTGGCCAAGTGGTTAAATTATGTGCTGTGGTAACAAATCCTAAACTTGGGTAATCTGTAATTTCCCATAAATGTTGGGTTACTTCACTATGTCCATAATCGTTTAAAACACTGTACAAAGCACGATGACCAAAAATGCCGGTAGTAAAATGACCTTCTTTATCTTTCATTATTAGATTAGATAAGTTGTCTGCAACCAATTGTTTTTTAAAATCATCAACTAAATTAGTATGTAAGGCAAAGGCATTACCGGTTTGAGAGCCATAAGAATTAGAATTTTCCTTAAAAAATCTATCATTAAATGCATCTTTAACAATCTGCGCTTTTTCTCTATATTCGACTGCAGCTTCAGCTTTATTTAATAAAATAGACATTTTTTGCATTGCCATTAAAGATTGATAATACAATGCTGTTGATGTTAGTGCTGGTGGAGTATCCATATTTGGGTTTCCTCCAGGAGGACACCAATCTCCATAACCGCCATTTATAATGCCTTTTTCTTGCACTTTCTCATCTAAATAAGCCATCCAACCTTCCATCATATTCCAAGATTTTTTCACAATAGTTGTATCGCCATAATAAACATAAGAAAAATAAGGAATCATTACTGTAGCTGCTCCCCAATCTGGTCTTGCTTGCAAGTTCAAACGCTTACCAACAGAAACATTTGCAGGCGCTCTTTTATCATAAGGAAAAGGATCTTTAAAATGTGCTTTAGACACACCCAAAACGGTTTGCATATCGTCTGCAGTTTTTTGCCAAAGACGTTGTAAATTAAAATTAAAACTTGCAGCTTCTGCAACTACATAAGCATCTCCCATCCACGCACAACGTTCTCTATGAGGACAATCACTTAACAAACCTTGAATATTGTCTTCTATGGTTAACATAGAAGTTTCGTAGAATTTATTAATCTGTGCATCAGAACATTTAAACGTTCCTATTCTTTCCACGTCAGACCGAACTAACCAACCTGTAAATTGATCTAAGGTCGGTTTCTTTTGTAAACCTTCTATTTGAACATATTGAAACCCATGATAGGTAAAACGAGGTTCCCAAGTTTCTACACCATCGCCTTTACAAATATAAATGTCTGTTTGTGTGTTTCCAGTAACGTGAATTCCTGTTGAAGCTGGATCAATATTTTTTTTATCGGGCATTAAATGCTCTGAAAAACGCATTTTTATTTCAGTACCTTCTTTTTCTTGAACCTGTATTTGTAACCAACCTGTCATGTTTTTTCCCATATCAATTATCCAACCTTTTTCTGCTGGAAGAATTGCTACTGGTAAAACTTTTCTAACTTTTCGCATTGGCTCTAATTGCTGCTCTATCAAATTAGTGGTTGGCGCTTTCATTAATTCTACAGAATTCCAGGCAGTTTCTTGATAACTAGAAGCTGACCAATTTTGAATTTCTTTTCTGGCATCGTAAGTTTCTCCATGAAAAATATTATCAAAAAGAATAGGACTGTTATGTGCTTTCCAACTTTTATCAGTTACAATTTGTTCTTTTGTACCATCTTTATAGTTTATATTGAGCACCATAATAGCTCTTGGTTTTCCATAATTTAGCCCTGGCCAGAAGGCAATATTTTGTCCATAAAAACCATTGCCCAACATAATTCCTAATCCGTTTTTTTCTTTTAAAAGCTTTGTAACATTATGACGCACAAAAAAAGCGCGTTTATCATAAGACGTTTGTGCAGGATCTAGTACTCTGTCTCCAACTTTATTTCCATTAAGATGTAATTCATACAATCCTAAACCACAAATTGCAACTTCTGCAAATGCAATTTCTTTGGTTACCGCAAATGATTTTCTAAGTAATACTGATGGATGTGCTTTACGTTTTACTGCTTTTAGTTCTTCTTTTGTTGGTTGCCAAGTATTGATATCCATTGGAGGCTGATTTCTAACAAAATCTCTTGTAGACCATTTTTCTAATCGATTGTCTTTTGTATAGCCAATCCATTTTGCTTGATTCCATTTGATCCTACGTGATTCTGATTGATCAAAGTTTTTGACATTGCAGCCTAAAAAAAATAATAACGATATTAAAAACAGTTTTGATTTCATTAGAAATTCTTACGATTTAATTTCATATTCACAGAAAGGAATTTAGTATTCATTTTATTTAAAATAGACGGGTATATAAAATAACTATATTGAGCAACCCATATAATCAATAGACTTATTTGAAGTAAATATATTTTTTTAATTTAAATATACTGTCCTGTAAAATCCCGATGATATGCTGGTTCCATTTAAACAAGATTATTAATTATAAAAATCTCTGTGAAGCATATCTAGAATGAAGTTCTTTTGTGGATTCGCGTATTATTCAAAAAAAAAGCCCATTTTTTAATCAGGATACAACAGGTTATCTTATTAAAATTAATTAAATAGATTTGGAAAAGACGACTTAAACTTTTAATACAACCTTAAATCAACTTATGAAATTTCACAATTTATTTTTTTTAGTTTTAATCGGATTTGGCCTATCTTCTTGTAATGAAGATAAAACTCCTTGGGAAGATTTATTTACAAATAATTCTTTAGAAGGATTCAATATCAAAGGAGGAAATGCTACCTACCAAAATGAAAACGGAACTATTATTGGCACGACTGCTGCTAATACACCTAATACATTTTTGTGTACGGATAAAGAATACAGCGATTTTATTTTTGAAATCGAGTATAAAGTAGATGCAACTATGAATTCTGGAATTCAAATTCGTAGTAATTCGCTTCCTTATTATAGAGATGGAATGGTGCATGGTTATCAAATAGAAATAGATCCTTCAAAACGTGCTTGGAGTGGAGGTATTTATGACGAGAAAAGAAGAAAATGGTTAAATCCTTTAGTAGATAATCCACAAGCTCAAAAGGCATTTAAACAAAATGAATGGAATCACTACAGAGTTGAAGCTATTGGAGACACCCTTAAAACTTGGATAAATGGAGTTGCTGCAGCTTATTTAATTGATGATAAAACTGGTTCTGGTTTTATTGGGTTACAAGTACATTCTATAGGAAAAAACAAAAAGAATTTAGGAAAGCAAGTACTATGGAGAAATGCGAAGATTTTAACCACAGATTTACCTAAATACTCACAAGAATCTCCACTTGAACCAATAATCACAAAAAACAACTTGACTTATCAAGAAAAAAAATCAGGATGGAAAATGCTTTGGGATGGTAAAACAACCAAAGGTTGGAGAGGTGCTAAATTGGATAAATTCCCAGAAAAAGGATGGTCTATTGAAAATGGAGAATTAATAGTAGCTGATACTGGTGGTGCAGAATCTACTGCAGGTGGAGATATCGTAACCACAAAAGAATACAGCAATTTTGAATTATTAGTAGATTTTAAATTAACTGATGGTGCAAATAGCGGAATTAAATATTATGTTGATACAGAATTAAATAAAGGACCTGGCTCTTCTATCGGTTTAGAATACCAAATTTTAGATGATTCCTTACATGAAGATGCCAAAAGAGGTTCTCATGAAGGAAGTAGAACTGTTTGTTCTTTGTACGATTTAATTAAAGCAGATCCTATAAAGCCATTAAACCCAATTGGAGAATGGAATACAGCCTATATTAAATCAGTAAATAATAAAGTAGAACATTGGGTTAATGATGTTAAAGTTTTAGAATATGAACGTGGAAGTGATGAATTCTTAAAACTAGTTTCTGAAAGTAAATATGCAAAATGGCCAAATTTTGGATTGTTAGAAAAGGGTCAAATTTTATTACAAGATCATGGTGATAAAGTGTCTTTTAGAAATATAAAAATTAAAGTTCCTAAAACTAAAAAGAAAAAATAATGAATACATCTAGAAGAAATTTTATAAAAAAAACGGCTACTGCAGCTGCAGGAATTGGTTTAGTAGGCACTGCAAACGCAATGTCTGCAAAAAGCTACAGAAACATAATTGGTGCAAATGACAGAATAAATATTGCAATTCAAGGATTAGGGAGAAGGTATTCTGGATTTATTGATGGTATTGCTACAAAAGAAAATAATGTTCATCTCCTGTATTTGTGTGATGTAATGCCAAGTCAAATAGAAAAGGCTCAAATAAAAGTGGGTAAAAAAATTGATTATAAAATTAAATCTGAAGAAGATATTAGAAACATCATCAATGATAAAAATATAGATGCTATTTTTATGGCCACACCAGATCATTGGCATACTCCTGGAGCAATTATGGCAATGCAGGCAGGTAAACATGTGTATTTAGAAAAACCTTGTAGTCATAATCCGCATGAAAATGAACTCGTAGTTGCTGCCCAAAAAAAGTACAGTAAAATTGTACAAATGGGAAATCAACAACGATCATCTTTAGAAAGTCAAGAAATTATTTCAGAAATTCATAATGGAGTTATTGGCGATGTTTATAAAGCAGTTGCATTTTATACAAATGGAAGAGGAAAAGTTCCAATACCTGTAAAAACTGCTCCACCTGAAGGTTTAAATTGGGATTTATTTCAAGGTCCATCACCTAGAAAAGAATATACACATGACACTTGGAACTACAATTGGCATTGGTATGGATGGGATTTTGGAACTGCAGAAATGGGTAATAATGCCACTCACGAATTGGATATTGCAAGATGGGCATTAGATGTAAAATATCCAGAATATGTGGATGTAATAGCCAATAAAAGGCAGTTTAAAAATGATGGATGGGAAATGTATGATCAAATGGAAGCTACCTTTACTTTTGCTAATGATAGAATTATTCAATGGGATGGAGATAGTAGAAATGCCTATAAAAAATACGGTAGAGGAAGAGGAACTATCATTTATGGTTCTAAAGGTCTTGTTTTTGTAGATAGAGGTGGTTATGAATTATACAATTTGAAAGGAAAACTAATCAAAGAAAAAAAATCTAGAAAATCAGAAGGTGGACTCGTTTTAGGTGGTGGTGGAAATTTAACAACAAGACATGTCACCAATTTTTTCGATGCCATTAGAGGAAAAGAAAAATTAACCTCATCAATTGAAGTTGGTGCTGTTTCTCAAATGTTAACACATTACGCAAATATTGCCTATAGAATTAACAAAGGTTTTAATGTTGATGAAAATTCTGGTAAAATATTTGATAGAGATGCCATGAAACTATGGTATAGAACATACGAACCAGGTTGGGAACCTAAAATCTAAAATTTGAAAAGACGTAATTTCATTAAAAAAGCAAGTATTGCATCAGCAGGAATTTTGACTAATAACTCCGTTTTTAGTGGTACTTCAAAATTTACTTTTAGCCCAAATGATATCATTAATATTGGAGTCATTGGAACTGGACAAAGAGGAACTGGTTTAACATCGATCATTAATAAAATAGAAGGTGTTAATGTTATTGCTGCAGCAGATGTCATTCCTTTTCGATTGCAAAATGGCATAGCAAAGGCAAATAAAAAAGCAAAAGGATATCAAAATTATAAAGCCCTTTTAGATAATAAAGATGTTGATGCAGTTATTATTGCAACTCCATTTAACACTCATTCTCAAATATCCATAGACGCTCTTGATGCTGGAAAACACGTGTATTGCGAAAAAACATTGGCTAAAGGGTATGAAGGTATTCAGCAACTCATCAACAAAACCAAAACGTCGAATTCTATTTTTCAAACAGGGCATCAATACCATAGTTCTCGATTATATACGTATGTTGTTGATTTAATTCGTCAAGGAAAAATTGGGAATATTACTTCGTTTGAATGTCAATGGAACAGACATGGAAACTGGAGAAGAAAAGTACCAAACCCAAACCTTGAAAAAGCAATCAATTGGAGAATGTATAAAGAATTTTCTGGTGGTTTAACTGCTGAATTATGCTCTCATCAAATTGATTTTGTCAATTGGGTTTTAGGTGAAACTCCAAAGCAAGTTATGGGAGTTGGAGGCATAGATTATTGGAAAGATGGCAGAGAAACTTATGATAATGTCCATTTAACCTATTCCTATCCAAATGGCGTAAAAGCAAAGTTTTCTTGTTTAACGAGTAATGCAAAAGACGGTTATCAAATAAAAGTGTTAGGAGATAAGGGAACACTAATTATTGATTATAAAGATGCTTGGTTTTATCCTGAAGGAAAGAAAAATAAAGTTATGGGAGAAGTTGATGGTGTTAGTGGAGCTACTGCAAAATGGGATAAAGCCAAGGGTTACAATATTAACATAGCACATTTAGACCCAAGTAAACAAGCACTTTTAGATTTTAAAAATGCAATTATAAATAACAAAACACCATTATCTAATATTACATCAGGAGCAAAAACTGCTGTTTGTGTTCAAATGGCTTTAGATGCTATGTACAATAATGAAATTGTAAAATGGAATAATGATATGATATTTTAAGTTACACTAATTGAAATTTTAATAGTTTTACTTTCCTTTTCAAAAAATACTTCTAAAGGTAAAGCCTCAACTCCAGGTACCATATTAAAAGTTCTTTTTCCTTCTATTTCTTTGGTTTTTATTGGTGCATTGGATTTAATGGTTACCAATCCTTCTGGTTTTTGAATAGTAATTTCATTCTCACTAATATTTGTAACCACTTCACTTGATGGTGAAACAATTGGGAATACAAAAGCAGTTGGTTCTTTAATAACTTGTTTCGTAGTAACAATAATTTCTGTTTGTTCGGCAGTACAATTATAAGTAATATCAAATACAGAAGCAGTGCCAGTAAGTTCCTCTCTATTTACATTTTTTAATTTTGTATCTGCTACTAACTCAATCGTTCCATTTTCATCTTTTGAAGCTACTGTTGCTGGTAAATCGTATAAATTTGTGTACCAAACATCATCTTTAAAAACTTCAACTCTTGGCGTTAAACAAATATCTTTTCCTGGTTGTACTTGCTGGTTGTTTTTTTCCACTAAGGAATATTCTGCCATACTTGCAGCACATAAAAGCCCTACTTTATTATGATATAAAACGCCTAAAGCACCACCTGATGCTTGTCTAAAATCATATTTATAATGATATTCTGCATCGTACGCACTTACAGTTCCTCTCCAATCTCCTCTTGCAAAAAGATAAACATCTAAATCTTTAAAGTGTTTTACACCATCTGCTGTAGTTCTTGGCAAACTTGCATTTGAATTTATTTCTGGTAAATGATCCCAATGATCTAATAAAGCTGCTAGAGGTTTGGCATGTGTAAATGTATGATGCACACAAGCAGGAATTCCTGCTTCAATAAAACCAGGACCTCCATGAATTAATCCATCTGCAGTGCATCTTTCTAATAATTCTGTGTTTTTTACGGCTGCTGTACCATATGCTGGATTGATATTTGCCATCATTGCGAATGCTGGTTGACTACCATCACAAGTTCTACTGCCCCAATAACTCCATTTATACATTCTGTTACCCCAACTATTATCCCAAGCACCATCTGGCAACATAAACTCTAAATGACTGTTTAATGATTTGGTTAAGATTTGTAGTAATTCATCATCTTTTTCTTTAATCGCATACATTACTAAACTGTTCAAGGTTTCCTCTACGTTATACCCTAAATCAACACCATGTAAGCCTTTTTTACTTAGTTTACTTGAACTCTTTTTACACTCTCCAAACAACAAACCTTCATTTGGCGTAAAATAAGCTTTTACTTGTTGTGCCAACTCTTTGCTTTTTGCTTTAAAATCATCTCTTTTTACAACATTTCCAATTAAATTTAGGCCATAAACAGCTGTTCCTGGATAATTGATATTGGTAAAATCTATGGTAAATTCATCATATATATACTGTCCTGCTTTTTCTAAACGAATTGTCCAAGCTTTGCGAGTTTCTTCATCTAAAACATGACCATGATAATGCAATGCTTCTGCTAACGCTATGGCTCCGAAAACGGTAATTCCTTTCCAAGATTTTGGGTTTTTAATTACGGTCCAAGCTCCATTTTCTTGTGATACATTATTTTCTGCCCAAAGCATGACTAATTTTGCGCCTTCTACATATTTTTCATCACCAGTTTTGTCTGCCATATATAAAAAAGGATAAACAGCATCCATACAACGTCCGTGAATATGCGAACAAGAAGGACAACCCAAAGCACCATGAACCTCTAAATTAGATGGATTATTGATTTGTACCTTTAGCATTCCATCACTCCAATCTTTTAATAAACCTGAAATTAAGTTTTTAAATTCCAAAGAATGTGCTGGATGACTAGAACATGATTGTAAAATACTTGACATTGGTAAGGTTAAACCAACACCTGCTAATGTTGATAGTTGTAAAAAGTTACGTCTTTTCATTAAGGCTATATTTATTTTTTAAACTTATAAATATCGTATTAAAAACCTATCCTGTTTTATCCTGTTTATTCTAAAAAAAATAGATAAAATTATATTTTGAACTTTAATTAGATGAACCCTAAACACTCTCTAATGCATGACCTTTTTTTGTGATACTCTATTATTAGATTTGAATAAAAAATCAACCTAAAAAAATTGTATAAAAAAACTTAGAAAATATTTTCTAAGTTTTTTATTGTCTAAGTAATAACTATTTTAATTTATAATGAGCTTATCAAAATATACTTTTTGATTGCTATCTATAACTTTAATCAAATACATTCCTGATTTAAATCTGTTGTTATTTATTATTTGTATACTTTCTTTTACATTTAATTTTTGATATACCCTTTTACCTACAATATTAAAAATACTGATTGAGGCATTGTTAAGGTTATCTAATTGTATTGTGAAATTTTCATTTGCAGGATTTGGGTATGTTTTTATTGATGATAAATTTAACTGATTATCTTCAATACTTAAAGACTGATTCTCAATCTCAGCTTTTTGATATGTTGTATTAGCCCATCTAATTTGCGCTCTACCTCCTTTTACCCTGTAGGCTCCATATCGTATTTTAGATTGTGTTGCTCTTTCTGGTTCAGGAACATCCCAATTAAATACAGTTCCTCCAATTATTGCATTGCAATACTGTATTTTTTTTGAAGGGTCATTTGGATCTTGTTTAAAGCCAATCTCTAACTCAAAACTAGTTTCTTCATTTTTAAGTACATTCTTTAAAAAAACAATTTCTCGCCCACTACCTGATCCTCCACGATATTTTATACGCTCTGCGTAAATATTAAATGATACTTGTTTACCAGAGTTAGCACCTGTACCATATACTGGTTTTGCTAAATACAAACAAATCGCTGGATCTGGAGAACCCCCACCACCTGTATGTTTTCCTTTAGCTTGTGCAATGTAAGTTCCATCTGAACTTGTTCCTGAGGTATTACCTGTTTCAAGAATTCTAAAAACTCCTGTAAACTTTGCAAAACTTCCAATACCTGTTTTATTAGAAGGACTTAAAGCACGTTCTATTCTTGGTTGTAAAGTAGCATCAAATTTATTAGAATTGTGAGTTATATTATAGATACCCCAAGTTTTGCTATTAACATTACTTTCCTTATAATTTGCGTAACAACTACGATCATCAATAGTACCTACATTAACTGGATTGGGTAAATCATAAGATGTTCTTGTGGCATTTGCACCATCTGCATTGCAAGTGGTATACGAACCAGTATCTTCATCTGGAGCTGTTTCTTGAGCTACTAGAAAGTGTGAAAAAAGCATACACCCGAAAAATAATGATGTTTTAAAAGTATTTTTTATCATAGTTCTTTTCCTAAATCAATGTTATTAAGAATAATTGGTGAAAATCTGAAGATTAAATGAGGATAGCATCCTGTAGTGACCTAACTGTAATGAAAACCCTATAATTATAGTTTTATAATAATCAAAAAAACAAGAGAATCCTTGTTTTTTTGATTATTTCATATTTTGAAGGTTTTGTTGTAGTTAGCTATTTTATAATTAGCTTTGAATGAAATGTTTTATTTTCTTTTGAAATAGCTTTTACTAAATAAACACCTTTTGAGAATCTAGCGTTAGCTATTTTTAAAACACTATTTATAGAAGCGTTTTGGTAAACTCGTTTTCCTAAAACATTATAAATTTCAAGATTTTTTATAGTATCTACATTTTGGAATCTTATGGTAAATTCTCCTTCTGAAGGGTTAGGGTAAATTCGCATAGAAGATTCTAGTAATTTTTCATCTTTCACACTTAGTGGTTGGCTAGTTGGAAGTACTTCCCATATACTTCTTTCATCTGTATCCTCAACAGCAGTTGTAATTACAGTACCATCTTCATTGTGATATAAAAAACGACCAGAGGTACCTGCTTCAAAACGATAGGTATTATTAGTTTCATTAAAATGAGAAGTCCATACTTTATCTGAATCTGTTGCTGGAGATGGTTTTGTCGTGCTAACTACTGCATAAGCTCCTGCAGCAAAATTAGCACCTGTAGCACGTAAAATTCCACTGTTCATATTATCAATATTCACAAAATTTGTATTTGGAACATCCGTAATTTCCCATCTTCTTGCATTATCACCATTAGTTTCATGCATAACAACAGGTTGTGCAGCAGCAGCCCCTTCTCCTAAAAATTGATTTGTTGCCACATTTCTAAACCAAAATATATTGTCTGAACCTTGATTTCCTCCTCCATTAGAGGTATCTCCAATAACCATTTTATCGAAATTAAAGCCACCAACTTCTCCAACAACTTTAATTTTTTGTATCCCTTTTTGAAGTGCGATTGTGGTTTTGGTAGATAAAAATCTGGTTAAATTTGGTGTTTTTATAAGTGCTACAGATTTGAGTAATGTTGAACCTTTCATAATTTTCAACTTTTTACCAGTTGTAGTAGAAGCTGCAAAAACTTCTAAATCATAAGTTCCATCTTCTGGAACGTCAATAGTATATTCTGCATAATCATTTACTTCCCATGAGTTTAAGTAAAAAATAGAATTACTCCATCTTGTTACGTTTACTCCACTTTTTGTAGTGTAATGTTCTGCTTCTATTTCAGTTGGAATTTTATGTGTTTTAGCTTGAACTGTAATTGTCTTTGAAGCTTGAGCTCCTGTAAAATATTCATTTCCTGTATCTGAAACAGTAACTGTTGCTGTACCAGCACCCAATGCATGTCTTACGCGATTACTCCATACAATAACCACTTGATTATTAGGGGCAACAAATCTTAATTTGGCATCTGGATTATTACTAGTAGCAATTAGACTAAAAGCTGGATCTCCTGAAGTTACAGTAGGGATTTTTTGAAAATTAATCACCTGTTCACGTATGGGTACATTCAACTCATAACCTACTATTGGGGCTGCATTGAATGTTTCATTTCCAGTTTGCAACGCATTAATAGTAGTTTTTCCAGCACGTTTTACTTGTAATTTTCCATCAACAATAACAGCTACATTAGGATTTGTACTTTCATATTCAATAGGTAGTCCTGAGCTAGCTGTTGCATTTAAAGTTTCATCTGCAGAACCCCAAACATAATTTGTTGTTGATAAACTAAAATCTATAGTTTGATTTGATTTTGATGTATTAGCATTAACCACTAAAGTTTGTGATATCTCTGGTGCATTATCATAATTTCCATTTCCACTTTGATTAGCCGTAATTTCACATGAACCACCCCCCATAATCTTTACTTTATTGCCTTCTACTATTCTTGCTATATTTGTGTTAGATGAAGTATAAGTTACTGGTAAACCAGAGGTTGCTGTAGCTGTTAATTCAAAAATAGCATCGCCTTCTGTTTTTTCTACTAAAACGTCAAAATTGATGGTTTGTGGAGTGTATTCTTCTTTTTCTAATTGAAAAACAAAACAATGTACAGGAACCTGAGCACTATTTTTCACCTCACTAAATACAAATGCAATAATACCATCATTCATTACTGTGATACTCTTTTTTACACTTAAACCAATCGTTTTTCTAAAATCTTCTCTCCAATCATATGTACCAGCTAAAGCACTAGTTACTATAAAATCACCTCCAGAAACGTTAAATTTATACATTCTTTTACCATAAAAAACACCTAAAGAACCTTTATTTCTGTCTTCATTAAATTCAGTTTCACCATCCTTTCTAAGGTAATTGTAAGCATTTGTATTTTTAGGTTTTTGATAGAGATAAATATCATTTTTAGGAGAAATGGCAACTTGAGGGCCACCTGCCCAACCAGCATTATCTGGAACACTTCGTGGATCTGCAATTAAAAACGGAGCATGATCTATAATAGGTAAGTTGTAACTTCTACCATCTACTGTAGTTGCTTTATCATCCATTCTCTCTCCAAGTTCCATTAAATAAACGCCTTCATTTAATCGAGTAGGCGACTCTGCCCATCTTGGTGAATAGGCATAATAAAACTTACCATTCATAAAATGCGCACTACCATAAGCAAAATTTCTTTCTCCTTGCGAAACTTCAGCTCCTCTACCTCTTATAATAGTTGTTTCAGGAGACCAAGAATCTCCATTATAATACGTCATAATAATATCACCTCCTACAGCAGAACCCAATCTTCTTTCAAAATACATTTCTCCTTTATCATTATTAAACAAATCTGGATAGGTAACACTTGTTACTTTTTTTCCTGGAATTAAATAATCTTGCTGAGGCAAAAAATTTGCTGCCGTAAAATTACTATCTGGTCCGTAAGCAATATTTTTTTTTGATCTTATGTAATTTAAATCTTCATTATGATGATCAAACATTAAATGCACAGTTCCATCAATTGGGGAAACTCCAACATTTGTTGTTAGGTGTGTATCACCTTTACCACCAACCAAACTTAACTTTGCAGGTAATGCTACATGAACCCAATTTCCTTCTCCAATTTTTTTTCTAGAAATCATTAAAGTACGATCTGCCCATCCTCCACGATACCAGGTAAAAAATACAAAACCATTGGAAACCTTCATACAGTTTCCATGAGGATTGATACTTTGCCCATAGTGAAATGGCTTTGGGTCATCTGGTTTCCAAAAATAGAATGCTTCGTCTGTAATTTTTGAACCCTCTAAAAATTTTACCTGCGCAGATACAGTATTAAAGGCAACTTGAAATCCGATAAAAAATATTAAAAAAAATATACTTTTTACCTTAGTATTACTTATGGTAATTATTTTCATTGGATGATGGAATAACGTGAATTTAATTTCATAAAATTAGCAATTCGCTGCAAAATTCTATCCTGAGGTATCCTGTGTAAAAAATATTAAAACATAAAAAAACTCAGAAAGAATTCTGAGTTTTTTTATCTTTTAAAAGAATAGATATCACTTAATTAATTATAAGCTTCTTAAAATAGGTTTTTTGATTCTTATCTACAACTTTAATCAAATAGATACCACTATTAAATCTATTGTTGTTATCTATTTCTAAACTTTCTTTTACATTAAATTTTTGAAAGATACTTTTTCCTAAGACATTATAGATAGTAACTGCAGCATTATCAATATTATTTAATGCAATAGTAAAGCTACTATTTGCAGGGTTAGGATACACACTTAAAGAGGATATTGTTACCTCACTATCTGTAACACTTAGAGATTGACTCGTTGGAATCACTTCCCATTTACTTCTATCATCATCTGCAGTAGCAGTAGAATGAGTTACAGTACCATCTGCGTTATGGTATAAGAATCGTCCTGCTGTTCTTGATTCAAATCGATACGTACCATCTGCTTGATTATTATAAATTGTCCATGTTTTATCTGTATCAGCAGCTGGTGCATTTTTAGTTGTACTTACTATCACATAAGGGCCTCCTGGTCCTCCTGCCCCAGGCGCACGTAAAATCCCTAAAGTTTCGCTATCGATATTATAGTATGACCCACTCTGTACAAAAGTCCAATGTGTGTTTGTAGCTTCTCCTGAATCTGTCATAGTAACCGCTGATGCACTTGATCCAGCATCAGTTAAAAATTGACCTGTTGCAACGTTTCTTAATCTAAAAATATCATCTGATGGAGGAGTACTTCCTGTATCTTTAACCTCTGCTTTTTCATATGTAGTATTTGCCCATCTAAACTGAGCTCTACCACCTCTTACTCTATAAGCTCCATATCTTATACCTGATTCTAAACCTCTTTCTGGCTCAGGAATATTATAATTAAAAGCTTCTCCACCAATTATTGCATCACAATAATGTATTTTCTTTGTTGCATCATTTGGATCTTGTCTAAAACCTACTTCCATTTGAAAATCAACTTCCTCATTTTTATTTACTCTTTTAAGAAAAACTACTTCTCTACCACTACCTTCTCCACCACGTTCTAAAATACGTTCCGCATATATATCAAAAGCTACTTGCTTACCAGCGTTAATTCCATCTCCATATACAGGATGTGCTCTATACAAAAGAATTGCAGGATCATTAGAACCTCCACCTCCTGAGTGTTTTCCTTTGGCCTGTGCTAAATAACTTCCGTTTTGACTGAAAGAACCTCCATCACCTACTTCTAAAATTCTAAAAGTTCCTGTAAATCTTGCAAAACTACCCACTCCTGTTTCACTAGATCTAGGTAAAGAGCGTTCTATTCTTGGTTGTAGTGATGTTCCGTCCCAATGGTTAGAACCGGCAGTAATATTATAAACACCCCAAGTTTTACCGTTAACATTACTTTCTGAATAGTCTGAATAGCAACTTCTATCATCTGCAGTACCTACATTTACAGAATTTGGAATATCAACATTTCTAGTATTGTCATTTTGGAATTCACCCGAAGATGGACAACTTAAATCTGTACTTGTATCTTCATCTGGAGCCACTACTACTGGTTGTTGCACATATTCAATAAGCTTCCAATTGCTTCTATCATCTGTATCTGCAGCTATTGCATGAGTTACAGTTCCATTTTCTTCATGATACAGAAACCTTCCTGTAGTTCTAGATCCGAATCTATAAGTATCATTTGTTTGGTTGTGAAATATCGTCCAAGTTTTATCTGTATCTGCAGCAGGCGAAGCTTTAGTTGTACTAACCACTACATATGCACCTCCTGGGCCACCAGCACCTGGTGCACGTAAAATTCCTAAAGTTTCGCTATCTATATTGTAATACGAACCACTTTTTACAAATTTAAAATGTGTAGTTGGTTGTTCTCCTGAATCTGACATAGTAACTGCAGTAGCACTTGAACCTGAATCTGTTAAATATTTTCCTGTGGCTACATTTTGTATTCTAAAAACGCCATCAGAAGGTGGTGCATCTTGAGCTGCTATTAAAATTGAGCTCAATGCAAAAACGAAAAATAATATAAATTTAAAAGCATTGTTTATCATGAGTATTTTGATTACTGACACATTTTTATGTGTAATTAGCAATATAAAATTATCAAAAACGAATTCATTTACTGTCCTGAGCTATCCTGAATCTTTTTAGTTTAAAGTAAATAAAAAGAACAATGAGAAATACATGTATTAAATCTTAAATATTGTATTTTCAAGGTTGAATACATTCATAGCCTCATTTTATTAAAAATTAAATGAATGCTTACTTTGCGATAAAACTTTTTTTGAAATAGTTAAGCAAGACTTTCTGTTAATTTTAACCGATTTTGTTAAAGAATCTTGAGTCAAATTCTAAAACATGTAAAACAATTGCATAATATTATGATAAAATAAAAAAATTAGTGTAAAAAATAATTGAAAATAAAAGTAAGGTAGTTTTTAAGGTTGTATGTTAGATTGATGTGAAAAAAAGATTAAAACGCTATTTTATAGAGGTTTATTGAGCTGTTGATGTAATAGTTAGAAGGTAATGTAGTAGAGAGGGAATTAGGTTTTTGTTAAGGTATTGGTGGTTTCTATGAAAAAATGGAATAAAAACAAGATAGTACAGGACAAAAGGCTTTAGTTACTTTTTTACATTTACTTTCTAAAAGATTAACCAAATATTGATATAATTAAATGGCAAAAACAATCGTATTAACAGGTGCAGGAGGAGTTTTATGCAGTACTATGGCAAAAGCACTATCAAGACAAGGACATAAGATTGCTGTTTTAGATTTACGAGAAGAGGCAGCAAACAGTGTTGCTCAAGAGATAAATTCAGAAGGAGGAGAAGCCATAGGAGTATCAGCAAATGTTTTAGAAAAAGAATCATTAGAAAAAGCAAAACAAGTCATAAACAATGCTTTTGGTGAGGTAGATATTTTGGTGAATGGAGCAGGAGGGAACCATCCACTAGGTACTACTTCTAATCCTTTTTTTGCTATGGAAGATTTGCAAAACACCACAGAAGGCTTTAAGACTTTCTTTGATTTAGATCCAAAAGGAATAGAATTTACCTTTAATTTAAACTTTTTAGGAACATTAATACCTACGCAAGTTTTTGCGGTAGATATGGTAGGTCGTGAAGGATGTTCTATCTTAAACATTTCTTCTATGAATGCCTTTACTCCGTTAACAAAAATACCAGCATATAGTGGTGCAAAAGCTGCTATTTCTAATTTTACGCAATGGTTGGCAGTACATTTTTCTAAAGTTGGAATACGCGTTAATGCATTAGCACCAGGATTTTTCTTAACAGATCAAAACCGTGCGTTATTAACAAATGAAGATGGAAGCTTAACCCAAAGAGGGCAGCAGATTATAGATCAAACACCAATGGGACGTTATGGAACGCCTGACGATTTAATAAGTGCAACACATTTTTTATGTGCAGATGCCTCAGCATTTGTAACCGGAATTGTAATTCCTATTGATGGTGGATTTGCAGCATATAGTGGAGTTTAAAAATCAGTAATTTTTAAAGAAAAATAAAAATGACTCAAAATTTAGAACAAACTTGGCGCTGGTATGGGCCCAATGATCCAGTTTCTTTATCAGATATAAAACAATCAGGAGCAACAGGAATTGTTTCTGCATTGCACCACATTCCAAATGGAGCAGTTTGGACTGTTGAAGAAATTCAAAAAC
This sequence comes from Polaribacter sp. R77954, assembly GCF_044595335.1. Taxonomy (GTDB): domain Bacteria; phylum Bacteroidota; class Bacteroidia; order Flavobacteriales; family Flavobacteriaceae; genus Polaribacter. The sequence goes on from NZ_CP138992.1 coordinate 3,540,414, forward strand.
GAAAAGAAATCATTGAAAATGTGGGTTTGACTTGGTCAGTTGTAGAATCTGTGCCCATTCATGAAAATATAAAAACCAAATCTGGTGATTATCAAAAATATATAGAAAACTACAAACAAACACTCATCAACTTAGGCAAATGTGGTATTGATATTGTTTGTTACAACTTTATGCCAGTATTAGACTGGACACGTACCAATTTAGATTACGAAGTGTCAGACCAATCTACAGCCTTACGTTTTGAAGCGGCTGCATTTGCGGCTTTTGAATTGTATTTGCTAAAAAGACCAGGAGCAGAAAACGAATATTCTGAAGCTGAAAAGCAAAAAGCAGCTGATTTTATCAAAAATTCATCAGAAGAAGAACAAACAAAGCTAATCAGAAATATTATAGCAGGTTTGCCTGGAGCAGAAGAAGGCTATTCTTTAGAAGAATTCAATCAAATTTTAGCAACGTATAAAAATATCGGGCCTAAAGAATTAAAGGCAAATTTATTCTCGTTTTTATCAGCAATTATTCCAGCTGCAGAACAAGCAGGTGTGTTAATGTGTATTCACCCAGATGATCCACCATTTCCAATTTTAGGATTGCCAAGAGTAGTGTCTACAGAACAAGATATAGAAGATATTTACAATGCAGTACAATCACCAAATAACGGATTAACATTCTGTACAGGTTCTTTTGGTGTTAGAGCTGATAATGATTTAGCAGGAATGGTTGAACGTTTAGGGGATAGAATTCACTTCATTCATTTACGTGCTACAAAACGCGATGCAGAAGGTAATTTTCACGAAGCGGATCATTTAGAAGGCGATGTAGATATGTATGCAGTGATGAAAGCATTGATTTTAGAGCAACAAAAAAGAATAGCAGCAGGAAGACAAGATCTAAGAATGCCTTTTAGACCCGATCATGGTCATAAAATGTTAGACGATTTAAAAAAGAAAACCAATCCTGGCTATTCAGGCATAGGACGTTTACGTGGTTTAGCTGAATTAAGAGGCTTAGAACTAGGAATTAGACGTTCATTATAAAATCGATTAGATTTTAATACTGAACTTGATTCAGTATCTAATCAATCAAGTTACAATCAAAAATAAAGAACAAAATGAAAAAAATAATACTTTTTTTGGTAGGGCTTATAGCATGCTCATCTTGTAAAATGAGTCAAGAAATAGTGTCAACAATTACTGTAAAAAACACATTAAATTTAAATAGAGAATTTGAAACTGTAGAAGTAGATGTTTCTAACATTGCACCTGAAAAAGTAACTGATTTGGTGGTTTTAGATGAAGAATCGAATCAACTCATTTCGCAAGTTGTAGACTTGGATATAGATGGTAAAACCGATGTTTTATTATTTCAACCCTCTATAAAAGCAAATACCACAAAAAAATATTATTTAACTTTTGCAGAAGAAGTAAAAGACTCAGTAATTAATTACTGTTATTCGCGATTTGTACCAGAAAGAACAGATGATTATACTTGGGAAAACAATAGAGTTGCTTTTAGAACTTTTGGGCCTGTTGCTCAAAAAATGGTTGAAGATGGTGTAAAAGGAGGAACTTTATCTAGTGGAATAGATGCATGGTTAAAACGTGTAGAATACCCAATTATCAATTTATGGTATAAAAGAAACGATGAAAAGAAAGGAGCATATCATAAAGACCATGGTGAAGGTGTAGATAATTTTCACGTAGGTGTTAGTAGAGGTATAGGAGGTACAGCTGTTAAAGTAGATACATCATATTATTTTTCTAAGAATTTTACTTCTTATAAAACTATTACAACTGGTCCGTTAAGAACAAGTTTTGTGTTAACTTACGCAACTTGGGATGCCAATGGTAAACAAATCGATGAAACCAAACACATTTCTTTAGATTATGGTCAAAATTTAACTCGTTTTGAGATTGATGTAAAAGGAACAGAAGCCATTTCGTCAGGAATTACACTACACAAGAAAAAAGGGGTTACCAATCAAAATGATGCTAACTTTTGGGTGAGTCATTGGGAAACATTAGATGATTCTGAAGTAGGAACAGGAATTGTAACAACAAAACCTTATTTCTCGGGTTCTGAGAAATATGTAACTTCTAGAAAAGATGAAAGTAATCATTTTTTACATCTAAATGTAGTTGATAATAAAGTGATTTTCTATAGCGGTTTTGGATGGAAAAAAAGCAAGCAGTTTAGTTCTCAAAAAGAGTGGGAAAGTTATTTAACTGATTTTTCAAAAAAGATCAATAGTCCCCTAGAAATTCATATCAATTAACCATAAATGAATATAAAAAATTTTATATCAGATCATTTTATTTTACAATCTGATGTCGCGCAAACGTTATATCATAACTACGCAAAAGATTTACCTATAATAGATTATCACAACCATTTATCTCCAGAGCTTATTGCTGAAGATAAACCTATGAAGAATATTGCCTCTGCATGGTTAGATGGAGACCACTATAAGTGGAGAGCCATGAGAGCAGATGGGATTGAGGAGAAATTTATTACAGGGAATTCATCAGCAAAAGAAAAGTTTTTAAAATGGGCAGCAACTGTACCAAAAACATTGAGAAATCCTCTTTTTCATTGGACGCATTTAGAGTTGAAAAGGTATTTTAATGTTGATGAAATTTTACATGCTGGTAATGCAGAAAAAGTGTATGAAAAAGCAAATGAGATTTTAGAAAACAAAACTCCTGCTCAACTTTTAGAAGACATGAAAGTTGAAGTAGTTTGTACTACAGATGATCCTGTTGATAATTTAGAGTATCATCAACAGATAGCTACTAAAAACTTTTACACAAAAGTATTTCCAACATTTAGACCAGATACACTGTTACAGTTATTAAACGGAACTTCTAAAGATTACTTAAAGAAATTAGAAACTTGTGTAGGTTTTGAAATTAAAGAATTTGATGATTTACTAAAAGCTTTAGATGTTCGAATCGATTTCTTTCACGAAAACGGTTGTAGGTTATCTGATTATGGTATTAGTGGTGCTTTTACTTATGTGGCACAAACACCAGAAGAAGTTGCTCAAATTTTCAAAAAATTTTTACATGGTGAAGCTATTTCTGAGGTTGAAATTGAGAAATATAAATCTGGATTAGCATTATACTTGGGTAAAAAGTATCATGAGAAAGAATGGACACAGCAATATCATTTAGGTGTTATTAGAAACAACAATAGTCGATTAAACGAAATGGTTGGAGCAGATGCAGGTTGCGATTCTATTGGAGATTATGTAATGATAGAAGGTATGTCTCAGTTTTTTAATGCTTTAAACAGTACAAACCAACTAGCAAAAACCATTACTTACAATTTAAATCCATCACAAAATGAAAGTTTTGCAACAATGATGGGTAATTTTCAAAATTCAGATTACCCAGGAAAAATGCAATGGGGTTCTGGATGGTGGTTTCTAGACCAAAAAGATGGTATGGAAAAACAGTTAAACTGTTTGTCTAACATGGGCTTATTAAGTCGTTTTGTAGGAATGCTTACAGATAGCAGAAGCTTTTTGTCTTTTCCTAGGCACGAATATTTTAGACGTATATTGTGCAATCTTATTGGTGAAGATGTAAAGCAAGGCTTGATACCAAATGATACTGAGTTTTTAGGCAAAATGGTACAAGACATTTGTTACTATAATGCTAAAAAGTATTTTAACTTCGAACAGTAAAGTTTTTAATTCAATAAAAAATTAACTTAAAACTAAGATAAAAATGAGTAAAACCAAAAAAGTTGGGACTTTTAGATATAGAATCCTATCACTGCTAATGTTTGCTACAACTATCAACTATTTTGATAGAAGTTTAATGGGTATAATGTCTCCTGATTTAATAGAGTGGTTTGGATGGACAAAAAAAGACTACTCTTATATTGTAATGATATTCCAAGCATTTTATGCTGTTGGTTTAATATCTATGGGAAGTATTATTGATAGATTAGGTACAAAAAAAGGATATATCTTATCTATAGGTACTTGGAGTATTTTTGGTATGCTTCATGCAGTTGTAGGAAGAGGATTTAGCTTTATTGGTTTTGCTATAGCAAGAGCAGGTTTAGGTTTTGGAGAAGCAGGTAACTTTCCTGCGGCAATTAAAACAACTGCAGAATGGTTTCCAAAAAAAGATAGAGCATTTGCTACTGGATTGTTCAATGCAGCTACAAGCCTTGGTGCAATAGCAGCTCCTTTTGTAATTGGAGGGCTTGTGTATTGGACTGGTGGAGAAAAAGGGTTAGGAGAATTGAAAAACTGGCAAATTCCTTTTTTAATCACAGGAGCCTTAAGTGCAATATGGGTTATTCTTTGGGTAAGAACTTATAAAAAACCAAAAGATCATCCTAAAGTATCCAAAGAAGAGTTGGCCTATATAAATAGTGATTCAACCGAAGAATCTACTACGCAACTTCCTTGGAGTAAAGTTTTTCCTAAGAGACAAACTTGGGCGTTCTCTCTTGCAAAAATTACAGATGCTGTTTGGTGGTTTTATTTATTCTGGGGAGCAATCTTTCTCTCAGAAAATTTTGGTGTTAAAATTAAAGAAATGGGATTACCATTTTTAGTGATTTACTTAATTGCTGATGGAGGTAGTATTTTTGGAGGTTGGCTATCTGGTAGTTTTATGAGACGAGGATGGAGTGTTAATAAATCTAGAAAATTAACCTTATTAATTTGTGCTATAATTATACTTCCTGTGTGTTTTGTAGCTTTTACAGAAAGCAAATGGGTTGCCATTATCTTAATATCTTTAGGTGCTGCTGGTCATCAGGCTTGGTCTGCTAATATTTTTACACTAGTATCTGATGTATTTCCTAAAAAAGCTACAGCATCAGTTGTAGGTATTGGTGGTATGGTTGGTGCTTTAGCGGGCTTAGTTAGTAACTTAATTCTAGGTTCTGTACTGGATGAAGCAAGTAAAACTGGTTTCTTCTGGGCCTTTTTAGTTGCTGGTTCTCTTTATATTATCATTTTAGGTTTAGTTCATGTGCTAATGCCTAAAATGACTCCAATGGATGAAAATTTGAACCTTATTAAAGAAGAATAGTTTAATTATATAATTTATAAAAAGCTACAATTAAAATAATTGTAGCTTTTTAATTTAGAAATATTTAGCTAATTTTTTTAATTGATGATTAAAGGGTAATGGTGCCAAAAATAGTTGGTAATTTTGATTAAAATTATTTTTATATTATGGCATTAATCTGAAGAGGAAATAAGCGCTGCTGAGGAGCAACTTATTAGCGATAAGATTAATCTTATACAGTAATGAAAGGACTTTTAACGAAGTCCTTTTTTGATTACTGGTAAGTTTATAGCTAAAAAAAACCTACGCTCTGTTTTTAAAGAATAAATACCACATTATATATTGCTTTCTGTGTTTGTAAGATAAGCCTCTATGTATGTTTAAATGTCCTTTCATATGACCAAAAAAAGATTCAATAGAATTGGTTGATTTAGGTATTTTTGGATTGTCTAAATAGTGAAACATATTTGGCAACGCTCTTTTAATAGTCATAAAAGATCTTCTAACCATTTTATGAGTATACCAATATCTTTCTGTTTCTAAATTGTAGCTTTTTTGGTTGATATATTCTCTATATTCTTGATACCATTTATCCAAACTTAATAACCACAAACTTAACTCATAATGTGACGTTATTAAATGCATTTTAGAGCTAATTTGCTTTAAATCATAACCAGCTAAACTTTTAGGTCTATTGGTCAACCATATTCTACAATCTCTTTGTATATGAACTAAACAACGTTGTAGTTTAGCGTCTGGTAACACTTCTCTTACCGCTTTTAATATAGATTTGTGTCCGTCAGAAGTAACGCTTTCTATTTGAACACCAAGTTCTAAAAGATTCTCTAAATCTTCTTTAATTTCTGAATAATTTTCAGCATCTGAAAAACGATAAAGTTGTGTGAATTTAATGGTGGCATCTCTATATAAAACTAAACAAATACCATTGCTAAAATAAGTACCATCAATAAGGAGATTGACCTTCTCAGAAGGATAAACAGATAGAATTGGAGGCTTAGAAAGGTAATCGTTGAAATATCGTTTAAGCGTTCTTATCGAATAATTACTTTCTTCGAATAATTGTAGCATTGTTCTTCTTCCTATAATCCATTTTTCAAACCAAATAAATCGGTTTGAATCTGTAACAGATTTGTTTTTAGAGGTGAAAAGTAAACCACAATTTTTGCATTTAAATCTTTGTTTTCCTTGTTGTTTTCCCCATTTAATTGTGTCAAGATTTTGACAACCCCAACAACGCTTTTTTTTGATGTTTTCATACTACAAAAAAAGTTTATTGAAACCAGTTTCAATAAACTTTTCTTAAATCCATTGGTAATAACCCTTTCAAAGGTTTTTACCAACTATTTTTGGCTATTAGACCATGTATTTAATTATCAATAAATAAGATTTCTCCATTGCAGTCGAAATGATGAATTTTAATACTTTTCAGACAGCCTCTTTTTATTGGTGGTATACAGTTTAATATCCTATTTTTTCTCTAACTCTTTTTAAAACATTGTTGGCTACCAAAGTTGCTTTTTCTGCACCTATAGTTAACGCTTCATCAATTTCATTTTTGTTTTCTACAGTTCCTTTTTCTTGCGATGTATAAGGTGTTGTAAAGTATGTTTTTACGTTAAATTCTTTTGCAATTTCTTTATGACCAGCAAATTCTTTTCCATTATCAAAAGTGATGGATTTAATGTAACTAGAATTAAACCTACTTAACCTTTTTTTAATTGCAGAAGTCACTTCATTAGCTGTTTTCCCTGTTAATTTATCTATCATTGTAATTAAAGTTGTTCTATCAGTAAGTACTAATAGTGCTGACTTATGATCTTTCCCCATCATTAAATCTGCTTCTAAATCTCCAATTCGTTGCCTTTTTTCAATAATCGCTGGACGCTCTGAGATATGTACACGATTTTTTATTGCTCCTCTTGTATCTTTGATATTTCCCCTTTTTTGTCTTCTTTTTCCGTGTTTTAATTCTTTATAAAGCTCCTTATAAGGCTTGTTTTCTTTAGTGTTTGTGTGTTTGGCTTGCCATATCCATTTATAGATAGTTTCGTGTGAGACTGTTGGAATATTTTCTTGTTTCCATTTCTTGGAGATAAGTTCTGGACTCCATTTGTCTACTATCATCTTTGCATTTATAGAAGATTTTAATTCAGCTGTTAATAATACTCTTTTAAACTTATGTTTATGTCTACTTCTTGTTTTACGTTCGGCATTGGCAGCTATATATTTCCCAGCTGTTCTGCCTCGTAAAGCAATACTTCTTTTTAATTCTCTACTAATAGTGCTTTTATCAACACCTAATTGTATAGCTATTGATGTTTGTGTTATTCCTGCTTGTAATAACGCTTCTATTTGATACCTTTGTGCTAAGGTTAACTGCTTATATTTTTTCATCCAAGACAAATTTAGGTGTTTGACCCAAACAGTTGGAGTAATTACTTCAAGTGTTTTAAATTTATCTGTTGCACTTATTACTTGAACTTAGATAATGTAATGTTTAAGAATTAAAATATTGGATTATTTAGCTGTTATCTAATCAAATAAAGGCAGATAAAAATAGTTTTAAGACGTAAACGTATCTAAAATTTTCATTACTTCAAATCCATCATCAATTGTACATGGATTTGCAGCTTTTCCTAAAAAATAATTCACGGTTTGCTCAATTAACGGTTGTTGTACATGAGGTGGATTAATAAAAGTAAAGCTTTCGTTGTTATCCTCAGTTGATAAAAAAACTTTTTCACCATAAAAAGAAAACGTAATTGCGCCTTTTTCACCATAAATTTTACATTTATCTTTTACCTCTTTTTCTGAAGCGATAAAATTCCAAATTCCCCTAAATTGAACACCGTTTTCGAATTCAATAATTCCATTTACAATATCTGCAACTTTATTATTTTGGGTTGAGGTTGCATAACCTTCAGCTTTTTCGATTTTACCAAAATAATAATACATTAAATCTATTTGATGAGGCGCAATGTCATGAAAATAACCACCACCAGAAGTTTCAGGTTTTAAGCGCCAATTATCATCTGTTTTAGCAATTACATTATTGGTTTTAGATTGTAAAATAGTAATATCTACAAAATGCACTTTTCCAATACAATTATTTTGCAATAATTCTTTTACCTTTAGAAAAGCAGGTAAGTTTCTTCTGTAATGCGCAACAACAATTTTATCATTTTCATTTACCAAGGCTTCCAGTTCTAAAGCTTCATCAGCATCTATGGTCATAGGTTTTTCTAAATACACAAATTTGCCAGCAGCTAAACATTTTTTTGCTATTTCTAAATGTGTAGAGGGTGGAGTTGCAATATAAAGCGCATTTATTTCTGGATGATTGATAATAGCATCAACAGTATCATAAAAAAAAGGCACATTGTGTCTTTTAGCAAAATCTTTAGCTTTTTCACCATTTCTTCTCATCACAGCAACCAATTCAGAATTCGCTACTTTTTGAAAAGCTGGTCCACTTTTTACTTCTGCAACATCACCACAACCTATAATTCCCCATTTAATCGTATTCATATGTTTTTATTTAAAGTTGAAAATAGTTTTTTGCATTATGATAACAAATATCACTTACAATTTTACCTAAAAAAGCTTCATCAGCAGGTAGCTCTCCATTTTCAACATCAGTACCAATTACATTGCATAAAATTCTTCTAAAATATTCGTGTCTTGGAAAAGATAAGAAACTTCTAGAATCCGTTAGCATACCTACAAAACAAGACAACAAACCTAAATTAGATAAGGCATTTATTTGTTTTTCCATGCCATCTTTTTGGTCTAAAAACCACCAAGCAGCACCATATTGCATTTTTCCTTTAATAGTACCATCATTAAAATTTCCAACCATAGTTGCAAAAACTTCACTATCTGCTGGATTTAAATTGTATACAATTGTTTTTGCCAATTGATTTGTGCTATCTAATTTATTTAAGACGCCACTTAGAGCACGAGCTTGAGAAAAATCACCTATAGAATCAAAACCAGTATCTGGACCCAGTTCATCCAATAATCTTTTGTTATTATTTCTAATTGCACCCAAGTGAAACTGCTGTGTCCAGCCAATTTTGTGATACATTTTACAAAGTTCAATTACTGTTTTAAATTTAAAGAAATCAATTTCTTCTAAAGTTAAAGCTTGATTGTCTTTTACTTTGTTAAAGAGGGTTTGTATATCATAAATGTCGCTTTCAAAAAACGACAACTGCTCAAAACCATGATCAGATAATCTACCTCCATTATCATTAAAGAAGTTAATCCTACGTTCTAAAGCGCTTAGTAAATCATCGTAATTATGAATGCTAATATTGGATACTTTTTCAAGTTTAGCTAAATATTCATTATAAGTTTTGGTATTTTCAACAGCAAAAGAATTATCGGGTCTAAACGTAGGAAACGCTTTTACTTTAGAGGCATCTTTTTGAATGGCAATATGGTATTCTAAAGAATCTGCAGGATCGTCTGTAGTACATAAACTTTCTACGTTCTGCAGTTGCAATAATCCGTTAGCAGAATGTGATTTTTGCTGTAAAATTTTCGAGGTTTTCTCATAAATTTGTTCAGCGTTCTGAGGGGTCAAAATTTCATCAATATCAAAATAAGCCTTTAGCTCTAAAGCAGTCCAATGAAACAGTGGGTTTTTAATAGTATAAGGTACAACTTCGGCCCATTTTAAAAATTTTTCTTTATCAGTAGCATCACCAGTAATGTATTTTTCATCAATTCCAAAGGCACGCATTGCTCTCCATTTATAATGATCTCCATACAACCAAACTTGGGTAATATTTTCAAATTGAGTATTTTTAGCAATTTGCTGAGGAGAAAGATGGTTATGATAATCTATAATAGGTAGGTCTTTTGCAAAATTGTGATATAGTTTTTTTGCGAAATCGTTCTGTAACAAGAAGTCTTTTGTAAGGAATTGATTCATAGGTACTAGAGAAAAAAGTTAAATATTATGGCAAAGATACAATCTTAACATGTTTTTTTAAAAGCAAATTATTAATCAAAATTTAATATAAATAGGTTAGGATAACATATATTTCAGTATAGTACAGGATGCGTGATGCTTGTGTAATTCGTAAAATTGTACATTGTTTGTTATGAGTGTTTTAACAGAACAGTTAATCAACGAAATAATTTATTTTAAATTGAATTTAAAAATGAAAAAAACTTTTAAAAAACGAAATCCTTTACTGAGACTAACGTATGTTCTTGTTCTTGTACTTTCGGGTTTTACAAATTTTAATTTATTAGCTCAAGAGAAAGTAACAGGATCTGTTTCTGATAAAGATGGTAATCTTTTGCCAGGAGTTAGTATTTTACAGAAAGGAACTACAAATGGAATTAGTTCAGATTTCGATGGTAATTATGCCATAACTTTAAAATCTGGTGAAAAAACATTGATTTTTTCTTACCTAGGTTTTAAAACACTTGAAATTCCTGTTAAAAATCAAAAAGTAATTAATGTAACTCTAAATGAAGAGTCAGAAAGCTTAGGAGAAATTGTAATTGTAGGTTATGGTACTCAAAAGAAAGAAAGTGTTGTTGGGGCAATTTCTCAAGTAAAAGGGGCTGATTTAATGGAAAGGACAGCTGGAATAGCTAATATGGAAGAGGCATTACAGGGTAATATTCCTGGTGTTACTGCTATTCAAGGTAGTGGAGTTCCTGGTGAAAACAATATGAGAATTTTTGTTCGAGGTAGAAGTTCTTGGAATGGTGAAGGTGGTCCTCTAGTGCTAGTAGATGGTATAAAGAGGTCTATGACAGATATAGATATGAACGATGTAGAAAATATATCTGTACTTAAAGATGCTTCTGCTACTGCAGTTTTTGGTGTAGAAGGTGCAAATGGGGTAATCATAATTACTACAAAGCGTGGTAAAATTGGTAAAGCGCAACTATCTTTAAGTGTTAATTCAACCATTAAAATGGTTTCTCAATTGCCAGAAAAATTAGATTCTTATAGTGCTTTATTAGAGGCAAATAGTGCCATTTTAAGAGGTATAGCTCAAGCGCCTAATACATGGAATAATTACACACCTTTATCTGTTGTAGATAGGTATCGTAATCCTTCTAGTTTAGAAGAAAGTTATATTTATCCTAATGTAGATTGGCAAGACGAATTATTGAAAGATTTTGCACAAGATTATAGGGTTAATTTATCTGTACGTGGTGGAAACAAAAAGACCAAATATTTTGGTAGTTTAGCTTATCAAAGCGTAAGTGATATTTTTGATGGTGGCAAATATGATAATGGAAGAGGTTATTTAGGTGAATATAAATATGATAGATTTAACTTTAGATCTAATATAGATTTTAATATAACCAATACAACTGAATTCTCAGTTAGTTTAGGTGGTTATATGGGGGTTAGAGAAAGTCCTAGTGGTTTAGGTAATGTAACTAATGGGCTATACTTAATAGCACCAACTCTTTATCCACCTGTGTATCCTGATGGGGTTTATGGAAATCCTTTTAGTTATTTTAATGTGTATGTAAATCCTGTTGAGTCTTTGCAAGCTAAGGGTTATGATACATATAGAACTTTTCAAATTAATACTGATTTTATTCTAAAACAAAAATTAGATTTTATAACTAAAGGGTTGTCTTTTCAAGGGCGATTTTCTTTAGATAATACGCAAAGAAGTAGACAAGATTTAAATGATGGAGGTGTTATCTATAGGGTTTATGATGGTGATCAGGAGAATCTTCTTTTTCCAGATGCAAATAATCGATTTGGTTATGTGCAAGACCCATGGAATTTAGAGACTTCAGAGGTAGAAGAAGGGCAGCGAAAACGTAGAATGGTATATGATTTTTCATTTAATTACAACAGAACTTTTGCAGAAAAGCATAGCCTTACTGCATTGTTTTTAGTAAGAAGGCAAGAATCAGCAAGTGGTAGTGGTGGTATTAGTGCTTTTCCAAGTTATCGAGAAGATTGGGTAGGAAGGGTAACTTATAACTACGATTCAAGATATTTTATAGATATTAACGGGGCTTACAACGGATCTGAACAATATGGTCCAGGTTATCGTTTCGATTTATTTCCTTCTGTTGCATTAGGTTGGACAATTACAAATGAATCCTTTATGGAGAAAAGTGAAGACTGGTTAAACAACCTTAAAATTAGAGGTTCTTATGGTCTTATTGGAGACGATACTTTTTCAACAGCATTAAATAGATGGAGATGGCTTACGCAATGGCAATCTGGTTCATCTGCATATTTAGTGCCTAGTAATTATGGTGGAAGATCGCCTTACAACTTCTATAGAGAACAGGTAGTAGGAAACCCAGACCTGCAGTGGGAGGAAGCTGTTAAGTATAATATAGGGGTAGAGTTTTCTTTATTTGATGGTTTATTAACTGGAGAAGTAGACTATTTTGCAGAAGATCGTGATAAGATTGTTGTGTTAGATAATAGGTTGCAAGCAGATTTAGGCGGATTAACAGCTCCACCTGCTAATATAGGTGTTACTGAGGTAAGAGGTTATGAGGTGGTTCTCGGGTCTAGTTATACTTTTGATAATGGTCTAAATCTATTTGGTGATTTCAATTTTACCCAAGCAAAAGATATTATAATATCTAGTGACGATCCTTTTGCTACACCTAATCATTTACAAGAACAAGGTTTCGCTATTGGTCAAGGTAGATCAGCCATCCCAGCTGGAATATTAACAAGTTGGGACGATGTGTATATGTCAACACCACAAAATCAAAATCAAAATCTTACTAGAGTTGGGTATTATGATGTTGTAGATTTTGATGGAGATGGTATTTACGATAATAATTTTGATAATGCACCATTTGGTTATCCAGAACAACCTCAAAGAACTTGGAGTGCTACTTTAGGAGCACGATACAAAGGTTGGAGTATTTCAGCTCAACTATATGGTACCCAAAATGCTTCTAGATTGTTCAGTAACCAAACCTTTAGCAATTCAACACCTTTAATCTTTACACAAGATTTAAATTATTGGACCGTAGATACACCAAATAATACAGATACTCAGCCATCATTTGGAGTTCCAGGGGCAACAAATCCTAGAGACAATTGGTTAGATGGATCATTAACAAGGCTTAGAGCAGTTTCTTTATCGTATGATATTCCTAGTAAAACTTGTGAAAAACTTGGGTTAAAGAAACTTCAAGTTTTTGCAAACGGAAACAACTTATTTTTATGGTCTGATATGCCAGATGATAGAGAGTTTAACGCTTCTGGAGAAGCTCGATCAAGAGGAGATTATCCTACGTTAAAAAGATTCAACTTTGGTTTTAATATGAATTTCTAAAAAAGTAAAAATGAAAAACTATACAAAAAAAATACTAATAATTTTAGGACTCGTATTCTCCTTTTCGTGCGAGGACTACTTAGATGTGACACCAGACGCACTTATAACCGAAGAGGATGTTTTTTCTACTTTTAAAAATACACAAGGTTTTGTAGAAGAAATGTATGCTTTAGTGGTTTCTTACGAGCAGCAAGCTCATACCTTTCAAGATTTTCTATTAGGTGATGATGGTTTTGTTGATAGACCTACAAAAGCAAGTGGCGATATTGATGCAGGACGATTTAATGATGTAATAAGAGATAATTTTGTTTACTTAAATAACCACTATAATGCAACTTATGGTTCTACAGGTAATAATTCTGCAAATGTAGAAAACCAAAACAATTTTAATAAACAAAGACCAGGGGTTTATGATGGTAGTTTACGTGGTATTCGTAAAGCTAATCTTGTCATTAAAAATGTAGAGGAATTAGATTTAATGGTAAATGCAACTCAAGCAGAAAAAGATGTTATTCTTGGGCAAGCCTACTTTTTTAGAGCATTTTTCCACAACGAAATAATGAAATTTTGGGGGCGCTATCCATATATAGATAAAGTCTTAGTTGATGATTTTGCATTACAAAGACCAGAAACGTATAGAGAAGTTGCTTTACAAGCAAACGAAGATTACAAAAAAGCTGTTGAATTATTGCCTGTAGATTGGGATAATGAACCTTATGGACAACTTACACGTGGTGAAAATATGGGTAGACTTACAAAGGGTACAGCATATGCTTTTCAAGGTAAAAACTTACTTTTAGCAGCAAGCCCTTTAATGAAAGGAAATAATGTAAGTATCAATACATATGACTATGATACAGAATTATGTGAAATGGCAGTTGAAGCTTTTTCTGGGGTTCTTAAATTAGCTGACCAAGGACGTTATCGTTTAGCAACTTGGGATAATTATGATGAAGTATTTTGGAAATCATCAGCACCTGGTGCCTGGCCAGGAAGTACAGAATTTATTTTTGCAGCAACTGGGGGTAGCCAAGGGCAAGCTACTAGGTTTATGACCTCTGGAGTAAGTAGAGCTATCCATACCAATTCTGCTGGATATGAAGTTATTAGTCCTACACATAACTTTATTCATAATAATTTTGGGATGTCTAACGGACTTTCTATAGAAGATGATCTTAGTGGTAATTATGGACCTACTTTATTCGATCCTACTAAACCTTTTGAAAACAGAGATCCACGTTTTTATAAATGGCATATTATAGATGGAGATGTTATAGATCCTGGAGCAGCTGATCCACATAAAACTGCACAACTTTGGTTTGAATCGTCTACAGTAAAAGGTGCTCATAGAAGTAATAATGCAGAAAATATCAAAATATTGAATAATACTGGATACATGTGGACTAAATTTTATCCTAAGGTTGATGGTAAATATCATACAGTTTGGAATCCTATTATAAGCCAATATGTTGGAGTTAGAATGCATATGAGACTTACAGATGTTTATTTAATGTATGCAGAGGCATTACATGTTTCAAAAGGTGCAAGTGTAACACCTCCTTCTTACAGCTTAACTGCTGAAGGAGCTATTAATTTATTACGTACTAGAGCAGGAATACCTAATGTAAATGCTAGTATTGTTGCAGACAACAACAAGTTTATGGATGAATTAAGAAGAGAAAGAGCTGTAGAGTTAAGTTACGAAGCACACAGATGGGTAGATATTAGACGATGGGGCTTGGCTCATTTAGATAAATACAAAAGAAAGTTAGCTTTAAATTTCCCAGAGAACAGAAGTAGTTTTACAGAATCTCTTCTGATTGAAAGAATATGTGAGTTTCCTAAGCATTATTGGTTACCATTTCCTGTCGAACAAACACGAATTTACCCTGGTTTTACTCAAAACCCAGGATGGTAATCTTGTATAAATCCGCTTAAACTATTAAGAAATAATGAAAATAAATAAATTATATAGGTTGTTTACTTTGCTTAGCTTAACCATGTTTTGCTTTAGTAATTTTACAATGGCTCAAACAGATGGAACAGAAGTAACAGCAACTGTAGTTGATGAACAAGGTAGTCCAATTAGTAATGTGAATATTTTTAACGCTAATGGGCTTAAGGTTTCTTCTGATGTTAATGGTCAGTTTAACATTATATTAGAAGATGATGAAGAATCCATATCACTAGAAAAAAAGGGGTATGAAACATTAATTCTGACTTTAAATGATATAAATGGTAATATTACCATGAAGAGATCTCTTTTTTTAGCTTCAGAACAAGATGAACTGAATTTGGGAGTTGTTACTAAAAATAAACGTAACATTGTAGGTGCAATTACTTCAATTAATCCTAAAGATCGATTAACTTTTGATAATACACAGCGTGTTAGAAATTACATTAATGGATTAATGTTAGGTGTAAGAGGCTCTGGTAATATTAGAGGTATTGGTGGTACAAATGATGCAGTTTTTGTAATTGATGGTGTTATTGGTCGTGATCCTGATATTCTAAATATGGAAGAAATAGAGCAGATAACTGTATTAAGAGATGCTAATTCTCTTGCACTCTATGGTAGTCAAGGAAGAAATGGTGTTATTGTTATCAATACCAAACGTGGTAAAGCTAATAAAAAAGAAGTTAAAGTTAATGCGCTATCTACTTTTAGTACACCAATTTCTTTGCCTAATTACTTAGGTTCAGTTGATTACATGAGTCTTTTTAACGAAGCAAGAAATAATGATGGGTTGTCAGAATTTTATCCTCAATCACTTATTCAAGAATTTAATGCAAGTTCAAACAGATTCGAATATCCAGATTTAGATTTGTATTCAAAACAGTTTGTTCAGCCTCTAGTGGTTTCTACAAATGTGATAACAGAATTTTCTGGAGGAAATGAAAACAATCAATACTATGTTAATGTGGGTTGGAATCGTAATGGATCATGGGTCGATATTAATGATGATATAAATGCAGGAACGAACCGTTTTAATGTAAGGGGTAATATAGATTTTAGAGTAAACGATTGGATTACTAGTAGTTTTGATGGTATAGTTGTTATAAGTACAGAAAAGTCATCTAGAGGTAATTTGTTAAACGCTGCAACTACTTTAAGACCTAATATATATTCACCATTTTTACCTATAGATATGCTTAACACTAGTGATCCTGTTATTGCAGGGCAACTAGATGCTGCAAACACATTTAATGGAATGCTTTTAGGGTCAACTCAACAGTTTGGCGCAGATGCACCTGTAGCTTTAGCTATTGCAGGTGGATATCAAAATACCATTTTTCGTTCTACACAGTTTAACAACACAATCAATTTTGATTTAGATAGAATTACAAAAGGTTTAACAGCTAAAACGTATTTAAGTTTTGATTTTTATGATTCTTACAATGCAACTATTTCCAATCAATTCAAAACTTACGCACCAACCTGGCAAGATGGTAGCATAACAGCTCTTGATGTTTTTGGTGAAGACCTAAAAGATCAAACAGAAAATCTTAGTACCAATGACTTTATTTCACGATTTGGTTTCTATGGACTAGTAAATTATGATACTACTTTAGCTAAAAATCATTCTTTTAATACAACTTTTTTAGGCTTTTTTAATTCTCAAAGACAAAATGATGC
The DNA here is from genome assembly GCF_044595335.1 of Polaribacter sp. R77954. Taxonomy (GTDB): domain Bacteria; phylum Bacteroidota; class Bacteroidia; order Flavobacteriales; family Flavobacteriaceae; genus Polaribacter. The sequence goes on from NZ_CP138992.1 coordinate 3,557,411, forward strand.
TAAACAAACAGATATAGATTCTCACTTAGGATTACAAACATCTTATGACTACAAAAAGAAACTATTTGTAGATTTTACTGCTACTTATACTAATTCAATAAAATTACCAGAAGGCAATAGAGGCGCTTTATCACCAACAGGGGGTATAGGTTACGTTTTAAGTGAAGATGCTTTCTTAAAAAACAACAAGTTTATTAACTATCTTAAAATAAAGGCTTCAGGAGGTATTATAAAATCAGATAGAGGTATTACAGCACTTAATAGTGGTGGGTCTGTTAATAATGATGCTAGTGCTTACTATTTGTATGATTCAAACTATTCTAATGGAAATAATATAAATTGGGGAGATGGTAATTCTAATAACAGACAAAATATTACTCAAGGAGAGAATTTAGATTTAACATTCGAAGAACGAATTGATTTTAATTTAGGTTTCGAAACCTATTTAATGAATTCACTTTGGATAGAGGCTAATTACTTTAGAACAGAATTAGACAAACAAATTACATTTTTACAAGATCAATATCCTTCTTTTTACGATACTTTTAGACCTTATGATAATTATGATAAGAATTTATACACTGGTTTTGAATTAGGTATCAATTACAATAAAACTTATGAAGATTTTTCAATTAGTGTAGGTGCTAACATATTGTATAGTCAAACCGAAAGAGCTAGAAGATCTGAAGTATTTGCAGAAGACTATCTACAAACACAAGGAAAAGAGATTTCTACAATTTTTGGATTAATGGATCAAGGATTTTACTCTGAAGCAGATTTTACTACAGATATAAATGGTGTTAGAGTTTTAAATTCAGGTTTGCCTGTACCTCAATTTGGTACTGTGCAACCAGGAGACATAAAGTATGAAGATAAAAATGGAGATAACATTATAGATAATGATGATAGAGTTGCTATAGGACAATCTAGTAGCCCTTGGACGTATGCACTAAATCTTAACTTAGCCTACAAAAGATTCAACCTTTTTGTTTTGGCTTCAGGTCAATCAGGGTCTATGGGTAATAAGTTAAATGATAGTTTTAACGAATACTATTCTGTAGATGGTAATGACAAATACTCAGAAGTTGTTTTAGGACGATGGACACCAGAAACTGCAAATACAGCAACTTTCCCAAGGTTATCTTCGGTTACTAATCAAAATAACTTTAGAAATTCTACATTTTGGTTGTACAAAAATAATTTCTTCAATATAAGCAGAGCTCAATTAACGTATCAATTTACTGATGCTTTAATTGATAATTTAGGACTAGAAGATTTTAGCATGAATTTATCTGGAACAAATTTATTCGAGATATCTGAAAATAGAAATATACGTCAATTAAGAATTGGTTCAGATCCTCTTACTAGATCTTTTACACTAGGTTTAAGAGCATCATTTTAATTCAAACTATAAATTAGATTAACAAATGAAAACTTTAATAAAAAACATATTAATTGTATTGGTTTTTGCTGGAATCATTGGTTGTGAATTGGAGCCAATTGATGAAAACCTAGTAACTTTTGACGATATCAGCAATTTTCCTGATAAAGCTGAAGGGATATTATTAAATGGATATACAGGTCTCGTAAACCAATATTCATTTTCAGAAGCAGCTACTGATGATGCTGTAAATAACGTGTTAAACAATAATTACAAACGAATAGCTTTAGGAGAGTTAAATGCACAATTTAATCCTGCAGCTCGTTGGGGTAATTATGAAGAAGTATTCTGGGTAAATCAATTCCTAGATATTATTGAAAAAGGTCAAACACAATGGAGTAGAGACACCTTAACCAATACAATGTTTGAAATGCGTATGAAAGGAGAAGCGTTAGCTTTAAGAGCATTACACCATTATTATATTCTTCAAGCACATGCAGGTGTAGGTCAATCTGGACAACTGTTAGGTATTCCGTATTTTACCGAATTTATTGAACCAGATGGTAACTTTAATGTACCTCGTTTATCATTTGAAGCTTCTGTTCAAGCTATTATGGCAGATTTTGATGCAGCTTTAGAATTATTACCTACAGATTACGGTTTAAGCGCAGCTAATGTAGATCCATGGTATTCAAATTTAGAAGATTTTGATTATGATAAATATGGAATCGTAAACGATAATTATTTTGATCTACGTATTTCTGGAAGAATAGTAAAAGCTTTAAAAGCGCGTTTGGCACTTTTTGCAGCAAGCCCTTCTTTTTTAGATAGTCAAGGCTATTATGAATTGGCTGCAGATAATGCAGCACAAATTTTAAATACCATTGGTGGTGTTGCAGGTTTAGATCCTACTGGAAATGAGTTTTATGCAACTGATGCTAACATTCAGAGTAGAGAATCTCTTTGGCGTGCTTCTATTGGAGGTAATAGTACTACTTATGAAAGAAGAATGTTTCCACCATCTGTGAATGGAAATGGTGAAATAAATCCAACTCAGAACTTTGTAGATGCATTTCCAATGTTAGATGGTACACCAATTAGTGAGTCTAATACTTATGATCCTCAAAATCCTTATGCTAACAGAGATCCAAGGTTACAAAAATATGTTGTTGTCAATGGTACTGAGTTTGGTGGAGGCATCATTAATACCGGTTTTGGAGGTGGAAATGATAGATTAGATTCTATACAGGGGCAATCAACAACTACTGGATATTACCTGAAAAAATTATTGCACCCAGAAGTTAGAATTAATAATGATGGAACTGCTCAGGGTAAGAGACATGCCAGTGTATATTTTAGATATACTGAGTTGTTTTTAATTTTAGCAGAAGCAGCTAATGAAATTGCTGGTCCTGACCATCAAGTGGATGGTATCTCTGCTAGAGATGTAATCGCAGCCATACGTAATAGAGCTGGTATTACTCAACCAGATAATTACTTAGCATCAATTACAACTAAAGAGGCAATGCGTGAGCTTATTAGAAATGAACGTCGTATAGAATTAAGTTTTGAAGGTCATAGATTCTGGGATATTAGAAGATGGGGATTACCTTTAAATGATACAGCTAAAGGTTACTTTTTTGACGGTAATAACTATATTGAGTTGCCATCTGTTGAAATTAGAAATTATCAATCATTTGCAACGTATATGCCTATTCCAAACTCAGAGATATTAAAATTCTCTGAAATCGAGCAAAATAACGGATGGTAATGTAATTTTGTAATATAAAAGAATAAAAAATATTAAACATGAAAAAATATTTAGTAATTTGTGTAATTGCCTTTAGTATATTGGCTTGCGAGAATCAATTAAATGATTTCCCTGATTTTGGTTCAACTTCAGTGTATTTTCCTTTTCAAACACCAGTTAGAACATTAATTCAAGGAAAGTACGATTTAGGATTTAATGATAATGATAATAATGGAAGATTTGAAATAGGTGTTACTATGACAGGTGTTTATAATAACACTTTAGATCGAAGAGTACACTTTGAGTTAGCACCAGACTTGATAGATGCAGCTGCTTTAGGACTTGATACTGTAAATGTAGAGGTGTTACCATCTTCTTATTATACTATAGAGCAAGAAAGTCCATTAACAATTCCTTCTGGTTCTATAAAAGGACGTATTCCTGTACAACTTTCTGATGCTTTTTTTGACGATCCAAAATCATTTGCAGAGTTTGGTGAAGTTCATTACGTAATTCCATTAAAAATTACAGATTATGAACAATTAGATTCGCTTTTAGTAGGTGTGCCAGCAGAAGATGTTATAAATCCTATCAGAATCAAAGCAGATGATTGGCAGTCATTACCAAAAGATTATACGCTTTTTGGTATTAAGTATATGAATAAATACCAAGGTGTTTACTTAAGACGTGGAGAGGATGCTGCTATTGGGTCTAACGAATCAGTAACAGTTTTTACAAATGGAGATCCAACAGTAACTGAAACCGAAAATATTGAAGGATCTACAGTATATAGATCTGAATTTGTTGTAGATGATGAGTTAATTCCATTAGCAACTTCAGCAAGAAAAGATGTAACTACTACTATTGGTGTTAGAAGGCCAGGTATTGCAACTAATAGCACATTATCTTTAAATTTAGCATTTAATGATAACGAAGAAGTTATAGTAACTAATGCAGACCCTAATAGTGATGTTGTGGTAACAGGTACTGGAAGTTTTGTAGAAGATGGAGATGAATGGGGAGGAAAAAGTAGAGATGTAATTTACTTAGATTTTCAATATCGAGAATTGGTGGTTGAAGTAACTGAAAATCGTTTTTTTGGTAGATTGCTTTCTACTAAAACAACTACATTTGATTTGTTACACACAGTTAAAGATACTTTAGTGATTAGAGATAGAGATGTTAAATTTGAAGAATTTACTATAAATTTAGAAAAACAATAAATTATAAATAGTCATCGTTTTGTAAATAGTAATTTAATAATGCTACCCTTCATTTTGTAAAATGAAGGGTTTTTTTATAAGTTGTTTAAGTAAGCTAAAGGTTTAGAATAAAAGACATTACTAAATGGTTATATCATTTAAAAATAAATAATCAGCCTTTAACAAGATTAAATTTTAAATCAGACTTAAAATTAACTTCAATATAAATATATTAAATGAAATTTTTCAGGATAGGACAGGATAGGGTTGTATACCTTAAGTCATACTTTTATCAATCATCAAACCTTCATAAAGTCAAAATTAAAGGCAGTTAATATTTTAAGAAAACAAGATATGTTTAAAAAAAGTTTTTTATTAGTCGTCATTTGTTCAATTTATAGCATAAATACTATAGTTGCTCAAAAAAAATCAAACCTAGAGAAACCTAATATCATCTTTATTTTAACCGATGATCAACGCTTTGATGCTATTGGTTATACAGGTAACAAATTTGTTCAGACACCAGAAATGGATAACCTTGCAAAATCAGGTACATACTTTAAAACAGCAATGGTAACCACGCCAATTTGTGCTGCTAGTAGAACAAGTCTTTTAACGGGTTTGTATGAAAGATCTCATAACTTTAACTTTCAAACAGGTAATGTAAGAGATGAGTATATGGATAATTCTTATCCAAGATTGTTAAAAGACAATGGGTATTACACAGGTTTTTATGGTAAATATGGAACAAGATATAATCATTTAGACAAACAGTTTGATGAGTACGAATCTTATGATAGAAATAATAGATATAAAGATAGAAGAGGTTACTACTACAAAACAATTGGTAAAGATACTGTACACTTAACAAGATATACAGGACAACAAGCATTAGATTTTATAGATAAAAATGCAGATAACAAAAAACCTTTTTGTTTATCATTAAGTTTTAGTGCGCCTCACGCACATGATGGTGCACCAAAACAATACTTTTGGCAAGAACCTTTAGATGCAATGTTAGAAGACACTACAATTCCAGATCCAGAATTGGCAGATGAAAAGTATTTTTTAGCACAACCAAAAATTGTTAGAGATGGTTTTAACAGATTACGTTGGACTTGGAGATATGATAATCCAGAAAAATACCAACATAGTTTAAAAGGATATTATAGAATGATATCTGGAGTAGATTTAGAAATCAAAAAAATTCGCGCAAAACTTAAAGAAAAAGGTCAAGATAAAAATACAGTTATTATCTTAATGGGTGATAATGGTTACTTTTTAGGAGAACGTCAATTTGCAGGAAAATGGTTAATGTACGACAACTCAGTAAGAGTACCTTTAATTGTTTTTGATCCAAGAGTAAATAATCATCAAGATATAGATGATATGGTATTGAATATTGATGTTACCCAAACCATTGCAGATTTAGCGGGAGTAAAAGCACCAGATTCTTGGCAAGGAAAAAGTTTAATGCCAATTGTTAGAAAAGAGAAAAAATCTATTGAAAGAGATACTGTTTTAATTGAGCATATTTGGGATTTTGAGAACATCCCACCAAGTGAAGGTGTGCGTACAAAAAAATGGAAATATTTTAGATATGTAAATGACAAAACAATTGAAGAATTGTACAATTTAGAAAAAGATCCACAAGAAATTAAAAACCTAGTTGGTAAAAGAAGATATAGAAAAGTTTTAGCAAATTTAAGAGCTAAAACAGATGAATTAATCAAAAAGAACAGCAATCACTTTAGAGCAGCTCCAACAGATTTAACAGTTGAATTAATAAGAGCTCCAGAAACAGAAGTAGAAATTTTCGATTTAAAACCAGAATTTGGTTGGACAGTTCCTTTAGGAGCAAAATACCAAGGTGCATATCAAATTTTAGTAGCATCAAGCAAAGAAATTATCGATGCTAATAATGGTGATGTTTGGGATAGTAAAAGAGTAGCATCCTCAAAATCTACAGATGTAGAGTATGGAGGAAAAGATTTAGAAATTGGTAAAACCTATTTTTGGAAAGTTAGAATTTGGGACGAAGCCAATAGATTGGTAGATTATGCAGAGCCTCAAAAATTTACGACTGGTAAAAGTGATAGTTATATCATTTCTACAGAAAATAAATACATCACTACAAAAGTAAAACCTAAAAAGTTTGAAAAAAGAGGAGACTTTTATTTTATAGACTTTGGTAAAGCCGCTTTTGCAACTATGAATTTTAATTATGTAGCAAAAACTCCTCACACAATTACTGTTAGAGTCGGTGAAATGTTAGATGATAAAGGCAATGTAAACAGAGTTGTACCAAAGAAAAGCAATATACGTTACCAAGAATTAAAAGTTGATGTAAAACCTGGTAAAACAGAATACCAAATTCAAGTACAAACAGACGAACGTAATACAAGACCTAATCAAGCAGTGCCTTTACCAGATGGTTTTCCTCCATTAGTGCCTTACAGATATGCAGAAATAGAAGGTTTTGAAGGAGAATTAAAAGCTGAAGATTTTACACAATTGGCTTTCCATAGCTATTGGGATGAACAAGCAAGTAGTTTTAAGAGTAATAATGATATTTTAAATCAAGTTTGGGACTTATCTAAATATTCTATAAAAGCAACTACATTTAATGGATTGTATGTAGATGGAGATAGAGAACGTATTCCTTACGAAGCAGATGCATACTTAAATCAATTAAGTCATTATACTACAGACAGAGAATATGCAATGGCAAGAAGAACCATTGAGTATTTTATGAAAAATCCAACATGGCCAACAGAATGGCAACAACATGTTCCTTTATTAATCTATGCAGATTATATGTACACAGGAAATACGGAGTTGATAGAACGTTACTATGAGGCTTTAAAACATAAATCATTATTTGAATTATCTAACGAAGATGGATTGATTACATCTACTAAAGTTGATAAGGAATTTATGAGAAAGTTAGGTTTCCCTGATGGATACAAAAAACCATTAACAGACATTGTAGACTGGCCTTCAAAGAATTTTGCAGGAAGTAAAACAAAAGGAGAACGTGATGGTTTTGTATTTAAACCTTATAGTACTGTAATTAACTCTTTCTTTTACGAGAATATGAAAATCATGGCTGAGTTTGCTAAATTATTAGGAAAAACACAAGAAGCTTTAGATTTTGAATACAGAGCAGCAAAAGCAAAAAAAGCCGTAAACGAACAAATGTTTAATAAAGAAAAAGGTATTTATGTAGATGGTATTGGCACAGATCATTCATCTTTACATGCTAATATGATGCCTTTAGCATTTGGTTTGGTTCCTGAAGAGCATTACCAATCTGTAGTAGATTTTGTAAAATCTAGAGGAATGGCTTGTAGTGTTTACGGAGCACAATTTTTAATGGACGGTTTATACAATGCAGGTGAGGCAGATTATGCTTTACAATTGTTAGCAAGTAAAGCTAAAAGAAGCTGGTATAATATGATTCGTGTAGGTTCTACAATCACTTTAGAAGCTTGGGATTATGAGTATAAAATAAACTTAGACTGGAACCACGCTTGGGGTGCTGCACCTGCAAACGTAATTCCTAGAGGTTTATGGGGTATTAAACCTAAAACACCAGGTTTTGGTATTGCTACTATTAAACCTCAAATGAGTAACTTAAAAAATAGTGAGATAGAAGTACCAACAGTAAGAGGAACTATCAAAGCAAAATATACCTATAATGGAAAAAGATTGCAGACATACGAAATTGAAATTCCAGGTAATATGGTTGCAGAATTCTCTTTAAATGGTTCAGAAGGAAAAGAATTTATCCATAATGGAAAAAGCGTTCCATCTGCATTTAAAATTGTAAGACTAACACCAGGTAAACATACCATTCAATTAAAAATTAATTCTTTTTAATCTGTAATTTGATAAAAAGATAATCGACAAAATAAAAGGCAGTTAAAAACTGCCTTTTATTGGTTAAAAAATATATCTAAAATCGAATTCAATAAACCATAATTCCATCAACATGAAAAAAATACTACTATATATACTGATGATTGGTTCTTTGAATACAATTAAAGCACAAAAGAAATTATCTGCCACATTAAAAAGTGCTACTAGAGTTTCAGAAGAAGGCGAAGGAGGATTGTTTTTTGCTGGAGAAAGAGATGTAAATTATAGGTTCGGAAAAAGAATTACACCTCATGGAGATTGTGTAGATGTTATCAACGGATACGCATTTGTTACTTGGTATAAGGGTGGTATGGACAAACGGAACTTAATGTTATCCAGAAAAAACCTAAATGTAGAAAATTCACCTTGGGTAACCATTCAATTCCCACATCAACATGTGGGGCAAAGAGGAGAAATTTTTAAAGGAACAGGAATTAGAGGAGATTCTCACAATACAGCTGCAATAGGTATAAGTACAATAGACAACACCATACATATTATTTACGACATGCATGCATACTCTAAAAGTGAATTGCCAACTGTGTTTTTTAACTACTCTGTGTCTAAGAAAGACATGGCTTTTGTGCCAGATAATGAATTTACATTAGAAATTTTTAATGCAAAGAGAACCTATCTTAAAGAAGGGCAAAATTATGAACGTTTAACATATCCAATGATTCATAGAGCAACTGATGGAAGCTTAGTAGCAAGATACAGAAAAGGCGGTTCAGGTAATGGAGATATCTTATTGGCACATTATAATGGCACTTCTTGGTCTAATAATTGGACCTATCATGAAGGGACTTTAGATCTACCCAATAGAAATAATATGTATGGTGGTGAACGCTTTTTATATGGAAAATTCTATTCGGGATTTTCTATTAGATATTCCACAAATAATAACACAAGTACAAGTAATGGCTATATGTTAAATAGCGGATTGTACTATGCTTATACTAACGAAATTCCCAAAGATAATTCAAGCAATTGGTTTAATATAAAAGATAATCCAATAACATTACCCATAAAAAATAATATAGATCCAACAAAAGATCCTGTTCAAATTGGTCAGCCAGGAGACGATTTTGGTACAGCTTCTCAACCTAGAAGTTCTAACGATCCTGCATGGACAGTTACCGAAAACGGAGCGATACATTTTATTACTAGAGTAGATAATATAAATGTGCATTATTATAAAAAAGCTACTGACGCTAACTTTTCTAAAAATGCAGGTGGTTTAATTCCGAATCCAGATACAAGAGGCGAAATATATAGCTACAAAAACCATGTTTTTATGGTAGAGCTTTTAAATGGTAAGGTAAATATTAAAACCACTTTAGAAGGTGAAAATAATTGGCAAGTAATTTATACAGGTTTAGAGAGCATTTCTTTTGATCATTTTGATGCTTTTGTAAATAATGATAAACTGTTTGTATATCTCATGGAAAATACAGGGAATAATACAGTAGGTGTAGGTGATAAGCGTCCACTATATTTTCAAGAATTTAACTTATTTGAAATTGAAGATTCAAGTGCAAGTTTAATAAAAGTTCTAGAAGCAGAAGATTTTACCACAGCTTCCAATGATATTACTGTTGGCACAAACAGTGCAGCTTCAGGAGGAAAATACATAGATTCATTTACAAGCAATCAATTTTTAGAATATAAATTTGATATTACTGATGCAGGTAATTACGATATTGTTTTACACGTAGCTGTTAGAAATAGAGACGATTCTGTGATGGATGTACAAATTAATGAGCAATTTTATAATGATTTCTTGGTCGTAAAAACTGGTGACTGGAATATTTATGGTGAAAACAGAATAGAAAACGTAACTTTAAATAAAGGAGAAAATACCATCAGACTTACGCAAAAAAGGTCTTTATCTAGTGAGCCAGATAAAATAGAAATTTTCTCAAAAGCCCCATTAAGTACAAATAGTTTTAGTAAAAATAATATTCGCATTTATCCAAATCCAAGTAATGGTATTTTTACATTAAATACGTCCACTAAAAATATAGAATATCAATTGATAAATGTACAAGGTAGAATTTTACAAAAAGGAATTGTAAAAAATAACCAATTGAATTTTTCTAACTATGCTAAAGGGGTGTATGTTTTACGATTAAATTCGGTCGATCATAAAACTCTTGTAAAGCGAATCTTTATAGAATAATTACGGTATTCCTTATTATTAAAAACATTATGAATAAAATTTTTGAATATTCGTCGTGTTTTTTTTGCAAAAAAGCAAAAACCACAATAATTGATCTTTTAAAAATTGATCTTGTAATAATAAATCAATTTTAAAAATATATTTTTTTGAAATTGTAAAATACGAGAATATAATCTAGAATCTACGCTAGGTTAAAATAAACCTACGTCTAAAATTCAACACCTCTTTTAAGTCTTATTTTAACTAGTTTGTATACTATTTTACCTCAAAACAGTATAGAGCAGGATACTTCAGCACAGTTATGTTTTTAATATTGTACTACTAAAATTTTAACCAATGCAACAATACCACCTCCTAATTGTTGTGAATAAACTAAAAAAATCAATTAAAATTTATTAATTATGAAGAAAATTTTACTACTACTTTGTGCTTTCGCTACTTTAAGTGCTTCAGGACAGTATTACAATGGAGAGGCTTGGTATAGGCTTGGAAACGCTGATTCGTCTCTTTTTATGACAGTCAATACAAGTACAGGGGCTTTAACATGGGAGGCTCCATTGTTTGGCGCAGACGCAGCAAGACAACAATGGGCTATCCAAGAACATGGAAATCCTGGTAGTGCTGGTTACGTGCAAGTTGTTGCTACTGTTTCAGGTAGTGGGAATTTTACTATGGCAGCAGATCAATCAACCTATACAGGTAGTGGTGATAAAAATATCACAATTACTACTGTTGCAGGTGACCCAATAACTGATGGGGGAGATCCAAACTATGGTTATGACCAGTTTCAAAGAAGAAGAACAAGTGGTACGTCTGCTCCTAGTGGTCAAAACGACGCAATATTTTTAAAAATAATTGGTGGTGAAGGAGGCTCAAGATATGGTGTAACACCAGTTTCTGGAGCTGCAGTTAAGTTTGATGGTGGAGGTATTGATGTACTAGTGTATGATCGAATAAGAGATCTTGCAGATCCTTTTGTGGCTCCAAGTGCTGGACCAGTAATTACTTTGTTAGGTGATGCAATTGTAAATATTTCAGTAGGTAGTACTTATACAGATGCTGGTGCAACAGCAGATGATAATGGTACAGATGTTACAGGAGATATTGTTACTGTGAATCCAGTAGATGATGATACAATCGGAACTTATACAGTAACTTACAATGTAACTTCTGGAGGAATCGCTGCTACTGAGGTAACAAGAACAGTTAATGTAAATGCAGCTGGAACAATAACTTCTGCTCAAACTGGTAATTGGAATGAAACTGCAACTTGGGTAGGTAGTATTGTACCAACATCAGCAGATGATGTAGTTATTGCTGATACGCACGATATTACAGTACCTAATGGTATACACGCAGAAATGAACAATTTAGCAGTTGGTGGTGATGGCGCTTCTATTATACAAAGTGCAGGATCTTCTATGACCGTAACTGGTAATATTACTTTAGAAAGATCTCAAGATGGTTATGTTTTTAATGGTGCTGTTGGTACTGATATGGGAACATTAATTTACAGTGGTGCTCCAGTTACAAAAGCAGATTTATCTTCTAGCCCAAGAGTTAGAATTACCCAGAAATTAACTGATGCTGACCAATGGCATTTATTTTCTTATGGTTTTAAAGAGTCTAGATTATATGAAATCTTTTTAGATGCGCATTACAGGGTAAGTACAACTTCTGGTAACGAAGGTAATTTGGCATTTGCTACTTATGATGGTAATACTTCTTCATATAGTTACCCACATACCTCATCATCAACATTTGCTACAGATGATACTGAATTAGCTGTAGATGGTAAAGGTTATGCAATCAACACAGCTTCTGGAGAAACAGATGTTCGATGGAGAGCTAGGTTGCAAACAGATGATGTCTCTATTGATATTTCAGATGCAGGAGATCAATTTAACTTGGTAGGTAATCCTTATCCTGCATATTTACATGCAAATGACAATGCAGACGGAACAAATAATTTATTAAGAGTTAATGGGGCAAATGGCTCAGGTGTATTAGATGAAGACACCATTTGGCTATGGGATGCTGCAAATGGTATGTTTGTTACTAAAGTTTTAGGAGGTGATTCTTTTAGAATTAACCCAATGCAAGGTTTCTTTGTGAAAGCAAAAACAGGTGGCGATGTTACAGAATCTTTTAGCTTTACTGAAGCTATGCAAAGTCATACAAGTACAAATGCATTTTTCAAAACATCTAATCAAAGATTCGAAATAGATTTATCAATTTCAAGCGGTAAGTTAAGTCGAAGTACTTCTATCAGATATATAGAAAATATGACTACTTCTTTTGATAATGGATATGATGGTTCTATGTTTGGAGGTTACAGTTCAGGTTTAGAGGTTTATACCAATCTTTTAGAGGGAGATGTTAGCAAAAAATTAGCAATTCAATCTTTACCTAGTGCAGATTATGAAAATATGATTATTCCTGTTGGAGTTAGTGCAGCAGCAAATTCAGAAATTACTTTTTCTGCAAAAGCATTAAATGTTCCTTCTGGTTACAAAGTATTTTTAGAAGACAGGTTAAATAATACGTTTACTAGATTAGATGAAGCAAATTCAGAATATATTGCTACTGTTACTGATGAAATTACTGAGGGCCGTTTTTACCTATATGCAAAATCATCTGCTTTATCTACAGATTCAGAATTGTTAAGCAGCGTAAGTATTTATAAATCTGCGGCTTCAACGTTAAGAATCGTAGGATTGTCACAAGGAGAAGCGAATGTAAAATTATTCAATCTTTTAGGAAAACAAGTAATGACTTCAAACTTCAATGTAACAGGAGTTAAAGAACTTGCTTTACCAAATTTATCTAAAGGAGTTTATATTGTTCAATTAGAAACCGAAACTGGAACATTAAATAAAAAAATAGTTTTAGAATAATCGATACTTAATTAACCTAAAAAACAAAACATAATGAATAAAAAAATAGAAAACACTCAAAATAAAGAACAAGAAATTACACGTAAAGACGCTATTAAAAAGATAGGAAATTACGGTAAATATGCAGCATTAACGGCTTTAGGAACTTATATGATTTTGAATCCACAAAAAGCTCAGGCTAGTTCAGTACCTGCAACTCCAGGTTCAGGATTTTAAAAAAAAAGTATTAAAACAATTATAAAAAACACCAATTTATTGAGTAATAAATTGGTGTTTTTTTTAAGAAATTACAGTTATGACAAAATTTGCCTGGAAGAATGTATTCTTTTTTAGCTTTATCTTTTTTTCATTAGGTATAAGTGCACAAACTACAGCACAAGACGAAGATACAGGTGCTTATACCACTTGTAATGCAGATGGAGCAAATGCAACTAGAACATCAAATGATTTAGCAAACCCTGTAAATGTAGGAACTATAGATGATAGAAGTTGTTATGCCAATTATAAAGAAAGTAATGTAAATAGTAAAACCTGGGGTGTTTACAATATTACCTATGATTCTAATAATCAAGATGCAGCAAATACCTTGCAACCTAGAATGGAGCGTTCATTGCCTAGATCTACAGAGTCTGGTGTTGGAAGTTACGCACGATTTACAGGAACAGTTAGAATTTTAGAAGTTGGTATAACCAATAACGTTAATAATGATGGAACTTATATTATGCAAGCCAAAGGAAAACATGATGGTGGTGGAGGTTCTGCAGACCCAGCCATATGTTTGTTTTTGGCAAAACCAGTATTAGATGGTAGTAATAACCAAATATCATTTAATATTTATAGAGAACAAATTAACTATAGAGGTGGAGAAGGTTCAGATGGAAGAACTTTGGTATACCTAACAAATATTGCTAAAAATGCTGAAACAAGTATAGTACTAGAGGTTGGTTTTAGACAAGATCCATCTGATTCTTCTAAAAGGATACATTATGCAGATGCCACAATTGGTGGTACAGCTTACAATTTTAATATTCCAGAACCAGAAAAAGGAACAGAATCTGGTATTAGATATGGAGCCTATAGAGTTAAAGGAGGTAGAGCTCAAATTAGATGGGCAAATACTACGTATCAAAAAGTAGAAAATGCTAATACAGGAGCAACAATTACTTCAGCACAATCAGGTAATTGGAATGATGTTTCAACTTGGAATGGAGGTAATGTGCCAAGTATTAATGATGATGTTGTTATAGATCATACTGTAGAAATTGCAAGAAATGGAGTTGGGGCAGAGGCAAAATCAATCACTTGTAATGCTTCACCTGCACAAATTATCATTAGAGAAAATACAAAACTAACAGTTACAGGCGATATAACTTTATCAAAATCTGATGATGCTATTATTGTTTATGGTCAATTTGCTGGTGCCAAAACAGGTACAATGATATTTGGAGGTAGCTATACACCAGGTAAAAAAACAAGACTAAGAAAAAGATTAACAGATAGTAAATGGTTTTTAATTTCAAACCCATTTTTAAATCCAAGAGTAAATCATACTACAGCTCATAATGATACTAAATTACGTGATAATGGTACTGTTTTATCTCTTGCTTCTTATGATGATAGTAAAGTATCAGGTTCAAAATATACATATTACACAAATGGATCAATTGCTGATGGTATAAAATTTGGAACTGCTCAAGGATATGCTATTAGTGTTTCTTCATCAGATACAAAAGACGATTATGTTATGCAAGGTGTGCAACATAGTGGTGCTGTTTCTTATACATTGTCTACAGGAGGTAATGGTTATAATTTAATAGGTAATCCATATATTTCGTATGTAAATGCAAACGATGCTGCTGATGGTACAAACAATATACTTAGAGTAAATGGTTCTAACGGTTCTAATATATTAACTGAAGATACTATTTGGTTATGGGATGGAGACAATGATGTTTGGGTAACAAAAAATTTGGGTGATGTAACAGACCCAGCTTTCAGAATAGCTCCTTTACAAGGATTTTTTGTAAAAGCAAGTGCTGCATCAGCTTTTAATTTTACAAAAGCAATGGAATCGCATAATGATACTGATGCTTTTTTAAAGACATCTAATAATCGATTCGAAATAAAATTATCAATTGCTAATGGAAAGAAAAAAACAAGTACTTCTATTAGATATATAGATAATATGACTACCGATTTTGATAATGGTTATGACAGTTCAATATTTGGAGGATATGCATCAGCACTTGAAGTATATACAAATCTTGTTAAACAGGGTAATAAGAAGTTGGCAATACAATCTTTACCAAACAAAAATTTTGAAGATATCATTGTACCTGTAGGAGTTTCAACTGCTGTAAATTTAGAAATCACATTTTCTGCAGAAGCGTTAAATGTACCAACAGGCTATAAAGTATTTTTAGAAGATAGATTAAAAAATACGTTTACAAGATTAGATAAAGAAAATGCAAAATATACAGCTACAGTTTCAGAGCGCTCTATAGAAGGTCGTTTTTATATTCATGTTAGATCTAGTGCTTTATCTACTAATACAGCATTGTTAAAGAGTGTGAGTATTTATAAATCTAATGCTTCTACATTAAAAATTGTTGGTTTATCTCAAGGAAAAGCAAGTGTTCGTATCTACAATGTATTAGGTAAACAAGTATTAAATACTTCATTTAATTCAATTGGTGTTAAAGAAATCTCTCTACCAAAATTATCCAAGGGTGTTTACATTGTTCAATTAGAAACAGAAACAGGTAAATTAAATAAAAAGATAGTTGTAGAATAATCCTAAAATAAAATCTCAAGGTTAAAAAAACACCAATTAATTTAAAATTAATTGGTGTTTTTTTATGGAACATCCTAACACTACAGGATATTATGTTGAGTTCCTGTTTTTAAATTTGTTTTCAATAACTAATTTATAATGTTTTTCAAAAACATTTAATAAAAAGGGAATGGAAATCTACAACATAAGAGTGCTCTTTATAATGTCATTTTTTACTTTTTTAGGATGTAAAACACATCAATTTCCAAAAAGTAAGATTAACGCTAAAGACTATGTTTTTATAGAGGCAGAAAGGACAATATCAAATTTACAGAAATGGCAACTTGTTAAAAAAGGTGATGTCAATTATGTTAATAATGCTTCTGGTAAAACCTATTTAGAGTTTATGGGGAATAAACCCATCACAGGAAAACCCAGTTCTCCTTTGATTTATGAATTTACTGCACACAAAACAGGAGATTTTCAATTAATGTTAATGTCTAGCAAACGATTAGAAGGTGTAAAAAGTGATTGGTGTAATGATGCTTTTGTCAGACTTTCTGGAAATTTTGAATCCGGATCAAAACTGTCAAAGAAAGCATTGCAAAAAGATATCAAAATTTTACAAGATGGTAATGATGAAACTCCAGAGTTACAATGGCATTGGGCATCTACTGCAGAAAAAGACAGACACGTTTATAACAAGTTTATTTACAAACTTATAAAAGGAGAAAAATATACAATAACGCTATCAGGAAGATCAAAACGTTTTAGTGTCGATTATATAATTCTTTATAACACAGCAAAATTTAATAATCAAGAAGCTAAAGAACTCTTTAAATTTTAATAAAAATGATTAAGAAAACCATACTTTCAATTACTTTACTATGTTTTGTATTTCAAATATATGCACAACAAAGTAGAGAAAAGTACAACTTTAATGCAGCATGGAAATTTATAAAAGCAAATCCTACTAATGCACAAGCTATAGATTATGATGATACAAACTGGTCTACTGTTAGCACTCCTCATACCTTTAATGATACAGATACTTTTGATGATTTAAGTATTGGTAAACATATAGGAGAGAAAAATCAATTTAGAGGAACAGTTTGGTATAGAAAACATTTTAAACTTCAAAAATCAGATTCAGGGAAAAAGATTTATATCGAATTTGAATCGGTTCGTCAAATTGCAGATGTGTACATCAATGGAAAATATCTAGGAACTAATAAAACAGGTTTTATTCCTTTTGGATATGATATTTCTAAACATTTAAAGTTCGATGGTCAAGAAAATATTATCGCAGTAAAAGTAAACAACGATAGAGGAGAACATTTTAGAGAAAACTTTCCTTTAGTTTGGCATCATGAGCATTGGCACCCAAACCATGGTGGAATTTATAGAAATGTTTTTTTACATGTTATGAATCCTGTTCATATTACCTTGCCTTTATATGATAATTTAAAAACAGTAGGTACTTATGTTCACGCAGAAAACATATCGAAAAAGAAAGCTGATATTTATGTTTCTGCAGAAACAATTAATGAATCATCAATAGAAAAAACAATCACTTTTGAAGCTAAAATTATTGATGCTGATGGAAAAGTAGTAAGTACATCAAAGAAGAAAAAAGTATTACAACCAGGAGAAACTTTTACCTTTTCAACAAAAAATAAAGTGAAAAAACCAAATTTATGGTACACTCGTAAGCCATATATGTATCAAGTAGTAACTAATTTAAAAGAAGGAGAAAAAGAAGTAGATGCTTACACAACGCCTTTAGGAATTAGAACTTTTAAGTTTGATAAAGACACAGGTTTTCATAATAATGGTGAGTATGCTAAACTACATGGTTGGGGGCAAAAACCTACTGCAGGTTGGGCAGGTTTAGGAGCTGCACAACCAGATTGGTTAAAGGAATATACCTATCGTTTAATGGACGAAGCTGGTGGGAATTTTATACGTTGGGGACATTGTGCAGGTTCTCCAGCAGAAATTGCAATGGGAGACAAATATGGTTTTGTAACTTTAATGCCAGGAGTTAGTGGAGAATCTCAAGATGAAGGAGAAACTTGGGATATTAGAATTGCTGCCTTTAGAGATATGATTGTGTATTACAGAAATCACCCATCTATTTTTATTTGGGAAGGTGGTAACTGGGCAGAAACCGAAGCACATTATAAAGAAATTTTAAATATTATTAAGACTTATGATCCTCATGGAAAACGTTTAATGGGGAATAGAAGAGCAGATGTAAAAGAAGATTCGGAACCGTATATTTCTATTGAAGTGGGTACAGAAGGTTGGCAAAGAGAATATGCACATTTACCATTAATTGAAAGTGAATATTTAAGAGATGAAGGTGCAAGACGTGTTTGGGATAAATTTACTCCAGATGATAATTTTTGGACCCATCCTAACATCTCAAGAAACGTTTATAAAATTGGTTCAGAAATTTTTGCCATTCGTCAAGTAGAAGATTGGTGGGATAAAATGGGTAAAAAATCGTATCATAGTGGAGGTGCCAATTGGGTGTTTTCAGATGGTACTCATGGAGGTAGAAATCCAACAGAAGTTACCAGAGCAAGTGGAGAGGTAGATGCTGTAAGATTAAAAAAAGAAGCTTTTTACACTACAAAAGCAATGTGGAGACCAGAAGCTCAAATTCATGTAGTTGGTCATTGGAATTACGAAGCAGGTACAAAAAAAACAATGTATGTAGTTTCTAACTGTACAAAAGTAAAATTATACATCAACGATAAATTAATAGCAATAAATGACAAAGCTGATAATGGGTATTTGTATAAATTCCCTAATGTTGAATTCCAAGAAGGAGAAATTAAAGTAGAAGGTTATTTAAATGACAAATTATTGGTTTCTCAAACTAAAAAAACGGTTGGAGAATCAGTAGCAATTAAATTAACGTCAACAGTGGGTCCAGAAGGATGGTTAGCAGATGGATCTGATATCGCTTTAGTTGATTTTGAAATTGTAGATAAAGAGGGTAACAGACATCCTTTAGGTCGAAATAAAGTGGATTTTACCATTTCTGGTCCTGGAATTTGGAGAGGTGGTTACAATAGTGGAAAAGCAAACACCACAAATAATTTGTTTTTAGATGCAGAAGCAGGTATCAATCGAGTGGCAATTCGCTCTATGTTACAAGCAGGAGCTGTAACAATTACTGCTAGTGCAGAAGGCTTAAAATCAGATACGATTACTATTACATCTAAATCTGTGGCAATTGATAACGGATTGTCAAAGTTATTACCTCAAGAATTTAAGGTTGATGCTAATTTTGAAGAACCTTTACCAATTTATACACCAAAAACAGAACCTTACAACCCTGCAAGAGTCAACAAAAGTGATTTGTTTACTAAATTTAGTTATACAGGAAATGGAAAAGCAGCACTCAGAAAAAATGTACACTGGGGTAAAAAAGCCTATACAGATATGGAACATAATTATACGGTTATTCCTAAATATTTGGTAGGTTCAGAATATATTAGAGTGCCTAATTCTGATGGTAAATATTGGGCTAGAGACCAACTGCAATTTATTGCAGGCAAAGACATGATTATTTATGTGGGACATGATGATAGCGTAGAAAGACCAGTTTTTTTAACAAAAGACTATATTGATACAGGAGATGATGTAAATCTGGGTGGCGTAAAAATGTCGCTCTTTAAGAGAATAGCTAAAAAAGGAGAAAGTATTATCATGGCTGGAAATAGCGATGGTGATGTGCCAGAAGATAGCAGAATGTATTTTGTTATTGGAAAAGCTTTAAAAAAGTAAAGCTGTAAGTATTAATTTTTTTTAAGAGGTATCTTGTACTAAACCATTATAGTACAGGATACCTTTTCTTTTTTTTAAAAGTAATTTTATTTACTAAATCATTCAGAAAATAGAAGAGTACATATGAGAAGTTGTAAGGTTTTTAAAATACTGATAATCATATGCCTATTTTTTTATTTTTCATCTTTTGCACAAAATCCAATTGTGCCAAACAAAGGATTAAATGATCCTCATATCCATATTTTTAACGATACAGCTTATGTTTACGCTTCCCATGATAAATCCATAAACAATAAAAAGTTTATTATGGAAGATTGGTGGGTTTGGTCTTCACCAGATTTAGTCAACTGGACAAAAAGAAGCGTATTAAATCCAAAAGATACCTATATAGGGAAAGATTTTACCAGATGTTGGGCAACAGATGTGGCGTATAGAAATGGTAAATATTATTGGTATTTTTCCGAAGGAAATCAACAAACAGGTGTTGTGGTGGGTAATTCTCCTGTAGGGCCTTGGGAAGATGTTTTAAAGAAACCATTATTAACCTCAGAATTGACTCCAACTGATGAATACGATATGGCTGTTTTTGAAGACAATGGAGAGCACTACATCATATTTGGAGTTTGGGATTATTACATTGCCAAGTTAAATTACGATATGATTAGTTTAGCCGAAAAGCCAAGAAAAATAATTATTAATAACCCAAGAGGTCCTTACAATCAAGATGGTAAAAACTTAGAAAAACCAACGGATGATAAACCTTTTGTGCACAAATACAATGGTAACTATTATTTGTCTTGGGGTTGTTTTTACGCAATGTCAGATAATCTCTATGGCCCTTACGATTATAAAGATTCAGTAATAAAACAAGAAAGTTTTGCCAAAGGTTATGACGCTCCTACTTGGCCAAATGGTTTTTTACAAGGCAGACATGGTTCTTTCTTTGAGTGGAATAATCAGTGGTATTATACGTATTGTGATATCAGTCAAACAGGAAATCGTTATTTTAGAGATACTTTTATTAGCTATGTGCGTTACAAAGAAAATGGCGAAATGGCAACGATTAGAGTTGATGGAATTGGGGTAGGTAATTATAATGCTGAACAAACTGTAGAAGCAGAAGATTATTTTAAAGCAGAAGGAATAGAAAAAAAAGAAACAGAAATTGGTTTTGCTATGCAAACAAAAGCAAATAAAAGTTATCTCAACTTCCCGAATTTTATAGACTTAGAGAAAAAATCAAAATTAACTCTAAAAGCATCAGCAAACAAAGGAGCAAAATTTGTAATTAAAATCCTAAGAAGATCTTTAAAAGGAGAATTAATAGGTTTTAAAACAATTGAGTCTAAAACTAAGAATAACACTTTTACAGATTTCACCTTTAGTTTAAAAAAAATGCATCAAAAAGAAAATATTTATTTAACCATAGAACAATTAACTAACGATCAATTACAAATTGATTCAATTTCATTTTCAAAATAATAAACACCAATGAGGAAATTACTATTCTTATTTTTAGCAACGATTCTTTTACAAGCATGTGGAGAATCATCATCAACACAAAAAGACTATAAAGACGCCAGTTTGTCAATAGACGAAAGAGTAGAGGCACTTTTACCTAAAATGTCTATAGAGGAAAAAGTAGCGCAAATGCGAATCTTCCATGCAAATATTGGTACAAAACCAGACAAAGATGGGAATTTAACGTTGTCGAAAAGAGTAATCAAAAAATTAAAATTAGGTATTGCCGGAGTTAAAAATCCAGGAGAACATATAGATCCTGTTGCTGCAGCTAAAATGAATAACGAATTGCAAAAATACATTATCGAAAATAACAGATGGGGTATTCCTGCTTTGTTTGTTACAGAATCGTATAATGGTGTAGATGCAGAAGGTTGCACATTATTTGGGCGTCCAATGACATCTGCAGCATCATTTAATCCAGAATTGGTGCAAAGACAATGGGATGTTGTAGGTAGAGAAGCACGTTTAAGAGGTATGCACATGTGCCATTCGCCAGAAGCAGATGTTGTTAGAGATCCTCGTTTTGGTAGAATGAGTGAAGCTTTTGGAGAAGATACTTATTTGGTAACACAAATGGTAAAAAGTGCCGTAAAAGGAGTGCAAGGAGATTATAAAGGTTTAGGAGCAGGAACACATATTGGTGCTGTTGCAAAACATTTTGCAGGTTATGCTCAGGTTTTAGGAGGTTCTAACTTTGCAGCGATAGAAATATCTGAAAGAACTTTAATAGATGAAATTTATCCACCTTTTGAAGCGGCTGTTAAAGAAGCAAAAACATTAGGAATTATGGCTTCTCACGGAGATTTAAACGGAGTAGCTTCTCATGGAAATAAAGAATTATTAACAGGAGTTTTAAGAGACGAATGGGGTTTTGAAGGATATGTAGTTTCAGATTCTAATGATATTGCACGTTTGTTTTATTTTATGAAAGTTGCAGAATCTCCAGAAGCTGCAGCTCAAATGGGTCTAGAAGCTGGTATAGATATCGATTTGTATGCAGAAGATTCGTATTCTTATTTACCTAAAATGGTAAAAGATAACCCAGAATTAGAAAAATTAATCGATCGTTCTGTAAGACGTGTGTTAAGAACAAAGTTTATTTTAGGGTTATTTGATAATCCTTATATCGATTTAGAAGAAACTAAAAAAGGAGTGCGTGCAGCATCTTCTTTAGAATTGGCAAAAGAGTCGGATTTAGAATCTATCATCTTATTAAAGAACAAAGAAAATGCATTGCCTTTAAATAAAAACACATCAACAAAAGTTGCATTGTTAGGTCCCTTATTAAAAGAAAATACCAAAGCAATGTTTGAGTCTGCTGTTGGAAATAGTAATGTAAAATTCACCGCAGAAAAAGGCTTTAATTTAACAAATGAAAAAGGAGGAGCTCCAGAATTGTTACCTAGAGATCCTAAGGCAATTGCAAAGTTGGTAAATATTGCAAAACGTTCTGATGTGGTTGTATTATTTTTAGGAGGTGATGAATTTACAGCTAAAGAGGCGTATTTTAGTAACAGCACTTTAGGAGATAGAGCAACCATAGATCCTGTTGGTCCACAAGATGAATTGGTAGAAAAAATTACAGCTTTAGGTAAAAAAGTAATTGTGGTTTTAAAGCATAGAAGAACACTATCTATTAATACAATTGCAGCAAAAGCTGATGCTATTTTAGATACTTGGGATTTAAGTGAGTTTGGAGATCATTCAACCGCTAAAATTATTTTTGGTGATGTTTCTCCTTCTGGAAAATCACCAGTAACCATTCCTAGATCTATTGGGCAATTGCCTTATCATTATAGTATGAAAGAAATCAACTATAAAAAGGAATACTTATTTTTAGGAAAGGGACCACTTTATCCTTTTGGTCATGGATTAAGCTATGGGAAATTTGAATATTCAGATATTAAATTATCGAGTTCAGAAATTACTCCAAATTCAGAAATTACAGCTAGTGTAACTGTTACTAACACAGGAAATGTAAAAGCGAAGGAAGTAATACAAATGTATTTGAAAGACGAAATTGGTTCTGTGACAAGACCTGACAAAGAGTTAAAAGGATTTCAAAAAATTGAATTTGAAGCAGGTGAAAGTAAAACAGTATCCTTTACAATTACCCCAAAAATGTTAGAGTTTACAGGGATATCAATGAAAAAAGTTTTAGAAGCAGGAGATTATAAGGTGAAAATAGGAACATCATCAAAAGAAAATATAGAGGCAACATTTAAATTAAAAAAATAGTAGATAATGAAAAAATCAATCTTAACATTATGGGTAGTTGTGCTAACGCTTGGCAGTTGTTCAGTTGCACAAAACACAGTAGTTCAAAAATCAGTTGATTTAGATAATGAAGCAATTCAAAAATCAATGATTAAGGCTTTAGAATGGCAAGAAACACATCCAATTTTTGCAATTCATCCCACAGATTGGACAAATGGTGCTTATTACACAGGTGTTGCAAGAGCGCATAAAACCACTAAAAACATGATGTATATGGCTGCGTTAAAAAACCAAGCAGTACATAACAACTGGCAAACTTTTAAACGTTTATTTCATGCAGATGATGTAGCAATTTCTTACAGCTACTTGTACATTTCAATGACAGATAAAAGAAGAAATTTTGTTGACTTAGAACCTACAAAAAAGTTTTTAGACACCCATTTATATGAACCAAATAGATGGACAGAAGGAAATTCTAAAGATATTAAAGGAGAAACTATTTTATGGTGGTGGTGTGATGCTTTATTTATGGCACCTCCTGTAGTTAATTTATATGCCAAAAAAACAAATCAACCTAAGTATTTAGAGGCGATGCACAAATATTATATGGAAACATATAACAGGTTGTATGATAAAGAAGAAAATTTATTTGCTAGAGATATGCGTTATGTGTGGCAAGGAACAGATAAAGATAACAAAGAACCAAATGGTAAAAAAATATTCTGGTCTAGAGGAAATGGTTGGGTAATTGGCGGTTTAGCTTTAATGTTAGACGATATGCCAAAAGATTTTAAATACCGTAGTTTTTATGAAAAATTATATAAAGAAATGGCTGCTAAATTGTTGGCTATTCAGCCAGAAGATGGTTTATGGAGAACGAGTTTGTTAAGTCCAGAATCTTACAATCATGGAGAGGTAAGTGGAAGTGGTTTTCACACGTTTGCATTAGCTTGGGGAATTAACAATGGTTTGTTAGATAAAAAATACATACCAGCAGTTAAAAAAGCATGGAACGCTTTAGCAGCTTGCCAGCATGAAGATGGTAGAGTAGGTTGGGTACAGAATATTGGCGCTTTTCCAGAACCAGCATCTGCAGATAGTTATCAAAATTTTGGTACAGGAGCATTTTTATTAGCAGGTAGTGAGGTTTTAAAGTTGAAATAATACCTTGAATAAATTAAATTATTGAAAGTCGAAGATTCATTCTTCGACTTTTTTTATTTAAAAAAAACACCTTGATTGCGTTTTTGGATGTTGAAAGTAACAGCAAGTTCTATTAATGACTCTTTCTTTTTGTTTTGATGAGTTGAGAAATCAGATAAACAGGATAAAGCAGGATACCTTTTAAGGTACAAGATAGTAATTTAATCAACAATACAAACACCCAAAAAAATTATGAAAAAGAAACTACTAAGTCTTGTATTACTTTTAGCAACTTTATCACTTCTTGCACAAAAAGTAATTGTAAATCCTGCTTACGAAGTAAAAAGATCTAGCATCTATGATGTTGATAAAATAGAACTTACAGAAACTGAAACTAGAGTTCATGTTAGAGGTACTATTATTCCTGGATGGCACATGAGGTTCCGAAAAAATGATTTCTTAAAAGATTACAAAACAGGCAAAGAATACATAATTATTAAAATTGAAAACCACAAGTTTAATGAAAGAATTTTAATTCCAGAATCTGGCACAAAAACAGTAGTACTTGTTTTTCCTCCTTTAGATAAAGGTGTAAAAAAAATAGATTTTAAGCATGCTGTCTATGGAATATCTTTAGAAAAACAAAGAAATAACAAACCAAAAGAAGTTCCAAAATACGTAAATCAGTGGATAGAAAAAGAGTTAAACAAAGTTACAATTAGCCCTATAAAAGATTTTAATTCAAAAGATTTTTTTAACTCAAAAAAAGCAAAACTCATTGGCTATATAAAAGAATATGATAAAAGGTTAAAATTTAATACAGGTATAATATACCAAAAAAACAATGTTACTAGAGAAGATTACCCTATTGTTGTTCAAGTTTATGAAGATGGTCGTTTTGAAGCAGAAATACCTTTAATTCATCCAGAAACGAATTATATAAAAATTAACAAATCTGCTATAAATTATTATTTAGAACCAGGACAAACACTTGCCATCATTTTGGATTATGAAGATTTTAGAAATAATGTAATTTCTAGAATGGCGCGTTCTACAAGGTATACATTTAAAAAAACAATTTTCAAAGGTCCTTTAGCTAAAATTAACAACCATTTAAACAATTTTAAAGTTAAAGATTTCGATTACAGAACTTTTAATGAAAAATTTAAAACACTTAGTATTGATGATTTTAGAAAAGAGCAAGATGCCACTTTAAGAGCAAACCTCGAATTGTTGAATAGTTATGTAAAAAACAATAATGTTAACCATAAAACAAAAGAAGTATTAGAAAATATTTTAAGGATAGATTATGCTACACTTTTATTCGATTTTGTAAGAAAAAGTGATAATGAGGCTAAAAAAAATAAATTATATGCCAATTTAAGAACACCTATAACAGATAATTATTATGACTTCTTAAAAGATATTGACTTTAATAATAAGGCTTTACTGGTGCCTAATAGATTTTCAATATTTGTAAATAGATTTGAATTTAGTAAACCTATGAGTGTTTACCCCAATCGTAAATTTATGAGAATAGAACCAGAAATAACTCTGGATAAGTACTTAGAAACTCATAAAATAAAACTCACTGAAAACGATAAAAAGCTTAGAGAAGTTAAAAATCAGAGATTTACATCTTATGAAGAATATCAAAAATTTCAGAAAAAGTTTAGTAAACCTTATCAAGAAGCACTGGTAGCATACAATACAAAATACATACAACCTTTACTCGATAAACAAAAAGTTAATATTACAGAAAATACGATGGAAAAATGGCGTTTACGAGATTCTGTTGTAAAAAACACTTTCCATTTAGAGAGGAACCTTGTACAAGATTTGACCAAAATTAGAGCCTTAAATTTTGATATTAAAAGAACAGATAGCGAAAACGCTAGAAAATATTGGAATGTACTAAAAACAAATATTTCTAATGCTTTTTTAATTAGTCAAGGTGAAAGAATTGTCAATAAAAAGTTTCCAGTTGATGAGCAAATTACACAAAAAGTAGTAGAAAAAACAAGTAACGAAAATTTAGCATTAAAAGCTAAAACTACAAAACTACCAAAAGGAAAAGCAACAGCTATTTTTAATGATATTATAAAATCTCACAAAGGCAAAATATTGTTTGTAGATTTTTGGGCTACAACTTGTGCTCCATGTGTTAGCAGCATTAAAAAAATGAAAGAAATAAGAAAAGAATATAAAAACAATGTAGATGTAGATTTTGTATTTATTACGGTTGAAAATCAATCACCTGAAAGAAGATATATGAGTTTTGTAAAAGATCAGAAACTAGAAAATACTTACAGAATTCCTGTTGATAATTTTAATTACTTACGTCAATTATTTAAATTTAATGGTATTCCTAAATATGTAGTTATTGCAAAAAATGGCGAGGTAATCAATGATGATTATAAGATGTATGAATTTACAAGAACTGTAGATGACATTATTAAAAATTATAAATAATTTTATTTAAAAACGTAATTTAAAAAGGTGTGTGCAGGATACCTTTATCAAATCGGATAAATACCTTTAACTTTCTTTTTAATTAATAGGATATAATTTTATGAAAAAACTATTTTTTTTATCACTTTTAATGCTAATTTCCTCAGTAATTAGTTGTCAACAAAAAAAGGATAATAGGTCTAAAAAAGACAAAGAAATTGCTAATAAAGTGCAAAATTTAATTAGCAAAATGACTTTAGAGGAAAAGATTGCAGAAATGACGCAAGATGCTCCTGCAAATGAGAGATTAGGAATTCCATTTATGAAATATGGAGAAGCACTACATGGGTTATGGCTTGTTTTGGATTATTATGGAAATACAACAGTTTATCCTCAAGCCATTGCTGCAGCTTCTACTTGGCAACCTGAATTAGTCAAAAAAATGGCTTCTCAAACCGCTAAAGAAGCCAGAACTTTAGGGGTTACACACGTGTATTCACCTAATTTAGATGTTATTTCTGGTGATCCAAGATATGGTAGAGTAGAAGAATCTTATAGTGAAGACCCTTATTTGGTGTCTAGAATGGGGGTTGCATTTATACAAGGTTTACAGGGTATGGGTGATGAACGTTTTGATGAGAATCATGTAATGGCAACAGCAAAGCATTTTATAGGCTATCCAGAAAATAGAAGAGGTATCAATGGTGGTTTTAGTGATATGTCTGAACGTAGATTAAGAGAAGTTTATTTACCACCTTTTGAAGCTGCTATAAAGGAAGCAAAGATAGGTTCTCTTATGCCTGGTCATCAAGATTATAATGGGGTTCCAAACCATATGAACACTTGGTTATTAAAGGATATTTTAAGAGATGAACTAGGTTTTGACGGTTTAATTGTTTCTGATAATAATGACATAGCAAGGTTAGGAACCATGCATTTTATTGCTGAAAACAGAACGAAATCAGCACTTTTAGGCTTAAAAGCAGGGGTTGATATGGACTTAGTGATTGGGAAGATCGAAAAATTAGCAGCTTACAATACCAAAGTGTTGAAAGATACCATAACACAGAATCCTGAATTAGAAAAGTATATAGACAAAGCGACATCTCGTATTTTAAAAGCAAAATATCAATTGGGTTTATTTGATACAAAACCAAAAGAGATTGATACAGAAACTGTATACGCTGGTAAAAAAGAACACCAAGATTTTTCGTATGAAATGGCAAAAAAAGCCATCATTTTATTAAAGAATGATAAGAATGTACTGCCTTTAGATCTATCTAACATAAAATCTTTAGCAGTTATTGGGCCAAATGCTCATGAAAACAGACCTAAAAAAGGAACCTATTCTTTATTAGGTGGTTATTCTGGTTTGCCACCATTTTATGTTTCTGCATTAGATGGTATTAAAGCAAAAGTAGGAGAGAAAGTAAAAATCAATTACGCAAAAGGATGTGATTTATTAAGCAATTCTAAAGCAGGATTTCCAGCAGCCATTGCAGCCGCAAAAAAATCGGATGCAGTTATTTTGGTAATTGGTGGTTCTAGAAAAACTGGTGGAGAAGGAGTTGATAGAGCAGATTTAGATTTGTATGGTGTGCAAAAAGAATTGGTACAAGCAATTCATAAAACAGGCAAACCTGTTGTAGCTGTTTTAATTAATGGTAGACCATTGTCTATCAACTATGTTGCAGAAAATATTCCGTCAATTTTAGAAACGTGGTATTTAGGTATGCGTTCTGGAGATGCTATTGCAGATGCTATTTTTGGTGATGTAAATCCTGGAGGAAAATTAACAGTTTCTTTCCCAAGATCTGTTGGTCAACTTCCTGTAACGTATTTAGAAAGACCAGATTTTATTGGTTCTGGTAAAGGACAATTTAAAGATGCAGATAAATCTCCATTATTTCCCTTTGGTTACGGGTTAAGTTATACAACATTTAAATATAGTAAACCAACCTTTAAAGATGCTATAATAAATACTGATGGAAGTACAACTGTTTCTGTAGATGTTACCAATACTGGAAAAAGAGCTGGAGATGAAGTGGTACAAATGTATGTTAGAGATGATTATGCTTCTGTTGGTCGTTACAATAAAATGCTGAAAGGATTTGAAAGAATTTCGCTTGAACCAGGAGAAACAAAAACGGTAACTTTTACCTTAGGTTTTGATGAGTTGAACATCTTAAATCAACAAATGAAAAAAGTTGTAGAACCTGGTACGTTTACAATTTCTGTAGGAGCATCATCACAAGAAAAAGATTTACAAAAAGCAACGCTTAAGGTTAAGTAAACGACTATTACAATCTAAAAAAAAGGTTACATTTGTATTAAAAAAATCAAATGATTAAAAAAGAATTAGTATTAATTTTTGGATTACTTCTTGCTATAAATGGTTTTTCTCAAAACACATTTGTAAAGGGCTATTTCATTAAAAACTCCAATGAAAAAATTGACTGTCTTATTAAAAATGATGATTGGTTAAATAATCCTACCGAATTTAAATATAAATTAAATGAAAATTCAGAAAAGCAAACTATAACCATTGATTCAATTAAGGAGTTTGGTGTTATAAATAAATTAAAATATGTAAGACATTCTGTTGATATAGATAGATCTAGTAAAATACCTGGTGAACTGGATAATAATAAAAATCCAATTTTTAAGAATGAACAGTTATTTTTAAAAGTCTTAATTGAAGGAAAAGCAAATCTTTATTATTATGAAGACCAAGGTTTAGTAAGATTTTTTTTTAATAATAATCCGGCTGAAGTTAAGCAATTGATTTTTAAGCATTATTTGATTGATGCCCAAAATTGGTCAATAAATAAGGAATTTCGAAGACAACTATGGAATACTTTAAAATGTGAAAGTATTTCAATGAATAGTCTAAAAAAAATAGATTATAACAAATCAGATTTAGTTGAACTTTTTAGAAAGTACAATAAGTGTCATAACTCAGATTTTGTGTATTATCAAAAAAATAAAAAAAATACAGACTCATTTAATTTAAACATAAGAGCAGGTATAAGAAGTTCATCACTTGTTTTGGTTGACCCAAGAGGAAGACAACTTGATTTCGGTAAGAATTTAACTTCTTTTAGATTAGGTTTAGAAGCAGAATTTATTTTTGGTTTTAATAACAATAAATGGGCATTTCTTTTAGAACCTACCTATCATCAGTTTCAATCAGATACACAATCAGCAAGTTTTATGCAAAAAAGAATTGAACTCAATATTGGGCTTAGGCATTATATGTACCTAAAGAATAAAGATGTAAAGCTTTTTATGAATGCTTCAGCTGTTTATGCTAACAGTTTTAATTCAGAATTAACAGAGAGAAACAATTTGTTTTCTATACCAATAGATGATAGCTTAAATATGGTATTAGGTGTTGGTGGTAAATATAAAGATCGTTTCAGTTTAGAATTCAGGTATTCACCCAGAAGAAATTTTTATATTCTTGATTCTGGTAATGAAGTAAATTGGCATCCAAGTTTCCAATCCTTATCTATAGTGTTGGGGTATACTTTATTTTAAAAACAATTTTAGGGACAAATAAAACCTTTTTTTGAGCTTCATTTATATAAAATCTTCTATTGATTCAATCAGTAGAAGATTTTTTATTCAAAAATTTTTTTTCAGGATTTTACAGGATAGAAATAATTTAAAAGATAAGTTATTTAAGGCTATTAACTAAACCAGCCTAATGAAACTTTTAAGTATTATAGTTATTCTGAATTTCAATTTTTATGTTCTTTTCTTGCAATTATAAAAAGCCAGTAAATTTTATTTACTGGCTTTTTTTTGATAATCTTAATTAAAAAGATTTTAGTTAATTTCTCATAATAATTAGAGATACTTTATTTCTGAACTCTTTCATGTGTTGTATTTGCCCATCTAATTTGTGCTCTACCTCCTCGAACACGATATGCACCATATCTAATTTTTGATTGTGTTCCTCTATCAGGATCTGGGATATTCCAATTAAATGCTTCTCCGCCAATTATGGCATTACAATAATGTATTTTTTTTGTTGCATCATTAGGGTCTTCTATAAAACCTACTTTCATTTCAAACGAAACTATTTCGTTCTTATCAACTTGCTTTAAAAAAACAACTTCTCTACCACTACCAGAACCTCCACGTTCTAAGATACGCTCTGCATAAATATCAAAGGCCACTTGCTTGTCAGCATTATCGCCTGTTCCGTAAACGGGATGTGCTCTATACAAGCAAATAGCAGGATCTGCAGAACCACCTCCACCTGTGTGTTGTCCTTTGGCCTGTGCAATATACGTCCCACTTTGACCAAAATCGCCTGCATCTGCTACTTCAAGGATTCTAAAATCTCCATTAAATTTCACAAATGAGCCTACGTTTGCATTTGCAATAGGTAATGAACGTTCCATTCTAGGTTGTAAGGTATTTGGAGCATCTTGATTGTTAGAACCTGCAGTAATATTGTATATACCCCATGTAAGACCATCAATTGTATTTTCTTTGTAGTTGGCATAACAAGTCCTGTCATCAATAGTACCTACATTAACAGGGTCTGGTAAATCATCTGATGTTCTAGTAGCATTTTCACCATCAGTGTTACATGTTGTGTAAGAACCAGTATCCTCATCCTCAGCTACAACTACTGTATTTGAACCTGAGTCAGGATCTGGGTCAGGATCTGAAAAGTCATGAACTAAGAAATCTTCAGGGTAGAGCTCAAGCCCATCTCTTGTACAAGAAGAAAAGGAAACAAAAACTATTAATGCTAGTGTCGAAATAAGTTTGAAACTAAATTTTGATTTTTTCATAAATTAATAAAATTTACAATCAAAGATAAAAGTTTACTACAGCTCAACTATTCTGTGGTATCCTGATGGACAAGGATTTTAACATAAAAAGGTAGTATATATAGTAAATAAAGAAAATTTAATAGATGACAGACGTTTGTGGAAATTAGATTAATAAATGCCCTTATCATGATTCAGCAGGATGTGTTTATTAATTAAAAGCAGTTTCTTTAAATTTTAAAAAATCTACAATATGAAAATTAAATTTTTGAACTACCTTATACTAGTTTCAATTTTAAGTTGTCAGCCAAAAATACCTGAAACTATAGAGGTAATTTCTGAAATAAGTTTAGAAGAATTATCAGAAAACTTCAAATCGCCTTCAAAAGAATACCATCCAGAAACCTGGTTTCATTTAAATGGAAACAACATTAGTAAAGAAGGGTTAAAGAGAGATTTACAAGCCATTAAAGATGCTGGTTTACAAGGAATTCATTTGTTTAACAAAGCTGGTCGTGCTTTTCCGAACGTAAAACCAATTAAAATTTTATCTCCAGAATGGGAAGATATGATTCGTTTTGCTGCTGATGAATGCCAACGTTTAGGATTAAAATTTACAATGCAAAATTGCCCTGGTTGGTCTATGACAGGTGGTCCTTGGGTGCCAGCTAATGAAGCGCAACGTGAGGTGGTTGAAACTACGTATTATATTTCAGGAGGCAAACAATTTCAAGAAAATTTAAAGATTGATTCCTTATTTCATACCCCAGATTACGATTATAAAGATATTCAAGTGTTGGCTTTTCCAACCTTAGCAGGTGATGATTTAGTTCCTTTTAACCCTTCAAAAATTGAAACAAATAATAGGTTAGTTCCTTGGAAGGATATTTTTAATCCAGATTCAAAATTAATAGTAACAAGAAAAACCACACGTTTAGACAAACCTTTAAAAGAATATCGAGAATTAGGAATTTTTAAAGTGAAAAACCAAGAAACTTGGGTAAAAACTTCATTTGATAAAGAAATCACTTTACGTTCCATAGTTTTCCCTCAGTTGCGCCATATTATTACAGGTACAAATTACCCAAAAGTAGAAGTTGCTATTAAAGTGGAGGCACTCATCAATAATAAACTACAAGAAATTACAACTTTAAAAATACCAGATGCCAACTGGAATGATAGACGCAAATACCTGACTTTAGCACTTCCAGAAACAGCATCAAAAGTATTCCAATTCACATTTTTAGGAGCACATACTATTGCTCCAGAATCTATAAGATTAAGTGCAAAACCAAGATTGCACAATCACGAAGCAAAAGCGGCTAAAGTGTTAAGACGTTTGAAAAAAGAAGTGGATTATAGTTATGCAGAAAACACAATTATAAAGTCGAAAAGTATTATCAATTTAACAGATAAATTATCTGAGAATGGAAAACTCACTTGGAATGTTCCTGAAGGAAATTGGACAATTGTACGTTTTGGTCATATCAATATGCGATTGACCAACAAACCAGCAGTTCCAGAAGCAACTGGTTGGGAATCTAGTAAACTCGATAAAATTGCGATAGAAAATCATTTAAGAAATGGAATGATTGGAAATTTAATCAAAGATGGTGGACCCATTGGAGATGGAAAATTACAAGGTTTATTAATTGATAGTTGGGAAAGCCATGTGCCAACTTGGACCATCAATTCTGAAGATATGTTCAAAGAATTTGAGCAAAGAAGAGGCTATAGTATGAAAACCTATTTACCAGCTACAATGGGTTATGTTGTAGAAAGTACAGCAACCACAACCAAATTTTTAAGAGACTTACGTCAAACAATGGATGAGGTTTTTATAGATAATTTCTTTAAACATTTTGCAACAATTGCGCACGAAATGGGTGCACAAGTTTATACAGAAGGTGCAGGTGGTGAGGTTTTACCTGTAGATTCCATGCGTTATTATGGGGTTAGTGACATTCCTATGACAGAATTTTGGTATCCTAAAGCTCCATCAGATCAAAATGAATATGCAAAACCAATTTACAATGCAGCATCTGCAACACACTTATATAATAAACCAAAATTAGCAGCAGAAGCTTGTACGCAAGTTGGTGTAAAGTGGAATGAACATCCGTTTTCTGTAAAATATCTAATTGATTATAATTTTGCCAAAGGTGTAAATCACTTGGTATTTCACACGTTTTCTCACACACCACAAACAGATGTGTATCCAGGTTCTAGTTTTGGAGGTAATATCGGTTTTCCTTTTGTGCGTCAGCAAACTTGGTGGAAATACATGCCAGATTGGATAGCGTATTTGTCTAGAAATCAATATGTGCTGCAACAAGGAGAATATGTAGCAGATGTATTGTGGTATTATGGAGATCATTTTGAGCGTCCACCTTTTGACTTGGATGAATTTCCAAAAGGATACAGATTCGATTATTTAAATGCAGAAATTTTACAAGAAAAAGTCAGTATTAAAGACAATAAAATTCACGTTAAAAATGGAGGCGATTATCGAATTATCAAATTAAGAGATTCAGAAAGCATATTGTTATCCACAGCAAAAAAACTAAAAGAATTGGTTAAAAACGGAGCTGTTATTTTGGGCGATAAACCTAAAGATTCGCCAAGTTTAATGGATAATGAAAATGATTTACAAGAACTCAAATTAATTTCGGATGAACTATGGGGAAACACTAAAAATGGAGTAAAACAAACAGGAAAAGGACGTGTGTATTGGGGGAAAACGATTGAAGAAGTTTTACAAGAAGAAAAAATAGCCAAAGACGTAATTGTCTCTGAAGATTTAGATATCAATTGGATACATAGAGAAACAAAAGATGCTCATATCTATTTTGTAGCTTCTAAAGAAGAAAAACCAGTAGATCTTTCATTAAGTTTTAGAATGCACAATTTAGCTCCACAAATTTGGGATGCGTTTACAGGAATTCAACAAGAGGCTAAAATTTGGAAATCTATAAGTAATAGAACAAATGTTGCTGTTTCTTTACCTGAAAATGGAAGTACAATTATTGTGTTTTCTAAAGGTGATAAAAATCCATTTGCATCAAAAGTTATATTAAATAATGAGGCTGTTTTAGACTCAAAAACAGGCTGGTACCAAATTCATAAAACAGATGATTATCCAAAATTAACTTGGAATAATAATGAATTTAAAGCATCAAAATCTGGAGAGTACACCTTTCATCAAAAAGGAAAAGAAGTTGTAAAATCAATTGACGTTAAAAAAATATCACTACAAAATAACTGGAAATTGTCTTTTGATAAAGGATGGGATACTCCAGAATCTATAGAAATTAATGAATTAAAATCGTTAACAGAACTAGAAAATGAAGCTGTACAACACTATTCAGGAACTACTACTTACAAAAAAACTTTTGAGGTTAAAAAACTAAGAAAATCTACAATTATTGATTTAGGAGAAGTTGCCAATATTGCAGAATTGTGGTGTAATGGTAAAAAAGTAGGTGTAAAGTGGGCGCCTCCTTTTCAGTTTGATATTTATGATGAAATTCAATTAGGAGAAAACAAACTAGTGATTAAAGTAACCAATACTTGGAGAAATCAATTAATTTTTGACAACAAAAGACCTAAAGCATCTAAAAAAACATGGACTACAAATCCACCAAAAAAAGGTGAAACAGAATTAGAAACCTCTGGGTTAATTGGTCCTGTAGTCTTAAAATTTTTAAAATAATTTGGTCTTTACAAAATCAGGATTGTTCAGGATGCAATAACAAACTCATAACGCTAATATTACTAAATATTATTCATCATGAAATGTCTTAAAACATGCAAAAAATTATATTTAAAAAAGTACTATTTACGTTAGTACTATTTATTTGTTTTCTAGGAAAAGCACAGATAACCTTAGAAAAAGAAATTAAAATTACAGATTTAGCCATGTATTTTGATGGTAATAAAGTAGATTTAAATACCACAACAAACTCTTCTACAGGTTATGATTATGTTTATGGAACAGCCTTAACACCTCATGGAGATTGTATTAAGGTTTTTGGAGATTTTGTGTTTATGACCTGGTATAGAGGAGGTAAAAACGATAGGCATGTAATGTTAACTAGATACAACCAAAAAACTGGAGTACAAAAAACTATAGAATTCCCACATCAACATACTGGGTATAATGGAAAATGGTGGATAGGAGAAACACACAATACAATTGCAGTTGGTATTTCTCCTAAAAACGGAACAATCCATATGGTTTACGATATGCATAGAAATGGTAGAATTGCAGCTTTTGCGAATGATTATTTAAGATATTCTTACACTACACCAAATGCAGCAACTGTATCAGATGATGAGTTTACTATTGATCTCTTTGTGCAATCACCCAATAATAATTATAAACATTTGCAATTTCCAGGAATTACCGATGAAAATACCACTAAACTACTCACTTATCCAGCATTTTTTACCAATGATGAAGGCGATTTATTCATGAAAAATAGATTCGGATTCTCTGAAAATGGCAAGTTTTTATTCGCTAAATATGATGGTAATGATTGGGAAGGGTATACAGATTTTAATAGAACATCAGCATCTAGTCATGGAAGTCCTTACAATTGGGGTTTATATGGAGATATTAAATATTTAAACGGAAAAATAAGAATAGGTTTTCAGCAAAGAGCGAATGTTAAAACTGATAAATATTTGTATCAAAACGGATTTTATTATGCTTATTCTGATGATCCAAGTGGTTTAACCGAATGGAAAAATCATAAAGGTACAGGTTTTACAAGGCCTTTAGCGGTATCTGAAACTATTAAAATTGCTGAACCTGGAGATTTGGTAGCAACTACAGAAACAAATAAAGTATATATGGTTTCTGGTTTCGATTGGACAGTTACAGATAATGATGATGTTCATTTTATTGGTAGAGTAAAAGACAATAGCACCACAAGTAATACAGCTGGTCAAACAAAACAAGTGCATACCTATAAGCCATCAGGAACCTCAGAATTTATTACATCAACAGATTTTTCTGGTGCAGAAGCAATATATGCTTCTGGTGATAATGTATATCTTATTGGCTTAAATTCATCTGGAAGACCTTATATAGAGTCTGCTCCTGGAGGTACAAATTTATTCACTAGAGTTTATGAACAAACTTCGGGTAAACGTTTTAGAAAAGGACAGGTTTATATTGCTGATGGTAAACTTTATTATTATTTGTTAGAAAATAATTCGTCTGATAATGATGATACACAACCAACCTATTTGCAAATAATAGACTTAAATATTGTTACAGGTCCACAACCTTTTGCTATAAATTTAGTAACTCCAACAGATAATCAAACGTTTTGGGAAGATGAAAATATACAGTTGTATGCCACAGCAACTGCAGATGAAGGTGAAATTACAAAAGTTGAATTTTTAATAAACAATGTAGTTTGGCAAGAAGATACTACCAAACCATACCTGTTAGATTGGACACCAGATGCAAATGGAACCTATCAAATTAAAGCAGTAGCCTACAAAACAGGTGGAGAAAGCGTAAGTACCACAGAAATTACTATTGAAGTTAAAGAAATTGATAAATCTGATTTAACCATAGATACTTATAGATTGCGAAATGTAGCTACAGGCAAATTTTTAACGGATTCTGGAGAAAGTGCAATACCTGTTTCAATGGGAGACTCTGGAGAGGAAACAAATACACATTGGACTTTTGTTAAAAGCGATGTTTATTTTAATATAAAAAGTAAATCATTTGGTATTATTAGAGCAACAGGTTCTGGTTTTGAAAATGGTGAAAAACCTTATTTTGTAGTAAGTACGTCTAAAGATGCACCTGCTTCAGATACAGATAAAGTTTGGACATCTCATTACGATGAAGAAAACGAAGTTTTTAGATTTGAATCTAAAGATAATAATCGCTTTTTATATCACAATACACAGGATAATGTAACCAATATAGAGGCTCTTGAAACGGATAAAAGAAGTCAATGGAAAGCCATTTCAACAAGTAAAACTTTAAGTATAAAAAAAGAAAATTTAAATACATTATCAATAGATATTTTTCCTAATCCAGCAAGTGAAAGCGTAAGGCTTAAATTAAATAACTTTAACAAAGCAGAGGTTAAATTTTATAATTTTCTAGGGAAACAAGTTTATCATAAGGCAATTAAAGAGCCTGTGGTAGAAATAAACATAAGTGGTTTTGCTAAAGGATTATACCTTGTTAAAGTTAAAGATGACAATCAAGAGGTTCATCTCACTAAATTAATGATTGAATAAATATCTTGCTTATTGAATTCTTAAAACACAAAATTTGATACCCACTAAATGATAAAAATCTACTTTTAGATTAGGTTTTGACAGTGATTAAAAGTAAAATTGAAGAATAATTTACCTACGTGATTTGGTATGTGATGCCAGTAATTGCTTTGTTAAAAGATTTGATGTTGGTATTAAACTAACCTAAGTGTAAACTAGTTTTTTGGGTTTATTTTTTTTGTCTAAAAATCAATGAGTTGTAATTTTGATTACTATTCCAAACATAATCTGTTTTAGAAACCATCTTAAAAACAAACGAGCGAATATAAAAATCCACAAACCAACTAAGTATTTTTAACTAAAAATCACGTTAAACGATGTAAAGTTAAGCATTTTAAATTCTAGATGATTTAAAGAAAAATAAAAAGCATTTTTAACAACCACCTTCAGCGGCTTTTTTCTTTTTTTGACGCACTATAATTTTCTTTTGTACAGGTTTTTTTGTGATTTTTGCGTTTATCCCAGTATTTTTTCGTGAAGTATTTATAAACGCAGCAATGTTGTTTTTAGAGACTTCAACAGTGGTTTTTTTTGTAAATAATATATTTTGAACATAATCTAACTCAACAGCCAAAAGCTTTACGTTATCAAACCCTAATTGATATAAAAGTAGAAAAGGAAGATTTACTTCTTCTGGGTTTTTACCATATAGAACCATTGTTTTTTCGGTGTTTTTTAATTCTTTAAAAACCTCTAAATTCTCTTCAGCTAAAAAATCTGGTGTGTGAATATTTATAGCATTCTTTAAGCTTCCTTTTTCAAATTCGTAAGCATTTCTAATATCTATAAATATATATTTTGGATTATTCATTTCACTTATACTTGTCAAATAATTTTGATCAGAAATTTTCTCTAGCGTATTTTTAGTTGTGTGTGCAAAAGTATTTTTAGGTCTTTTAAAAGTAAAAAGACCAATTAAAACAGCTAAAATAAAGAGAGTAGTAGCTATTGAAATTCGTTTTGTTTTTTCTAATTCTTTCATGTCTCAGATGTTATTTATTGAAAAGAGGTTTTCTATGAATTAACAACCACCTTCTGCTACTTTTTTCTTCTTTTTAACTGTTATTATTTTTTTAGGAGCTCTTTTAACAACAGTATTTATTTTTGCTTGATTAGGATAAACAACTCCAAAAAACATACTTGAAGCTTTTCTAGTATTGTACAATTCAAAAGCACTTGCAGGCAT
Organism: Polaribacter sp. R77954; assembly: GCF_044595335.1. Taxonomy (GTDB): domain Bacteria; phylum Bacteroidota; class Bacteroidia; order Flavobacteriales; family Flavobacteriaceae; genus Polaribacter. The sequence goes on from NZ_CP138992.1 coordinate 3,596,938, forward strand.
ATTTTCATTTGGTTTTTTAGGATTGATAATTGAGGTAAACCACTCATTTAAACCGCCTTTTAAAACATGTAAATTGGCATAAGAAAGTCGGTTGCAAATTGCCCAAGCTTGATCTGCGTAAAAATTATCGTTAGAAAAAAAGACCACATCAAATTGATCTTGATTTAAATAGGCTTCAAACTCTTTATCTAACAAATTTTTTAAAGGAATGTTTATAGCATTAGGTAATGTATACCTGTCATAACTTTCTTTGTTTCTAACATCAATTAAAATAAATGATGGATCTTGTGTTATCAATTTGTTAGAAATGTCATCTACAGAAACATATCTTTCTAAACTAATCATATTACTTAATAATTGATCTGCAGAGATGCCTTCGTTTTTTTCATATTTAGGTAAAATCACCAATCCACCAGCAAGCAATAGTAATACTACAGCCATAATTTGGTATCTAAATGATGAAATTTTCGAAATATTTCTTTTATCCATGTTGTCTAATTTTTAATTAATAGAACACCTTTTTTATTTTTTTTCTAACAAAATCTGCAACAACAAAAGCCACAACTGCAATGATAGAAAAAATGAAAATGGTCCAATATGGGTTCCAACCAAAAGAATCTATTAAGGTGATGTTTCCTAGAAAATAGCCAGTATATATAGGTTCAAAAAATGAGTATAATTCAGAGAAAATAAATATTCCAATAAACATACCAAGCACATAAACCCAAGCATCTATTTTACCAATGGCAACTCCACATAAACTTGTACCCGGACAAAAACCACCTGCAATAAAACCAATACCCATAATGGCACCACCAATAATGGCACCCCAAATATAGGTAGGATGAATATACAATTCACCAACATCTACATAACCTAAATAATCTAAATAATAAATTCCGATTACGGCAACTACAGCAGCAGTAAAAAATACTTTTAAAACAGCAAAATCGTAGCCATAGAAAACGCCCGCCATTTTTCTTGAAGAAGAAAATCCAGAAGATTCTAATACAAACCCAAAAGCAATTCCTATGCAAATAGCAATGATGCTATCCCAATTTGTAGGAATAATAGTATTCGCAATTAAAAGTTCCATATGTTATATTTTTTTAATTAAATCCAATTTTTTCTAAAGAAATACGCAACCAAATAACCCGTACCAAAAATGGCCAACATGGTGATAAACCCACCTGTAGACAATACTGCCATTCCGCTTAAGGCAGCTCCACTTGTACAACCTCTTGCTATTTGTGCTCCAAGGCCAAATAAAATTCCTCCACCCAGAGCAAATAGCAACCTACGTCTGCTAGATATTTTAGGAGAATGTTGCACTCTCCATCTAATTCTACCTGACAAGCTACCAGATATAAATGCACCAAAAAGGATTCCTAATGCTTCAAAGACCAACCAAGTATTCATTGGTGATTTATCCTCTTTAATGAACTTACTGTAATACGCATTATTTTGCGCATGTGTGGGCGCTACTTTATCTACAATAGTAACCACACTACTTTTCATTGCGCCACTAGCTCCTAAACTTCTACCTGTTAATAAAAAGGTAAAAATGATGATGATGCCTAGTAGAAATCCACCAAAATAAGGATTCCAATAAACATGACTGTTTGTGTTTTTTTCTGTATTCATGTGTTAAAATTTAATAAAGAAACCTGGTTAATTGTCCAGCTTCTACCATTACAAACCTAAAAATGAGTCCTCCAAGAATAACCAATAAAGCAGGTACAGCCACTGGTGCTTTAAAACCAAGAAGTTCAATAAATTCTAGAATTCCAGGAATTATCAGTCCTAATAAAACTACAAAACCAAAGAACATAAGTGTAAAATCTCCATTTACAAGTAGCTGCATAGCTTCTAATTGTACTTGAGAACCTGCATAATAGCCCATAATCATGTGCGTGATTAAAGCCAATTCTATAATAATTAGTCCTAAATCTATTTTACCAAATAGATGTTTTTCTGCTTTTGTTTTTGATAATAAAATGATAGCTGCAGCACCTGTAGAAAGCCCTGAAACTAGAAATAACGGACCTAAAATGGCATTATTCCAAAGAGGTCTTGCGTTAAATGCAGATAATAAAATACCTGTATACACCCCTAAAATTAAAGCTAGAGGTATTAAAGCATAAGCAATATTTTTTTTGTTTTTGATGGTAAACTTTTCAAAAGAATTTAAGAATGCAAATCGTTTAAAAATCTGTAGTTTTTCTTCTAACTTAGGATACACTTCTCTGTAAGAACTAAACGTCCAGATAAAAGATAAAGGAGTGGTTATTAATAAAACCCATGCTCCCCAAGACATTGGCGATTCAATTCTGAACGTTGTGTATAATTGCCAAGTATACAAAGGATGAGTTAAATCGTACACCAAAGCCAAAAGACCTAAAGACAAAGCAATTGGTGGAATTATTGACGCCGTTTTTACGGCTGTTGGATATTTTTTTTCCAAACCAAGAATATAAAGTAAGGCTCCAAAAAACAAAATACCAGCAGCAAGCCCTCCTAAAAATAAATACACAGAAATGGGCCAATGCCAAATTTCTAAAGAAGGGTCTATGTTAGGAATATTTCTGCCACTTGTAAAAATTTCTTCTTGTATCATATCAATTTATATTAAGTAAAACACATGAGGGTTTGTACCTGCTTCTGGTGCTAATGTTTTGTGTTTTCTATTCTTTAACAACATAGAAACTTCACTATTCGGATTGTCTAAATCGCCAAAATACATACACTTTGTAGGACAAACAGAAACGCAGGCAGGGAGCTGTCCTTTTTTAAGTCTGTGATGACAAAAAGTACATTTGTCTACATAACCATCTGGATGTTGGTAACGTGCATCATAAGGACAAGATTCTATACAAGCTCCACAACCAATACATTCATCTGCAGTTACTAAAACAATACCACCTTCTACAATATGGCTTGCTCCTGTTGGGCAACATCGAACACAAGGTGCAGTTGCACAATGATTACATCTTTCTGATTTTAACTCTAAAACCACATTTGGGTATGTGCCATCTACAGTTTCTGTAATCCAATCTCTACAGTACCCAATTGGCACATCATTTTCGGTTTGGCAAGCCACCACACAGTCACTACAACCCACACATTTTAACGTGTCTATTACCATGGCATATCTCATATCGCTTGTTTTTTATATGGATTTTTAGTTAAAATTGTTACAAAATTTCCTCTCATACCAGTACCTCCCATAATTGGGTCGTCCATGGTTTTTGTAATCATTTGAGTATCGTTAATACCTTTACCAAAAGCTCTTGTTAATTTTTTATTATCGTGTCCAAAACCATGAACCATATACACAGAATCCCATCGAATTCGCTCTGTAACCCTTACTTTGATAGAAAATGTTGAGGTAACACCATCTTGATTTTTTAACCAAACAGATTGTCCTTTTTTTAACCCAATAATTCTTGCCACTTTAGGATTTACCCAAAGATTATTTTCACTTTTTAAACCATTTAAATTAGGGTTGTTAGCAGTTCTACTAAAGGTATGCATTGGTGCTCTACCATAATTTAATCTATAAAATCCTTGAGGTGGTTCAGGGTGTTTTGTGTACACTGGCATAGCATCAAAACCAAGGTTTTCTAGTTCTTTAGAGTACAGTTCAATTTTTCCGCTTTCAGTAGGGAATTCATAATTTTCATTCTCTTCTAAATAGAGTGGTCTTGATGTGCGAGGAAAGTTTTTTACGCCAATTTTTTTCATTTCATCTAAAGATGTCCCCATCTTTTGCAATTGCCATTCAATAACCTCTTTATAATTACTATATCTAAAATAATCGCTTAAGCCAATGCGATCGCCAATTTGTTTTGCAACCCACCAACCTGGTTTTGAATCGTATTTAGGTTTTACAGCAGGAACTCTAACTGCAATTGAAGGTTCTCTATTTGTTGCAGAACGAATACCATCATAACGTTCTAAATAGGTGCATTCTGGTAAAACAACATCAGCATAACCAGTAACATCCATAGGCATTGTATCTAAAACCACCATAAATTCAAGTTCATTCATGGCTTCTTCCAATAACTTCTTATTGGGAATAGATTTAGTAATGTTTGTCCCAGCAACCATTAATGCTTTTACAGGATATTTGTTGTCTTTACTTGGGATAGCACATTTTATTACTTCTGTTGTAATACCCATTTGTGCTAAAGGAAATTTTTCGCCAATATCAGACCAATCCCATTTAGGATGTGGATATTTAGGATGTGGGTATTTAGGGATACTAACTTTTTCTTTAAAATAAAAACCTCCACGTCTTCCCCAAGAACCTAACAAGCCATTTAAAATAGCCATCGCTCTTGCGCGTTGTGTATCATCTCCATACCAACTTACATGACGCCCAGGGTGAATGATAACAGCAGGTGCTGCATGTGCCATTTCTCTTGCTGTTTTTCTGATTTCTGCTGGTTGTATTGTTGTAATACCATAGGCCCATTCTGGAGTAAAATTAGCAACGTGTTTTTTTAATTCTTCAAAACCTGTGGTATACTTTTCAACATATGCTTTATCGTAAATTTCTTCATTTATGATAACATTCATCCAAGCAAGCATTAAAGCAATATCTGTAGCAGGTTTAATTGCCAACCAATATTTAGATTTACTTGCGGCAGTTGATAATCTCGGGTCTACGGTAATTATAGTTGCTTTGTTATCAATAGCATCAGACATTTCTTGTACTTGAGAGTTATGCATATTCTCACCAATATGAGAACCAATTAACACTAAACATTTGGTGTCTCTAATATCTGTAGGTTCTGGAGATCCAATCCAAGAGCCAAAGGTTAGGTTAAAACCAGCTTCACGAGCTCCTCTACATTGTGCGTAAGCGGGTTCTGCAATTGTGTCTGAACCATATGCTTTAAAAAGGTGTTCTAAGTGTTTGCCAGGAGAGCCATGTTTTAATAAAGCAAAAGATTCTGCGCCATATTTTTCTTTGATATTTTTAAATTTAGAAGCAATTAAATCTAAAGCTTCGTCCCAACTTGCTTCTCTAAACGTTTCTTCTCCATTTATAGTTGTTCTAATTAAAGGCGTTTTTAAGCGGTCTTCATCAGCATACATTCCAACTCCACCTGTACCTCTTGGGCAAAGTCGTCCATAACAATGTGGGTCATTGTCATTACCAATAATTTTTTTGATGGTATTGTTCTCATCAGAATAGGCCCAAGCAGCACATTTCCAAAAACAGACTTCGCAATAAGTAGCAGATTTTTTCAAGTTTTTTGAAATACTTTGTGCGGTTTTTTCACTTAAATATGAAGTGTTTCCAAAAAGATTGAATGCCGAAGTTGATGCAAAAGCACCTCCTAAACCTAATGCAGAAATTTTAATAAATTTTCTTCTAGAAGTCGTCATATAATACTGATTTATTGAATGGTAAAGATAGCTGCTATACAAAATTGAAATTATGATAAAAGTCAGTAATACAATCATTTGTATGTAACATTTGTTACATAAGGGTACATAATATAGGTGTGATTGCTGTTTTGAGTTATTGTGATTTTAAATTATTGTAAATTTGAATCATGGATAAAAAAAACAAGACCAAAGCGTTTTTTATACTTGCTATTTTATTGTTTTCTTTACTGTTTGTTGCTAAAAACAAGAAACTATTTGAAGTAGAAGAGACGTATAAAACAGTGAAAGAAAATGTTTATGAAACATCTGCATTGGCAGTTTCTGAATCTTGTTTTCTTTGTCATCAAAATACCAAAGGGTACTCTCCACATCACAATCCGAAATATATTGGTTGTGTAAGTTGTCATTTAGGAAATGCAGGTTCATCAGATAAAGAGTTGGCGCATAAAAACATGGTTTTGATTCCTGGAAATTTATCAGATGCAAAACAAACTTGCGGTACTTGTCATCGAAGTGAACTTCATAAAGTAGAAAACTCATTAATGACCACAAACAGCGGACTTATAGCTGTAGATAAGTTTGTTTTTGGTGAATCAGAGAATCTAAATAATCATTATCATATTAAAGATTTAAAAAAAACAGCATCAGACAAACATTTAAGAGATTTGTGTGCGAATTGTCATTTAGGAGCAGAAAAAAAATCTTTTGGAGCTATAGATCAGTTGAGTAGAGGTGGGGGTTGCAATGCTTGTCACTTAAATTATTCTAAAGAAGCATCTCAAGACCTTGATCGTTATTTGGCTTCAGATAAAAAAGAGATTCCAAAATTTCATCCATCCACAGATGTTTTTGTGAACGATACCCATTGTTTTGGTTGCCATAGCAGATCGAGTAGAATATCTACCAATTATTTGGGTTTACAAGAAACGTTGTTAGATGAAAATGAGGTAGAAAATAAACAAGATTATACAACTTTAGAAGATAAACGCGTTTACAAATACATACAAGAAGATGTGCATCATACTAAAGGATTGTTGTGTATAGATTGCCATTCGTCTCAAGAAGTTATGGGAGATGGAATACGATATACTCACGAAGAGCAAGCCGTAAAAATTCAATGTATAGATTGTCATTTCAAAGAAAAACCGAATACAATTTCCTATAGTGATTTAGATGCAGAAAGTATGCTTGTTTTTGACCATAGAGCGTATACTCATCAAGATAAAGCTATAATAGCCGTAAAAAAATCAGGTCATCCATTAGTGAATACCTATGTAGATAGTTTGGGTGACGCTTATTTAATTGGAAAAAAAGACGGAAAACTACATTCATTACAACCTCAAGGAGAGGTTTGCGCCAGAGATAATGCGCATAAAAATGTAAGCTGTGCTTCTTGTCATTCATCTTGGACACCAAGATGTATTGGCTGTCATAATCAATTTGACAAAGACGAACCCAATGCTTTTGATTTGTTAGATAAAACGTTTACTAAGGGACAATGGAAAGAATATGTTGCAGAATTTTCATCATCACTACCAGCCTTAGGAGTTCGAGAAAATGGAGAAGAAAAAGCTATAGAACCCGCAATTCCTGGTATGATTATGACCATAGATTTAGGAAGTTATACTGATGAAACAGCACAAGAAAAGCTATTATTTCATAGATTGTATGCACCAAATTCGCCACACACAACAACTAAAGAAGTTCGTGATTGTAAATCTTGTCATTCTAATGCAGCTACTTTAGGATTTGGAAAAGGGATGTTAGATTATGATATTAAAAATAAAAAGGGAAAATGGATTTTTACCCCTGAATATGCCTTAAATGCTAATGATAATTTACCTGAAGATGCTTGGATTCCTTTTTTAAAAGAGGTTGATAAAAATACAGTAAATTCTACAAGGTCAGATTTTAGACCTTTTCAACTTAAAGAACAACAAAAATTATTACTAGTTGGTGCTTGTTTACAGTGTCATAAAGATAATTCTAAAGTAATGCAACAAACATTACAATATGGTTTAAATGCTTCGCTTAAAAGTAAAAGTTTTTCTTGTATACTACCAGATTATACTTTTTAAAAAGAATATTGATGTTTTTTTAATATTTAAAATCAAGATTTTTTTCTTTTCCTATATGTCTAAATTAGTTTTTTAACCATAAAACCTCATCTAAAAACCTACTAGTCCCTACTAGTTTGTTTTTTGTGCCTAAAATTGAAGAATCTTTAAATTATTTAGGTATATTTGAAATTCAAAAATTAACTAAACAATAACAATTATGACAGCAGGATTTGATATGTGGGACTATGTAGTCTTCGTAGCTTACGCCATTTTAATTTTAGGAGTAGGTTTATGGGTTTCACGTGATAAAGACGGGCATCAGAAAAATGCCGAAGATTACTTTTTGGCAAGTAAATCTTTACCTTGGTGGGCCATTGGTACCTCTTTAATTGCCGCAAACATTTCAGCAGAACAATTTATTGGTATGTCTGGTTCTGGATTTGCACTCGGTTTAGCAATTGCTTCTTATGAATGGATGGCAGCTTTAACCTTAATTATAGTGGGTAAATATTTTCTACCTATTTTTATTGAAAAAGGATTGTATACCATTCCTGAATTTGTTGAAAAACGTTTTTCTACAAACTTAAAAACCATTTTAGCTGTTTTTTGGTTGTTTCTTTATGTTTTTATCAACCTAACTTCGGTATTGTTTTTAGGTGGTTTAGCTATAGAAACCATAATGGGTGTAGATATGATGTATGCTATAATAGGTTTGGCTTTATTTGCTGCTGCGTATTCATTATATGGTGGTTTATCTGCTGTAGCTTGGACAGATGTTATTCAAGTTGTATTCTTAGTTTTAGGAGGTTTAATTACAACGTATTTGGCTTTAAACACAGTTTCTGGTGGAGAAGGAGTTATGGCTGGGTTCTCTAAAGTCTGGGAAGCTGCACCTGAGAAATTTCATATGGTTTTAGAGGAATTTAATTCAGATGGAACCGCAAACTCAAATTATTTAGATTTACCTGGAGTTTGGGTATTAATTGGTGGTTTATGGGTTGCGAATATTTATTATTGGGGATTCAATCAATATATTATTCAAAGAACTTTAGCAGCAAAATCTTTAAAAGAATCTCAAAAAGGTATTTTATTAGCAGCATTTTTAAAATTAATTATTCCTTTAATTGTTGTTGTGCCAGGTATTGCAGCTTATGTTATGGTTAACGATCTAGAGATTATGGCGAGTTTAGGTGAAGCAGGCATGTTAAATATACCATCTGCAGAACAAGCAGATAAAGCATATCCTTGGTTATTACAGTTTTTACCTACTGGTTTAAAAGGTGTGGCTTTTGCAGCATTGGCTGCAGCAATTGTATCCTCTTTGGCATCGATGTTAAATTCAACTTCTACTATTTTTACGATGGATATTTATAAGCAATACATCAATAAAAATGCAGATGATAAGAAAACAGTTAACGTAGGAAGATTAAGTGGGGCAATAGCTTTAGTAATTGCTGTGCTTGTAGCGCCATTATTAAATGGAATGGATCAGGTATTTCAATACATACAAGAGTATACAGGTTTAGTAAGTCCTGGTATTTTAGCGGTATTCTTATTAGGTTTATTTTGGAAAAAAACAACCAACAATGCTGCAATTTGGGGAGCAGTTTTATCTGTGCCAATTGCTTTAGCTTTAAAGTTTTTACCTATACCTGCGCTTGCACCTTGGATGCATCAAATGGGGTTAGCAACAGTATTATCAATTATTGTAATAATGGTTTTGAGCTATATGGAAACAAAGGGAGCTGATGATCCAAAAGGAATTGAAATTACGAAAGGGTTGTTTAAAACAACGCCATTTTTTAATATTGGTTCTTTTGTAGTGTGTCTTTTATTAGCTGTATTGTATTCAATATTCTGGTAAAATAATAGTCACTTTACACAAAAAAAAACACCCAAATTTACTTTGGGTGTTTTTTTGTTTTATTTTTTATTGATGAAAATCTCTTTAAAATCATCAGTTTTGATGGTGTTTAAAAATAGTTGTTTTGCTTTTTCTGGTGGTATGGTTAATTTGCGTTTGGTTAAATCTATCCAAGCTCCATATACTTTTATTATAGCAGATAATTTACCTGCTTGATTAAAAACTTCATGAGTTATTTTCCAGCGTTCATTGTTTTTAGAGAGTCCAGAAAGTTTCATGTTTACTGTTATGTTTTCACCCAAATGAATTTCTTTTCTAAACGATGTATGCTCTTCAAATAAAATAGGGCCAATATTGTGTTTTGTAAATTCATCGATAGCAAAATCTTGTGCAGCAAAATAACGAACTCTTACTTCTGCAGCATATTCATTATAAGCTGTATGACGCATGTGTCTATTAGGATCGAAATCAGACCATTTTGTTTTAAATTCTACTTTAAATGCCATATTATTTTGAAATAAAAAAAGCCTGATAGGTTTGTTTAGAACCTATCAGGATAATTAATTAATTTTAAGGGTTGCTAGTTTTTAACAATTTCTGTTTTTTCTCTTAGTTTTAATTCACTCAATACATTTAAGGCTTCAGAAATGTACATGTCTTTAGATAGGTTTTTGTGCCAAGCAACTCTTTTGTCTTTTAAATCTTCATTTTCTTTGAATAAAGATTGTTCGTATTTAGGTGATGTAAACGTTAAATTAGATTTGTAATCAAAAACAGATTTAAATTTTTCGGCTTCTTTTTCTTTAGCATCACTTTCTTTAAAAAATTGCTTATAGTTTAATGAGTATGAAGTGTTATCTTGATTTTCTTTCAACCATTTAGCATATTCATTTACCAATTTAAAATTTTTACTTGTGGCAATTCTTTGCTTACTATTATACACAACATCATTAAAGTTGTCATAAGAGTTGGTTTGCGTATACTTTGCTTGAGGTACTTTATCCCAAGCTAAAGCTCCTGTCATATCTCGCTCACCATATTTCATATAACTCAATCTACTTGGCATTGCAATATCAGAGTAAACGCCTTCTTTTTGGGTAGATCCTCCATTAACTCTATAGAATTTTTGAATTGTCATTTTTATATAACCCAAGTCTTTTTTGTACTTTGGATAAAACTGATTGATAGGTAAAACATTTTGTACAGTTCCTTTTCCATAGGTTTGATTTCCGCCTAAAATAACGCCTCTTTTATAATCTTGCATAGCAGCAGCAAAAATTTCTGATGCTGATGCAGAAAACTCATTCACTAAAACTACAACAGATTTATCCCATTGCACTTTTGGGTCAATATCTTTCTTAACAATTGGGCTTTCTCCTCTGTATTTTACCTGAACTACAGGGCCTTCGTCAATAAATAAACCAGATATTTCAATGGCTGTTTTTAAAGAACCCCCACCATTATTTCTTAAATCTATAATCAAACCAGTAACTTCTTCTGCTTTTAACCTTTCAATTTCTTTTTCCATGTCTTTTGCAGAGTCTCTGTAGTTATTGTCGCTAAAGTCGATGTAAAAACTTGGCAAATCTATAATTGCATATTTTTTACCTTCTTTTTCTACAATACTAGATTTTACGAAAGTTTCATCTAACTGAACCACATCTCTAATAATCGAAATGATTTTTGTAGAACCATCTAATTTTTTCTTTACGGTTAAGCGAACCTCAGTTCCTTTTTTACCTTTTATAAACTTTATTGCGTCATCTAATCGCATTCCTACAATATCTAATGGTTCTTCATCTCCTTGAGCAACTTTAAGAATAATATCTCCAGGTTCAAGATCTCCTTGCTTTGAAGCAGGGCCACCAGCAACCAATTCAAAAACATGAGTGTAGATTCCCTTTTTTTGTAAACGTGCTCCAATGCCTTCTAATTTACCAGAAATGGTTTGGTCAAAACGTTCTTTAATTCTTGGATCCATGTAAGTGGTATGAGGGTCAAAAGCGCCAACTACAGAATTTAAGAATGTAGAAAACCAATCATCGTGTTCTAATTCTTCGATTCTTATGTACAAATCCTCCATGTTTTTTAAAACTTCTGCTCTAGCTTCTTTTTCTAAAGTTGTAAAAGACTTTATTTTATAGTTTTTGTCTTTTTCTAGTTTTGCTTCTTGAAGGTCTGTTTGTTCTTGAATTCTACTTAGTGTTTGTAATTTTAATTGCTTTCTCCAGTAATCAATAAGTTCATTATCATTTTTGGCAAAAGGTACTTTTGTATAATCTAAGTCAATCGTTTCGTTTTTCTTAAAATCAAAAGGTTGTGCCAATAAATTACCATAATATGATTTTGCGTTTTTAATTTTCTCTAAAAAACGCCCATAAACTAAGTTGTAAAAACTTAAATCATCTTCTAAAAGTTGATTGTCTATTTGGTATTTATATTTCGAAAACTCTTTGAGATCTTGTTTTGTAAAATATCTTTTACTGCTATCTAAAGCATCAATAAAAGAATCAAATATCTGTTCAGATAAGTCATCATTAATATCTTTTTGTACAAAGTGTAGTCTACTTAAAACATTTTTTAACACATAAATAATAACTTTATCTTTTTCAGGGTCATTATTTAGGTTTGTATGGTTTATAGATGCTTGTACTGTAATACTATTTACTAATAAAACAATTGCTAATAAAGCTGTACTTAACTTAAATTTCGTCTTCATATATCTACTGTCGTTGTTTTTTGTTTATGCTTACTTTTGTTAGTTGCTAATCTACTAAAATAGTGCCAAAATTTATAATAGCATATTATTAATTATGTGTAGCGTAAAAAATAAATCTGTTTTTAATTGTTTATTAGAACGTTTTGGTTGAATTTAAAATAAGTTAAACATAAAAATAGCTTAGTAATACTAAATATAGTTCTATGTTTTAGTCTATTACAATATTAGTTAAAATTCGAGTTTATTATTCTTTACAAAATGTTAAAAAGAAAATCGGCTAAAATAAATTACATTTGCTTAAAAGATTCAATATTCAGTATTTAAAATTCAATATTTATTGGCAAACTACAAATCAAGTTAAATTTTGAATTTTAAACTTAAAACATAGAAATATGCAAGAAAGACCTTTAATTTTAGTAACGAATGATGATGGAATTACAGCTCCTGGAATTAGAGCGCTTATTAAGATAATGAATAAAATTGGCGAGGTTGTAGTAGTTGCACCAGATAGCCCACAAAGTGGTATGGGACATGCAATTACTGTTGATAATGTGTTGACTTGTAACCCGATAACTATTGATGATGGACCTCAGTTAGAATATACCTGCTCTGGTACTCCTGCAGATTGTGTAAAAATGGCAATTAGTGAAATTCTGAATAAAAAACCAGATCTGTGTGTTTCTGGTATTAATCACGGTTCTAATTCGTCTATTAATGTAATTTATTCGGGCACCATGAGTGCAGCTATAGAGGCTGGTATAGAAGGGATTCCTGCAATTGGTTTTTCGCTGTTAGATTTTAAATGGCATGCAGATTTTAAACCTTGCGAAACGTTTGTAAAAAATATTACGCTAAATACACTCTTGAATGGCTTGCCAGAAGGAATTGTATTAAACGTAAACATACCAAGTTTAAAAAAGGAGGATATAAAAGGTACTAAAATTTGTAGACAAGCTATGGGCGTTTGGAAAGAAGATTTCGATAAGCGTAAAAGCCCTTTTGGTAAAGAGTATTATTGGCTTTCTGGCGAATTTGTAAATAGAGATAAAGGACAAGATACAGATGTACATGCTTTAGAAAATGGGTATGTTTCTATTGTACCAGTTCAGTTTGATTTAACTGCACATCACATGATTCAAAAATTAAACTCTTGGGAACTGTAAAAAAAGACCTATTAATTGGCATTTTAATTTCACTTTTTGCAACTGCTGCTGGTTGTTATTTATACATTGAATATTTTTCTAGGTTTAGTTTTAACGAAACTTTAAAAATGATTGATGATGGCGATTTATATGGTAAAATTTTGTCAATTGCTGCGATCCCAAATTTATTTGTGTTTTGGGTATACATAAAAAAGAAACAAGATCATAGAGCAAAAGGGGTATTAATAACAACAATTGTTATTGCTTTAATTACGCTAATTTTAAAGTTTATCTGATGAAATATTACATTATTGCAGGCGAAGCTTCTGGAGATTTACATGGTGCTAATTTAATGAAGGCCTTGTACAAACAAGATATTAATGCCGAAATTAAATTTTGGGGTGGCGATTTAATGCAAGCTGTTGGAGGTACTTTGGTTAGCCATTATAAAGATCGTGCTTTTATGGGTTTTTTCGAAGTACTTAGAAACTTGAATAAAGTATTGGTTTTTATCAAATTTTGTAAAAACGATATTGAATTGTTTCAGCCAGATGTTATTATTTTTATTGATAATTCTGGCTTTAATTTACGCATTGCAAAATGGGCAAAACAACAAGGTTTTAAAACCAATTATTACATTTCACCACAAGTTTGGGCAAGTAGAGCTAGTAGAGTAAAAGGTATTAAGAGAGATGTAGATAAAATGTTTGTTATTCTGCCTTTTGAAAAAGAGTTTTATAAAAAATTCGATTATTTAGTTGAATTTGTTGGGCATCCTTTAATTGATGCCATTGCAGATAGAAAGCTTTCAAATATAGAAGGTTTTAGAGCTGAACATCATTTAGGTGATAAACCTATTATTGCCTTGTTGCCAGGAAGTAGAAAGCAAGAAATTACAAAAATGTTGGCTGTAATGTTGTCTTTGGTAGATGATTTTTCGGATTATAAATTTGTAATTGCAGGTGCACCAAGTCAAGATTTTTCTTTTTACCAACAAATTATTGGAGATAAAGAAGTAAGTTTTATAGATAACAAAACTTATGATTTATTGTCGGTGTCAACAGCAGCTTTGGTAACCTCTGGAACTGCTACTCTAGAAACTGCCTTATTTAAAGTGCCCCAAGTGGTTTGTTATAAAGGTGGTTTTATTTCATATCAAATTGCTAAAAGAATTATTACATTAAAATACATTTCTTTAGTAAATTTAATTATGGATAAAGAAGTAGTTACAGAATTAATTCAGAATGATTTTACAAAAACCAATCTTAAGAAAGAACTCACTAAGATTTTAGATGCAAAAAATAGAGAAAAACTATTTTTAGATTATTTTGAATTAGAAAAAAAATTAGGAGGTAAAGGCGCATCAGAAAAAACAGCCAAATTGATAATCGAGGGTTTAACCGAATAAATTGATGAAAAAAATCTTTTTTTTATTGATTGCCTCTTTGCTATTTAACGCTTGTGCATCTTCAAAAAAAATTGCGCATGTTTCAAAAAAACCAAAAACAAAAGTAGATCGAATTATAGCAACTGCTTTGCAGTACAAAGGGGTAAACTATAAGTTTGGTGGTACCACCAGAAAAGGAATGGATTGTTCTGGGTTGGTTTATATCGCTTTTGGACAAGAAAATATTCAATTACCAAGAATTTCTAGAAATATGGCAAAAAAGGGCCGAAAAATCTCTTTAAAAAACGCAAAAAAAGGAGATTTGGTGTTTTTTAAAATTAGTAGAAGATCCAATAAAATTAATCATGTTGGTTTGGTAACGTCTATTAAAAATGGAGTTATTTATTTTATACATGCTACAACTTCTCGAGGTGTAATTGTATCTTCATTATCAGAAAAATACTGGAAAAAGAACTTTGTAAAAGCCACTACAATTTTAAAAAAATAATTGATAACTACCCAGTTTTAATTTTTTATATGATTTGCTGCAATCTTTAAAAGGGTGTTTTTTTTGACAGTCATATTTTTTTAACTATCTTTACTTTGCTATGAAGAAGGTATTTAACTACTTACCCTTACAATTTGTTGTAAGCGTAATTTTAGGAATTGTACTGCAATTCTATACTCAGTTTTGGGAATTTGGTTTCTTGAATTCCCTGTTTGTTTTTTTTACAATTTTACTTTTATTGCTGGTTGTCAAAAATAATATTACAACCACAATATTGTCTTTTTTATTGTTTTTTACAATCGGAGTTTCCATTGTGTTTGTAAATAATGATAAAAATTATAATAACTATTATAATAATTATATTGATGGTAGTACAGGTGTTGTTTTAAGAGTAGCTAAAGTTTTAAAACCAACTACCTATCATTATAAATACCAAGTTAAAGTTGTTCAAGTTGGCTCTGTAAAAACCACTGGAAAAGTATTATTAAATGTTTCTAAAGATCGTATTACAAATCCTTTAAAAGTGGATGAATTAATATTTGCTAACCCAATTTTTGTAGCCATACCAAAACCAGTAAATCCACATCAATTCAATTATCAATTGTATATGAAAAAACAGGGTATCTATCAACAGATATACCTTAATGATAACGATTTTAAAAGCTTAGGAATTCAACAATTTTCTTTGCAAGGTTCATCAGCAAAATTTAGGAGAAAAGTTCAAAAAGCGCTTAGAAAGTATCCGTTTACTTCAGATGAATTTGCTGTAATTAATGCTTTGTTATTAGGGCAAAGACAAGAAATTTCAAAAGAATTGAGTGCCAATTATGCAAAAGCAGGTGCTATACATATTTTAGCTGTTTCGGGTTTACATGTTGGTATTTTACTATGGATTTTAACTTGGTTATTGAAACCTTTAGAAATACTCCCCAAAGGAAAAATTATAAAAATAGTTTGTATTGTTTTTATACTTTGGATGTTTGCGTTTATTGCAGGTTTGTCTGCATCTGTAACAAGAGCTGTTACTATGTTTACTTTTTTGGCCATTGGGTTAACGTTTCAAAGAAAAAATGTTGTGCTATTTTCTTTAATTTCTTCGATGTTTTTATTGTTGATTTGTAAGCCCATGTTTTTGTTTGATGTTGGTTTTCAACTTAGTTATTTAGCGGTTTTTGGTATTATATTTTTACAACCCAAGCTATTTAGGTTATACAATCCTAAATTTTGGTTAGATAAAAAGATTTGGGAAATAATTTCGGTTTCGGTTGCTGCTCAAATAGGTGTTTTGCCTTTAAGTTTATTTTATTTTCATCAGTTTCCTGGTTTGTTTATGGTATCGAATTTGGTGATTATTCCTTTTTTGAGTGCCATTTTATTAGGTGGAATTTTTGTAATTATTTTTGCTTTACTGGGTTGGTTGCCCGAATTTTTAGCATCCATTTATGGTGATGTTATTGCTGCGCTTAATGCTTTTGTAAACTGGGTTTCTAATCATGAGGAGTTTCTTTTTCAAGAAATATCTTTTTCATTATATATGGCTTTAGCAGCCTATATAATTATTTTTAATTTTTATAGATTTTTAATAGATAAATCAACTAAAAAAATGATGTATTTTTTGTTTAGTATTGTGATTATTCAAAGTGTTTGTTTATTTGAAAACTATCAAAAAGAAACAAAGAAAGAGTTTTTGGTTTTTCATAAAAGTAGAAATACAATAATGGGTAAAAGAATAGGAGGCAAGCTGTTTATAGATCATGATTTAGATAGTATTGATGTGCTAAAATTCAATGCAATAGCGTCTTACACTGTTGGTGAGTATATCAATACTACAATTAAAAAAAGGGAAATATCGAATGTGTATCGTTTTAAAAATCAAGTGATTTTGGTTGTGGATAGTTTGGGTGTTTATCAAATTAAAAATTTAAAAAATCCAATTGTTTTGTTGCAGCAATCGCCTAAAATAAATTTAGAAAGATTGATTAAAACCTTAAAACCAAAACATATTATTGCAGATGGTTCTAATTACAAAAGTTATGTAAAACGATGGCAAAAAACGGCTAAAAACCAAAAAACTCCATTGCACTATACAGGCACAAATGGAGTTTTTAAATATTAGTTTTCTAAAATTTATTTTGCTTTAAATTCTGGTGTAAAAGTGTCGTAATATTCTTGAAAATCTTCTTTGGTTTTAATTTCTTTATGTTTATTGTTTATAAATAATTTTAAATAAAACTCTAACTCATTAGGTTTATAAAAACCTGTTAAAGGATATAAAAAACCAGATTGTTCATCAAAAAAAGCTACTGTTGGGTATCCTCTTACACCTAAATAATCTGCAAATTGATGAGAACTATTTCTTTTATTGGGTTTAGAGGCATCATAATAAGGATTCAAGAATTCACGCTCTTTGTAGGTAATCGATTCATTTCCTTCAGCATTAAACTTTACAGCGTAAAAATTTTCATTTACATAGTTTGCAACATCTTTATTTTGAAAGGTTTGCTTGTCTAACATTTTGCAAGGGCCACACCAATTGGTGTATACATCTACCATTATTTTTTTCGGATTTTTTTTCTGAAGTTCTAAAGCTTCATTCATAGAAATCCAATTAATTTTTTGAGCATTTGTTGAAATACTTAAAAGAGCAAGTGCAATAAGAGATAATACTATTTTATTCATAATTTATAAGTCTGCAAATGATGTGCCAAGTTTGTAAATTAATACTTTTTAATTTTAGTGTACGTTACCTAATAATTTTTTCATTAAAGGCGAAAACAATAAAACAATAGCTCCAGCACCCAAGGCATACATTGCAATTAAATGAAAACCATCAGTATAAATGGTTAAAGTTTCTAGGCCTCCAACATTACTATCTGTACTTTCAACAGCCAATTGTTCACCAATAAAACCTACAATTTGAAATGCAAAAGCCGATGATAAAAACCAAACTCCCATCATAAATGCTACGATGTTTAAAGGGGATAAATCTGTAATTTTTGATAAACCAACAGGAGACATAAATAGCTCTCCAATAGAAAGTATAAAATACATAATTAACAAATACACAAAGGGCACCATTCCGTTTTCATTAGCACTGGTACCACTAATAGATAAAATGTAAAAACATAAACCTGCCAACAATAAGCCGAAACCGAATTTATAAGGTGTTCTTGGATTCATACCTTTTTTAGCCAAATAACCCCATAATAAAGAAATAGGAATTGCTAAAATGATAATAAACATTGAGTTTAAAGAGTTTGTTTGTGCAGCACTCATAATGCCATCTAAAGCTACGTTTCTTGATGCAAATAATGTAATTACACTACCTGATAGTTCATGAAAACCCCAAAATAGTGTCATGAAAAATGTAATTAACACTGCCATTATTAATTTTTTTCTTGCATCTGTATCTAGCTTTAACATTATGTAAATTAGGTATCCTAAAACAGCAAAACCAATAAATTTAAAAATTCCGCTAACATAATTTTGTTGCCAAGAGGCTAATAAATACGCAATACCTGGAGCACAAAGAAAAGCAATAACTGGTATTAATGTTTTTTGAGGAACTCCTAAAATTTTCTTTTCATATACTTCTTGGTTTGGAGGCATTCCTTTATCACCAAAAATATTTTTTTTGATTCCACTCCAAAAGAAAATTAAACCTGCTAACATACCAAATCCTGCTAATCCAAAACCATAATGGTATCCGTATTCAAGTGCTAGCCAACCACATAAAAGTGGAGCAATCCAACCTCCTATATTAATTCCCATATAAAAGATGGTAAAACCAGAATCTTTCCTTACATCTCCTTCTTTATATAAAGCACCAACAAAGGTGGATATATTTGGTTTAAAGAAACCATTACCAACTACAATAAAAGCCAAAGCCAAAAAGAAGGCTATATCATTTTCTATGGCCAAAACAAAATGACCTAAAGACATTAAAATACCGCCTAAAAAAATTGATGCACGCATTCCTAAAATTTTATCAGAAATTTGCCCACCAATTACTGTTGAAGCGTAAACTAAAGAACCATAAGAAGCATATACTACAGCTGTTGCTGTATCTCTCTCTGCAATGGCTTTAAAAATATGTTCTACCATGTAGAGCGTTAATAAAGCTCTCATCCCATAGAAGCTAAAACGCTCCCATAATTCTGCAAAGAATAAGTAAAATAACCCTTTTGGGTGGCCAAACATTTGTGGGTCTTCTGTAGTGGTAGTAACTCCTTTATCTAACATAATTATCCTTTTATTTCAGTAGTTTTATTTGATTTTTCTATTAAATGTTCCTCAACATAATTCGTCATTTTTGTAAACAAATTTAAACGAACATTTTTACCTTTTCTAATGCCATGTGCTCTATCTGGTACAATGTGCATATCAAACTGTTTGTTAGCATCAATCAAAGCATTTATCATTCTATATGAATTTTGAACGTGTACATTATCATCTCCTGTTCCGTGAACCAATAAATAATTACCTTCCAACTTATCAGCATAATTTATGGGTGAATTATCATCATAACCACTTGGGTTTTCTTGCGGAGTTTCCATATATCGTTCTGTGTAAACAGAATCGTAAAAACGCCAAGAAGTTACAGGAGCTACTGCAATGGCTGTAGAAAAAATATCGCTACCTTTTAAAATACAATTGGTGCTCATAAAGCCACCAAAAGACCAACCCCAAATGCCAATGTTGTCTTTATCAATATAAGAGCGTTCTGCTAACTTTTTTGCGGCTGCAATTTGATCTTCAACTTCATACTTACCCAATTCTTTTTGGGTTACTTTTTTAAAATCTGCACCTTTTAAGCCAGTTCCACGTCCATCAATACAAACTACAATCATGCCTTTTTGTGCTAACATATTGTGCCAGTAATCGTTAGCGCTATTCCAGCTGTTTCCAACTTGCTGAGATCCTGGTCCTGAATATTGGAACATTAATAGCGGGTATTGTTTATTTTCATCAAAGTCTACAGGTTTTACCATCCACATATTCAAGTCATTTCCATTAATTGAAATGGTAGAAAATTCTTTCGGACTCATTTTATATTCGGCTAAATTCTCCTTTAATTCAGCATTGTCTTTAATTACCTTGAGCATTTCACCTTCGGCTGTATACAAGGAATAAATTGGTGGAATTTCAGCAGATGAAAATGTATTGATAAAGTAGTTTAAATTGGTGCTAAAAGCAGCACTACTTTGTCCATTTTCGTTGCTTAACAACTTTTTATTCTTTCCATTTAAACCAATTGAATACACCCCTCTGTTGGTAGATCCATTTTCTACAGATTGATAGTAAATTGTTTTTTTAGAAGTATTAAAACCATAATATCTAGTTACTTCCCAATCTCCTTTTGTAATTTGATTGATCAGTTTTCCATTAAAATCATAATGATAAATATGATTGAAACCCTCTTTTTCGCTTGTCCAAATAAAAGAATTATCTACTAAAAAAGTAAGGTTGTCAGTAATATCAATATATGCTTTATCAGTTTCGTTTAACAATACTGTTGATGAACTTCTTAACGCATTTACTTTATGCAGTTTTAAATTATTTTGATGACGATTTAAAGTGGTTGCTACTAAAACAGCATCATTATTTGTCCATTTAATTCTTGGAATGTATTCATAATCACCTAAAGCAATTTTTTTACTGTTTTTTGTATCAACAGCATACATATGTAAAGTAACTTTTGCATTTTTTTCACCAGCTTTAGGGTATTTAAATACTTGTTGATCTGGATACAAACCATTACCAACAATATCCATAGAAAATGTAGGCACATCACGTTCATCAAAACGTAAAAAAGCGATGTATTTACTATTGTTGTTCCACTCAAAAGCTCTTACAAAAGCAAATTCTTCTTCGTAAACCCAATCTGTAATTCCGTTTATAATGCTGTTTTTCTTTCCATCTTTAGTTACTTGAGTAACCTTGTTTTTTGAGAAATCTTTAATAAATAAATTGTTGTCTTTAGCATAGGCTACTTTTTTATTGTCAGGAGAAAAAACAGGCTCTTGTATGTCTTTGCCAATTAAAGAGATTTTTTTTGATGCAATATCATATGCATAAAAAGTACCTTTAAAAGAACGTCTGTAAATTTTTTCGAAGTCTGTACCTAGAATTATTTTAGTTTCATCGTTATTGAAACTGTAAGATTTAAACGCGCTTATTTCTGGTAAATCTTTGCTGTTAACAATGGTTTCAATTTTCTCTAAAGTAGCATAGCTGTATTTGTCTACAGTTGTGTTTCCATCATCATCTGTATTTAATAGCGAATAAAAATCGCCATTCATAGAATCTAAAGCGTTCATTCTTTGTGGAGAAAATGTGCCATCCCAAATTTCTTCGAGTGTTATTTCTTTAGTTCCCGTATTTACTTTTGCTGATTTTTCTATGGCTTGTTTACAATTAAAGAGAATAATAGTGGTAGTTAATAAAAATACTTTCCTCATTTGAGTTTTAATTTTTAAAAAAGTTTGTCAAGTTTACGAAATTATTGTCAAAGAATTGTAAAAACTGTATTTGATTACATACAATTTTAACATAAATGACTATTGATTTTAGAAATCTCGTAAAGTAAAAGCGTTTTAATTGAGCATAAAAAAACTCGATATTGTTTAAAATATCGAGTTTATATTGGGTTTCAGAAAAAAAAGATTATTTCTGTTTTGAGTCTTCTGCTTTGGCATCAGTTTCGTTACCAACAATTAAAGGTGTTTTTCCATCAGTAATAATCACTTTTGCATTTTGCGATCTTGCCAATTCTCTAAAGGCTTCAATAGCTTTAATTCTAATAATTCCGCTAGTTAAACCTTCGGCTATAATTAATTGTGCATCTCTTTCCCCTTTTGCATTGATAATTTTTCTTTCCGCTTCTAATTTTTCTTGCTTTAAAACAAATTCCATTCGCATGGCATCTTGTTCTGCTTGTAATTTTCGTTCTACAGAATTGGCAAGACCTCTAGGTAATTGAATTCGTTTCATTAAAACAGCAATTAATTCAATACCATCTGCTTGTTTTTCAAGATTAATTTTCATCTTCTCTAAAATAGCTTTTTCTATATTGGCTCTCATGCCAGAATGCATGTCTTTTGCAAAAAATTGCGCACAAACATCAGAAGCAGCAGATCTAAATACACTTGTAATTACGTTTTCGTAATCTGGTCCTAAGTTTTTTAATACAGAAGCTACTTTATCGCCTTCTAATCGATGTAAAATAGAGATTTCTGAATTTACACTCAAACCTTCTTTACTTGGTAAGCTCAACACTAACTTAATATTTTTTGTTTGTGTAGATTCTTTTACCACTTTGCTGGTTATAGGATTATAAAGTACGGTTCCTTCTGTTTGTACTTTGTTAGAAAACTTTCCTAAGGTTTGTTTTATTCCAACTTCACCAGGTCTAATCACTGCACAACTTGTGCAAACAACAGCAGATAATACTAATAGGCTAATTTTTTTCATAATGTATTGTTTTATAAGTTTTTAATTTTGAAAAGAATTACAAATAATCAAATCAAAATCTTTATTAATGGATTAAATAATGTTACACACAAATTTAATAGTAATACTTTTATTTTAGCGATATTAAAAATCAATTTTACTTATCAAATAATTGCTAAATATTATAATTTACTTTGTAAATGTTAATTTGTATTAAAATTTTACAGATAAAATATTGAGTCCTTAATTTTTAGTTAAATAAGCGCTAAAATGATATTTTTTTGTGTGAGAATTTTATTAGAAGAACATGTTAAAATTGCTAAATAGATTATGTTAGATTCGTTTATCTTTGTGCTGAATATATGCAATTAACTAATGAGTAAAATTATTTCTGGTTTCTCTAAATTTACCAAAGAAGAAAAAATAGATTGGCTCGCTAAAAACTACTTTCATAATCCTTCTGAAACGATTTCAATTTTAAAGCAATATTGGAATCAAAATAGCGATTTACAAGAATTACACGACGATTTTATCGAGAATACCATTACTAATTTTTATATGCCTTATGGTGTTGCTCCGAATTTTGTAATTAATGATCGACCTTATGTAATTCCTATGGTTGTAGAAGAAAGCTCTGTTGTTGCTGCAGCCTCTTTGGTAGGTAAGTTCTGGAGTACAAGAGGAGGTTTTAAAACTACGGTTCTTGGCACTACTAAAATTGGTCAGGTTCATTTTATGTTTGCTGGCGATAAAAAGGATCTAGAACATTATTTTAATCAAAATAAAACAGAATTATATGCAGCTACTGCTTCCATCACCAAAAATATGGAAAAACGTGGTGGAGGAATTTTAGACATTCAATTAATTGATAAAACCGATAAATTAGAAAATTATTATCAGTTGCATATCACTTTTGAAACGAAAGATTCAATGGGTGCAAATTTCATTAACTCTTGTTTAGAAGCGATTGCGAATCAATTTAAAAATGATGAGATTGAAATTGTAATGAGTATTTTATCGAATTACGTTCCTGAGTGTTTGGTGAGAGCAGAAGTAAGTTGTAAAATTGAAGATTTGGGTGGAGAAAATCCACAGAAATTTGCAGAGAAATTTTATCAAGCTGTAAAAATTGCAGAAATAGAACCTTACAGAGCAGTTACGCATAACAAAGGAATTATGAACGGAATTGATGCAGTAGTTTTAGCTACAGGCAACGATTTTAGAGCAGTAGAAGCTGGTGCACATGCATATGCTTCCAGAAATGGTTCTTATTCTAGTTTGTCTCATTGTTCTATTGATGATGGTATTTTTAAATTTTGGATAGAAATCCCTTTAGCTTTAGGTACAGTTGGTGGTTTAACAGCTTTGCATCCAATGGCTAAAATGTCTTTAGAGATGTTGCAAAAGCCATCTGCAAGAACCTTAATGCAAATTATGGCAGCAGCAGGTTTGGCTCAAAATTTTGCAGCATTAAGAGCGCTAACAACAAAAGGAATTCAGCATGGACATATGAAAATGCACTTGCAAAACATCTTAACTCAGTTAGGTGCAAATGAAGGTGAGAAAAAAGAAATAACCAATTTTTTTGATAAAAGAACCGTTTCTCATGCAGCTGTGGTTGGTAAATTAGAAGCTTTAAGAGCACCAAAAATACATTGGGTCGATTTTTTAAATATTGATGAAATCACTTCTAAATTAAGTAGATTAACAAGAGAAACGCAACCCGTTTTTGGGAAAATGAATGGGCAACAAGTAATTGAACATTTAAGTTTGTTGATGCAAATTTCAAACGGAAAAATTGATGCAGATTATTTTGTTTCTGATGAAAAAACAGCTAGGAGAAAACCTTTTTTAGATAGCGAACGTGAACTACATATTGGTTTTAGAGCGTCAATTTTGTCTGATGAGCCAACTCCTGAAAAATTTAAGACGATAGAAGAAGCGTTGTCTGATTTAATTCAGCAAATAAATGATTTTGAAACTCATTTTAAAGTAGCGAAGACAGAAAATCATCCGTTTTTTGGGGAATTAGATTACGAGTATTGGACGAAATTTCATAGCAAACATTTTACGCACCATTTTAAACAGTTTGATTTGTTATAATAATCATTAGAAATGGGCTTTAACCCATTCATTGAGTTAAATATAATTTTGGTTTTAGCCAAACCATACATAAATGTCATTCATAAAAATCTACATACATTTAGTATTTTTCTATAGAAATGGGTTTCAATCCATTTTTAAATTAAAGAGTAAAGAAAGGTTTTAGTCAGGACTTTAGTTTTGGCTAAAGCCAAAAAAATAAATGATTTTATATCATCCTGCTAAAGCAGGATGCAATTAAAATGAAAATAAACAATTTGAAAAACTATTATTCAAACGGAAAATTATTATTAACAGGAGAATATCTGGTTTTAGATGGCGCAAAAGCTTTGGCAGTTCCTACTAAATTCGGACAAGATTTGATTGTTGAAAAAATAAAAGAACCTCAAATTATTTGGGGTAGTTTTACCAATACTGGCGAATGTTGGTTCGAAGCGGTTTTCGATTTACCTAAACTTCGTTTGGTGAATTGTACGTTTAATTCTGATAAAGAAGGCAATACAGAAACGATTGCAGAAACACTTTTAGAAATTCTAGAAGAAGCGAAAAGACTCAATCCAAAATTTTTAAAAACAGATGGAGGTTTTGTGATAAAAACAAAACTTACGTTTCCAAGAAATTGGGGTTTAGGAAGTTCATCAACCTTAATAAATTCTATAGCAAGTTGGGCAAAAGTAGATGCTTTTACATTGTTATGGAATTCCTTTAAAGGAAGTGGTTATGATATTGCTTGCGCTCAAAATGATACTCCAATTTTTTATCAAATTGAAAAAGATTTCTCGACTGCGCTCGAAATGACACCAAAAGTCGAGTTAGTTGCATTTAATCCGGCATTTAAAGAAAACATATTTTTTGTATTTCTAAACCAAAAGCAAGACTCCAAAGAAGGGATTGCAAAATTTAGAGAAAGTGGAAAGAATTTCGATAAGGAAATCAAAAGAATTTCTGAAATTTCTAATGAATTTTTAAAAGCAACATCCATAGAAAAATTTAATAAATTGATTGTTGAGCATGAGCAAATTATCAGCAATATTATTAAACTGAAACCTGTAAAAGAGAAATTATTTCCAGATTATTTTGGAGAAATAAAAAGTCTTGGGGCTTGGGGAGGAGATTTTGTGTTAGTTACAGGAAATGAAGAAACTCCAAACTATTTTAAAATGAAAGGGTTTGAAACCGTTCTTAACTATCAAGAAATGATAAAGCCCACCTTAATCCTCCCAAAGGGAGGAAACTAGTAACAAACATAAAATATATATGGAACATAAGGAATTGAATGAGATTGGAATTCCCCCTTTGGGGGATAAAAGGGGGGCGTTTGTTATTATAATTGGTGGTGGAGCAGCTGGCTATTTTACTGCCATAAATGCTAAAGAAAACAACCCAGATTTAGATATTACGATTCTTGAAAAAGGTAAAGACGTTTTGCAAAAAGTAAAAATTTCTGGAGGTGGAAGATGCAATGTTACACACGCGTGTTTTGAGCCAAAGGAATTGGTTAAATTTTATCCAAGAGGAGAAAAAGAACTGTTAGGACCTTTTCATAAATTTATGACTGGCGATACTTTTGAATGGTTTGATGACAGAGGAGTTCCGTTAAAAATTGAGGATGATAATCGCGTTTTTCCGGAAGCAAATACAAGTCAAGCCATTATAGATTGTTTTCAAAATGCTGTTGATAATTTGAATATTAAGGTGTTAACAAGTTGTGGGGTGAATGAAGTTTATCAACAGGAAAATAAATGGGTTATCAACACTAAAAATGAACATTTTGAAGCTGATAAAGTAGTTGTAGCTGCAGGAAGTTCTAAAAAAGTATGGGAACTTTGTAAAACCCTTAATCATTCTGTTGTTGAACCTGTTCCGTCTTTATTTACCTTCAATATTAATGATAAAAGACTCGTCGATTTATTAGGAACTTCTGTGCCAAATGCAACTGTTACTATTGTAGGTACAAAATTAGAAGCGTCAGGACCTTTATTAATTACACATTGGGGAATGAGTGGGCCAGCAGTTTTAAAACTCTCTGCTTTTGGTGCAAGAATTTTAGCTGATAAAAACTATCAGTACAATGTAGCCGTAAATTGGTTGTCTAGACCAACAGATAAAGTACTGAATGTTTTATTGAACTTAAAAAAGAAAGAGCCTCGAAAAACGGTGATTTTAAAATCGCCATTTTCTGAGATTTCAAAAAGATTATGGGAGCGTTTCGTCTTGTTTTCTGATATTTCTAAAACCCAAAATTGGGCAGATTTGAATAATAATCAATTAGAAAAATTAGCGAATCAATTGACAAAAGGAATTTACAATGCGAATGGAAGAACCACTTTTAAAGACGAATTTGTAACTGCTGGAGGCGTAGATTTAAAGGAAATCAATTTTAAGCGTTTTGAAAGCAAGCAACATCAAAATCTCTTTTTTGTGGGCGAAGTTTTAAATATTGATGCAGTTACTGGCGGATTTAATTTTCAAAATGCGTGGACAGGTGGTTATATTTGCGCAAAAGCTTTAGCAGAAACCAACAACTAAAAACCAAGAACTAAAAACCACAAACCAACACCCAAAAACCAAAAAATGGCAAGAACAGAATCCAATGAATTTGCAATAGGCACAAAAGCACCAGATTTTACTTTAATCAACACAGTTGATGATAAATTGTATGCTTTAAACGATTTAAAAGGTGATAAAGGAACTGTAATTATGTTCATCTGTAATCACTGTCCGTTTGTAATTCACGTGAATAAAGAATTGGTAAAGTTGGCAAATGACTACAAAGTAAAAGGCATAAATTGTATTGCGATTAGTGCGAATGATGTAGAAAATTATCCACAAGATGCACCACATTTAATGAAACAATTGGCAGAAAAAGAACAATATCCTTTTCCGTATTTGTATGATGAAACCCAAGAAGTTGCCAAAGCGTATGATGCAGCTTGTACACCTGATTTTTATGTTTTTGATGAAAACTTACAATCCATTTATCACGGACAATTAGATGATGCTAGACCTGGAAATAGAAAACCAGTAACAGGAAAAGATATTAGAAATGCTTTAGATGTTTTGCTGGAAACCAAAGACATTGTAGCACACCAAAAACCAAGTGTGGGTTGTGGTATTAAATGGAAGTGATTTTTGTTTCAAATATTATTCTTTGCTACCAAAACTTTTAGCAGTTGCTATCCAATGTTCCGAAATTCCTTTGGTATCAGCACCTAAACCTTTGGCCAAATGCAATGCCAAAGCAATCATTAAAACAGAAGCATTGTGTAATTCCTCTAAAGTTGAAATATTTCCGAATTGTTCTTGTGCTTTTAAAAGTAATAAGTCATTGTGTTTTTGTGCAAATGCAATTGGGTTGTCTTCATTTATTTCTGGAATCATTAAAGCATCCATCCATTCTTTGCCAATTCTTAGGGCTAATAATTCTGGGGTTTCTTGTCCTAAAATCCGCCAAGTTTGCAATGTTTTTGTGTCTCCAGATGCAGCTAATCCTGAATCTAAAAACAACTCAAAACCAATATCAGCAATGTTTTGCATCACCTGTAAATAGGCATCTTGAGCATTTTCAAATAATTCGGCTTTTTGTCCTTTTAAATATTTACCAACAGACATTTTGGGTAAATTTAAAACGTCTGCACAATCCGTTAAACAAGGAAAATCGGTTCCTTCATAAATATATTCAGCTTTATCAAACTGAATTTGACGACCCAAAGGATATAATCTACAAGCTAAAGGACGACCTTCGTGCACGCTACAACCAAAATCAGGAATATATTGGCTGCAAGATTTTTGCCCTTTTTTATTTTCTTTTCCGTTAAAAATTAATTGAATGCCACCAAAATCGCAGTACAAATCTCTGAATTCTCTAGGTGTAATTTTCTTGGCAACACTAAAACAAACAATTTCCCAAGGATTCAGCATCACTGCTTTTCCAAAACAGCACGTGCCAGATCTTGTGCAGGTTAATGGTAGAATACTATCAGCATTGAGTTTGGTAGTTTGCATTTTAAAATTGAATCAGAAAATTTATGGCTTTTGTAGATGAATGGTTTGCATTGCTTTGGGTGCTATTTTTGAGGAATATACTTCATCATCAATCGTAAAAGATACATCAGTAGGTGCATCATTTTTATTGAAAACAACAATAGCAATAGAACCATCTGTATTTTTTGCAGCTGTGTAAATTAATCCATCTACAACATCGCCTTTCAAATCAATTCTTACAGCATCTGGACGAATAAATTTACTAAAATGACTCAATAAATAATATAAAGGAGTGTAAATTACTGCATCTGTTTCTGGATTGATTAATACAGGAGCGCTATTAAAATTATCATAAGGATTAGGTTGCCCTTTATGGCTTAAAATAACACACCATTCTACATAACCTTGGGTTCCGTGATTTAAATCTGAAATAATATCATACGCATAGGTTTCAAAAGGAACGAAAGTGCCTGCATAATCTGTACTTTCTCTAAAGTATTGACCAACAGGATCTTTTTCATCAATATCGATACTCGATTCTGAATGAATCATTGCTTTATTTGGCCAGTCTTTACGAAGTTTATCGAGTTCTTTTGTGTAGAAATTATTGTCATCTAATTCAGAATTTGCATACCAATGGAAAGCAGTTCCCCAAGCATATTTTGCAGCTTCAGGATCTGAATAAGTAGGATTTACATAATCATTCATTACAGATTTGTTATGATCGTAAATCAATACTTTTACACCTTCGTTTAAATTATCTAAATTTAAATGACCATCTTTTACCAGTTGAGGTCCTAAATGATTTTTTAGGAAATCTCTACCTTGTTCTGGTGTAAAACCATTACTATCCCATCTTGCATCGTGATAATGTAAAGGTTCGTTTTGTGGTGTTATTGCCCAAATATCGATTCCTTTTGCTGCATACTCACTTAAATATTTGGATAAATATTTTGCCCAAACAGGATAATATTTTGGCATCAAACTACCATTGGTCATTGTACTAGTTTCGCCAGCTTTCATCCAAGAAGGAGGACTCCAAGGAGAAGCAATAATTTTAAAATCTGCACCTTCAATTTGAGACGCTTCTAAAATCATAGGAATGATATCATAACTAGACTCAACCAAATCAATATTTTTAACTTGTTCGTTTTCATCACCAGAAAAACCTTTAAGGTCTTCATTTATAGAAAATGTTGATAAATCTTCGTCATTATCATCTACATACGTATAATGATTATTGGAATAATCGCTGCTGTTAATATGTGTTCTGGTTAGCGAAAAACCTGCGCCTTTTGTATGGCTGAACAATTTGGTGAGCACTTCTTTACGCAATTCAACAGGAATGGTTGCTAAATTCCAAGCAGAAGATTCCGTAAACGAGGCACCAAAACCTATATATTTTTGAAACTCGTTTTCTGGAATAATTTCTAATGAAACCCTCTTGTTTTCTTCGGATGTTGATTTGATGTCATTTGAATTCATTAATTTTAAACGATCACCAGCATAAGAGGTTTGATAAATTTTAGCCGTATATTTTTTTGGATTTTGTTTAGAGGAGCATCCCATAAAAACAAGAAGTGCCACTATAAATGATGCATTTAAAAACGTAAGAGAATTTATTTTAACCGATTTCATTTTCATTTTTTTAATTTATTAACCTAACTCTCCTCTATGAGGTTTTAAAGCATCTCTATAAATTTTCATGTCTTTTTCATCTACAGTGATAAAAGCAGAAAATAACATTGGGTTTTTCTCCTGAAGGTCGATTTTATGAAAAGTTAAGTTTTCCATCATAGAAAACTCTCTTAAGTGAATAGTGTGATGTTTTGCGGTTTCTTTGGCATCAGGACCTCTAAAATCCCATAATAATTTTATTTTTCTACTCATTTTTTCTTATTTATGGTTGATGAAAATAAACAATGTTCCATTTTTAAAAGTGATAGTAATTTGATTATCAATAGTTTTATTTCTTGTGCCAATTCGTTTTCCGAATGTTAAATCTTCATTTTTTAAAGGATATTGCAAACCTGTTGTATTGATTTTTTTTGCCTCAGGAAATGGAACTAAAGAAACGATTTTGTTTTTACAAACAGAAATTTCTGTGCTATTATCCGCTAAAAAATAACGACTATGATTGTCATAAAAAGTAAGTTGTAGTTTTCCTTTCCATTGAATAGCCGTGTGCAAATTTCCTAAAAAATGATCTTGCTCTCTGCCACTTGCGCCAAAAACATCAATCGTTTTAAAACCTTTATCAAACAAAATTTGCAATATTTTATCAAAATCGGTTAAATCTTGGTTTGGAGTTTCAATTGCTTGAATGTTGTTAGGAATGTCAAATAAAGAATCAAAATCGCCACTAATAAAATCGGGAACAATCTTATGGTCTTTTAAATATTGATAAGCACCATCAGTTGCGCAAATAACATCATAATTAGATGTATTTGGAACTTGATTTGGAGCTTCTCCATTTAATAACAAAAAGACTTTTTTAGTTTTCATCAATCACAAAAATACAAACAAAAAAGCATCATTTCTAATTTTAGAAATGATGCTTTTATCAATCTTAAAAAAGATGCTATTTTTTAATTTTTATCTCTAATAATGGGTGTTTTTCTTTTAGTTTTAAAAGATCATTTTGTTTGTTTTTTAAATGATTATCAAAAAAAGAAATCACAGTTTCTGTAATAATTTGATATCCTTCTTTTGGATTAAGGGTTCCAGCTTCATTCAAAGTGGGAATATTAATCATTAAAGGGATGTCCATAAAACTGGAATGCCCCGAATTTTTGATTTTTGCATCATAAAAAACATTTGTTCCTCCATTTCTGTATGCATATTTGTTGTAATTTGGGTGTGGAGCTTTCCAGTCAGAAGAAATATTTAAAAACGGTTTTGTTACTAAAGTATCTATCATAGTTCCCCATTGAACGCCATCTAAATTTGCACCAGCAACAATTCTTTTGTCATCTAAAATAGATTGTGCAACAGAAGTACCTCCTTGAGAATGCCCAAAAACACCAATTTTGGATATATCTAAATGATGTGCCAAATATGAATTTGTATTCCAGTTTTCTAGTTCATCAATAACTGATGAAATATCTTGAGACCATCTTTTAGAAATAACTCCAGGAATGTAGTTTTTTAATGCAAATTCAGATGCTTTAAAACGTTCTCCCTCATTTTTTGCATTGGCATAATCTTGTTGCATTTTCCAAGCTAATTCTGCCGTTTTTTGATTGCTAATATACTTTTTATCATATGCTTGATTGTACAGTTTTATGCTACCATCAGGAAATAAAGTTCCAGTACTTTCATAGGTGTGATTGATGTTTAAAACAATATATCCTTGACTAACAATTTCTTCTATAATTGCATAATATCCAGAAGCTTTAGAGTACGAACCGTGAGAAAAAATGAGTACAGGAAATTTTCCATCAGCAACTTTCGGCTTTTCATACGTATGGGTTTCAACATTATCTAAATAATTGAAAGTTGATTTTGGTAAACCATATTTTGCAGCAAAACTAAATCTGTCTCCATTATTTAAATAAGGCTCTTTTTTCTCATTTTTGATAGTAGCAGGATACCAAACTTTAATCATTAATTCTCTTTTATCATCAGAGTTTTCTGTAATGGTTTCTTCTCTATCCGTTTTTAAATGAATGTATTGTGAACCTATTTTGTAGTTTCCTGTAGTTTTTGGCAATTCAAAAACTGGGATTGCTGTTGGTAAGGTAAATCCTATTACAAGAAAAATAACTAGAAAAATAATTTTGATAATTTTTAAAAACCAATTTCCTTTTAAGATGGAATATTCTTTGAAAACACAGAATGAGATTATGAATAAAAGTAAGTAAATGGGAATCATTTGCCATCTGTAGCCTTCAAAAATAAAATGTATTAATAGTAAACTTAAGATAGTCACTAGTTCAATTTTTTTGTACGCTGTGTTTTTTCTGATAGAAAAGTAAAAAATGGAAGCTACAGAAAGTAGTAATAAAATGATTTCAAAAATCCTCATCGATTATAATTTTATAAAGTTTAGAACAAATAAAAAGTAAATCGAATCATATTCCAAAAAAAAGGAATGGACAAAGAATAGACAGTGTGTTTAAGTGGTTTGTAGTTATAGGTTTATAATAAAAGTAGATAAATCTTCTTTCGTTGATAAATTTAGTTTTTTTCTTAAACGATATCTTGCTTTATGTACACTTTCTGGAGTAATATTTAAAAGTTTACTGATTTCTTTAGAGCTTAAATTCAATCTTAAAAAAGCAGCTAATTTTAATTCGTTAGCTGTTAAATTTGGGGCAATTTTAAACAAAGATTTTTTGAAGTTAGGATATAGTTTTTCAAAATTTAAAAAAAAGGTTTCTATATCAGTTTCATTATAATTACTATGTATAATCGTTGATAAGTCTTTTTTTAAAGTAGCTTGCAATTTTATATTGCTCTTTTCTAAATTTTTAATTCTATGCTTATTTTTTAAGCGCTCAAAATTATTTAATTTTCTAGAAAGTCTATTTTGTCTTCTTTTAGTATTTCGTTTTCTAGTGTTGTAAGGTATAATGATGTACAAGAAGATAAATAAGGATAAGATTCCTATAAATAGTAAGCAAAAAATAAACCAAGTATCTGTATTTATGCTAAAATTCAATTTTTAACCTCTTTTTTTGATGATAAAATGAAAAATGTTGATTTTTAAATCTGAATCAAATTTATAATAATTTAAAAAAGGAATAGTTTTATCTTTGTAAAAATATTTTTCACATTGAATACAGCTCAGTTTTTAGTAAAATCCGATTTAAATTTTGTAGACAAAGCCAGTTTTACTTGGCAAACTCCTAGTAACATTGCTTTGGTAAAATATTGGGGAAAAAGTAATCCTCAGATTCCAAAAAATGCATCCATCAGTTTTACTTTAAAAAATTGTCATACCGTTACAACTATCGATTTTATCAAAAAAGAAAAATCTGAAGAAGTTACTTTTAATTTATTCTTTGAAGGAAAACCAAAAGACGAGTTCAAACCTAAAATTGCAGAATTCTTTGAACGAATTCAAGAATATTGTCCTTATATTTTTGAATATGAGATGACTATAAATTCAAAAAATTCTTTTCCACATTCTAGTGGAATCGCGTCTTCTGCAAGTGGTTTAAGTGCCATTGCAAGATGTTTAATGAGTTTAGAAAACGAAATTAATGCTGATTTATCTGAGGAGTTTATCAATAAAAAAGCTTCTTTTTTAGCAAGATTAGGTTCTGGTTCTGCAAGCAGAAGTATAGAAGGGCCTTTAGTGGTTTGGGGAAATCATCCAGAAATTGAAGGAAGCTCAGACTTATTTGGCGTTCAATTTCCGTATAAAGTGCATTCCGTTTTCGAGAATTATCAAGATGCTATTTTGTTAGTAGATAAAGGCGAAAAACAAGTATCGAGCAGTGTTGGTCATAATTTAATGATTAATCATCCTTTTGCTGAAAACAGATTTTTGCAAGCCAATGAAAATTTGGGTAAAATGTCAACCATTTTACAAGAAGGAAACATTAAAGAATTTATCAATTTGGTAGAGAGTGAAGCCTTAACTTTACATGCAATGATGTTAACCAGCAACCCGTATTTTATTTTGATGAAACCGAATACTTTAGAAGTTATTAATAGTATTTGGCAATATCGTCAAGAACATAATAGCAATATTTGTTTTACGTTAGATGCTGGTGCAAATGTGCACGTTTTATATCCTTTAGATGAGAAAGAATCTGTGAATCAATTCATTGATAAAGAGTTGGCTAAGTACTGTCAGAAAAATCAGTATATTTGTGATGCTACAGGTTTAGGAGCAAAACAATTATAAGCGTTTATATGAAAAAATCATCCTTACTACTTTTGATGATGCTAGGTTTCTTGTCATTTTCATTTACCTTACAAGAGCCTATTTGGTTAGATCAAAATTTAAATGAAACTACGCAAGAAAAAGCGGTTTACTACAAGGTTGTTAAAAAATTAGAGGGCGAGGTTTCGTATTTTTACAAAAGCAAATCGTTATTTCGTAAAGTTTTTTATGTAGATAGAAAATTAGAAGGTATTTTTAGTGAATATTACAATACTGGTGAGTTAAGAGAAGTGGGTAAATACAAAAACGGTTTGCGAGAAGGTAACTGGAAAGAATATTACAAAACTGGAAAAATATTTAAAAGAGGAAGATATCATAAAGGGGATAAAGTAGGTATTTGGAAAGTTTTCTACAAAAATGATTAATAACAATTCCTTAACATAAAATTTCCGTATTTTTGTAACTCACTAAATAACACTATGAAAAGACCTCTGTTTTACGCAAAAATTTTACTTTTCGGAGAGTATGGTATTATAAAAGATTCTAAGGGTTTAGCAATACCTTTTAATACATACAGAGGCGCTTTAAAAACTACAGCGCATCTAGAAGGCGCAGCTTTAAAATCCAACCAAAATTTATATAAATACTATCATTATATTTCAAGTTTAGATTCAGATTTGGTTTCCTTTAATTTAGCAGAGTTTAAACAAGATGTAGAAAACGGAATGTATTTTGACTCTTCTATTCCACAAGGTTATGGTGTAGGTAGTTCTGGTGCATTGGTTGCGTCTATTTATGATAATTATGCAAATGATAAAATAACGGTTTTAGAAAATTTAACTAGAGAAAAATTACTAAAATTAAAAGCTACATTTGGTTTAATGGAGTCTTTTTTTCATGGTAAAAGTTCTGGTTTAGATCCATTAAACTCATATTTAAGTTTACCTATTCTAATCAACTCAAAAGATAATTTAGAACCAGCAGGAATCCCATCGCAAAAAGAAGGAAAAGGAGCCGTTTTCTTACTAGATTCTGAGCAAATTGGTGAAACTGAGCCTATGGTAAACATCTTTATGAACAAGATGAAGAACGAAGGTTTTAGAAAAATGTTAAGCGAAGAATTTGTATTGCATACAGATGCTTGTATCGAAAACTTTTTGCAAGGTGATGTAAAATCGTTGTTTTCTAACGTTAAAAGTTTATCAAAAGTAGTTTTAAAGAATTTTAAACCAATGATACCTGATGCGTTTCATAATGTTTGGGCAAATGGAATTAAAACTAACGATTACTACTTAAAACTTTGTGGTTCTGGTGGTGGAGGTTATATTCTTGGTTTTACAGAAGATTATCCAAAAGCACAAGAAAGCTTAAAAGATTACAAACTAGAATTGGTATATAGATTCTAAATTGGCCTTATGAGTTCTTCAAAAAAGAAGACTTTTCTTAAAAAAATTCTCAGTTTATTTTCAGTTGTAAGAGGCTACAATATTTTAGTATTGGTATTTGCCCAATACTTAGCGTCTATATTTATTTTTTCTTCAGAAGATGATGCTACAAAAGTTATTTTTGATATCGATTTGTTTTTTATTGTATTAGCATCTGTATGTGTCATAGCTTCTGGTTATATTATCAATAATTTTTACGATAGTAAAGTAGATAGAATTAACAGACCTGTAAAAACAGGTATTGACAATTACGTTAAACAAGAAACAAAACTATCCATCTATTTTACCTTAAATTTTTTAGGTTTTGTTTTTGGGTTTTTAGTTTCTTGGAAAGCTGCTTTGTTTTTTGCAGTATATATTTTCGGAATTTGGTTTTACTCCCATAAGTTGAAAAAAATGCCATTTATGGGCTTAATTTCTGCAACCATACTTACAATTTTACCGTTTTTCGCCATTTTTGTATACTATAAAAACTTCTCTAAAATTATTTTTGTACACGCTATTTTTCTGTTTTTAGTAATTATGGTCAGAGAATTAATTAAAGATTTAGAGAATATAAAAGGAGCAATAGCCAACAATTATCAAACGTTTACAGTAGCTTATGGCGAGTTAAAAACAAAACAATTCAGCTTATTACTGCTACTTCTAACCCTATTTCCTATCGTAATTTTATTCAGTTACCCAGAGCTAAGTTATATGAAATACTTCTTTTATATCGCATTAATTACACTAATATATGTTGGGTTTTATTTGTGGAAATCGAATACCAGAAGTCAATATCGTTTTTTACATAACATTCTAAAATTGTTGTTGTTAATAGGGGTGTGCTGTTTGGTGTTTATAGATACTTCGCTTATTTTAGAAAAAGTAATAGATAGATTGAATTAGTCAGCAATTTAAGTACCTTTGCCAAAATTTTAATAATGGAGTCAAATAAAAACTCGTCGCGAAGACGACAAGAAGGCAAAAAGAGTGCGCCTCTAAACAGAAAAACCACAAAACCTTTAAGTAGAAAACCTGTAAAAAAGGACTATAAGAAAACTACACCTGTCAAAAAATCTGACGAATCTCAAGGAATTCGATTAAACAAATACATTGCAAACTCTGGAATTTGCTCACGTAGAGAAGCTGATACTTATATTGAACACGGAAGTGTGCAAGTAAATGGAAAACTGGTTACTGAAATGGGGTATAAAGTACAACCTAATGACGTTGTTCAGTTTGATGGAACCTCGATTACGCCAGAACAAAAACGATACATTTTACTGAACAAGCCTAAAAACTACATTACCACTATGGATGATGATAGAGGTAGAAAAACAGTAATGGAATTGATTGCAAACGCATCTAAAGAACGTATTTATCCAGTAGGTAGATTAGATAGAAATACTACAGGTTTACTTTTGTTTACCAATGATGGCGATTTGGCAAAAAAGCTAACACACCCAAAACATAATGTACGTAAATTATACCACGCTTCTTTAGATAGAAAACTAGATTTAAAGGATTTAGAAAAGTTAAGGGGTGAAGTAATTATTGAAGGCAAAAAAGTATTTATAGATGCTGTTTCTTATATTAATGGAGAGCCAAAATCAGAAATTGGTATCGAAATTCATTCTGGTAGAAACAGAATAGTTCGTAAAATATTTGAGCACGTAGGTTACAAGGTTAACAAATTAGATCGTGTTATTTTTTCAGAATTAACCAAGAAAAATTTACCAAGAGGAAGATGGAGGTCATTAACAACTTTAGAAGTTGCGAATCTTCAAAAATTGAAATAAATTATAATCCAGCTTTTGCTGGATTTTTTTATATATTTCAAAACCAATTTCAATTTCATGAATATGTTGGCAAAAGAACTTACTTTTATACAAGAAAACCTTACTAATATCGATAAGCAAAACTTATCCGTTTCTAAAGTAAGTGTAGGTTGGCATTTAGATCATTCTTTAAAAGTAATTAATGCTGTTTTGGGTGTCTTGCATAAGTCTGACCCAAAAGAATATAAAAGGAGTTTTAATTTTTTACGAACCATGGTTTTTTTAAAAGGGGCGTTTCCAAGGGGTAAAGCAAAATCTCCCAAACGCGTTTTACCACCAGAAATAATCCTAAAAGAGGATATTGAAAAACAATTAAAATTAGCTGAAGATAATCTAAAAATTATTCCAAAAATTTCAGATAAACAACATTTTAGCCATCCTTTATTTAAGCAATTAAATAAAAAACAAACGCTACAATTTTTAAAGTTGCATACCCAACATCATTTTAAAATTATTGAAGATATCGTAAAATAAGCGCTAATTTCTCTCATCTTTACAAATGTAGAAAGCGCATAATTTGTTCTTTTATCGTATATTCATCCAATAGATTTTTTAAAGTGATGGAAAAAAAATACGTAATTGCTTTCGATCAAGGTACAACAAGTACAAGAACAATTATTTTTGATCAAAAAGGAGAAATAGTTCAAAGTTCTCAAAAAGAATTAACTCAATATTACCCTAAGTCAGGTTGGGTAGAGCATGATCCTGAAGAAATTTATCAAGATCAATTAAAAACGTTCTATAATGTTTTAGTAGATGCTAAAATTCATCCGCAAGAAATTGCTTCCATTGGGATTACAAATCAGCGAGAAACTACTGTTGTTTGGGATAAAAAAACAGGAAAACCCATTTACAATGCCATTGTTTGGTTAGATAAAAGGAGCTTATCTATATGTGATGATTTACAAAAAAGAGGTTTTGCAGACTATATTAAAGAAAATACAGGTTTAGTAATTGATGCTTATTTTTCGGGCACAAAATTAAAATGGATTTTAGATAATGTTAATGGGGCAAAAGAAAAAGCAGAAGCAGGTGAATTGTGTTTTGGTACTATTGATAGTTGGCTAATTTATAAGTTTACTAACGAAAAAAATCACCTTACAGATCATACAAACGCATCACGTACATTACTTTATAATATTAAAGACTTACAATGGGATAAAAAGCTGTTAAGAGCCTTACATATTCCAGAAAATATGCTGCCTAAAGTGCAACATTCTTCCTCTAATTTTGGTACGATTACTTATAAAGATGTTAAAATTCCAATTTACGGAGTGGCTGGAGACCAACAAGCGGCTTTGTTTGGTCAAGGAGGCTTTAAATCAGGAATTGCCAAAAACACTTATGGAACAGGCTGTTTTATTTTATTAAACACAGGCAAAAATCAAGTGCTTTCAAAAAAAGGTTTGCTAACTACTTTAACTTGTAGTTTAGAAAATGAGCCCATAAATTATGCCTTAGAAGGTAGTGTTTTTGTAGGTGGTGCAGCTATTCAATGGTTGAGAGATCAAATGCAATTGATTGATAATGTTGCAGATACTGAAGCTATTTGTAACAGTATACCCTCTTTAAAGAATGTTTATGTTGTACCAGCTTTTGCAGGTTTGGGTGCCCCTTATTGGGATGCAAATGCAAAAGGTAGTATTTATGGAATGACTTTAGATACAGGAAAAAAAGAACTTGTAAAAGCCACAGTAGAATCTTTAGCGTATCAAACAAGAGATGTTATTGATGCAATGATTCAAGATTCTGGTAAAGAAATGATTGCATTAAAAGTAGATGGTGGTGCAAGCGCAAATAACTACCTAATGCAATTTCAGTCAGATATTTTAAATGTTGATGTAGATAGACCAGTAATGCTAGAGGTAACTGCTTTTGGAGCTGCACTTTTAGCAGGTATTAAAGCAAATTTTTGGGTAAAAGAAAATATAGAAGAAATAAGAAAAATTGAAACTATTTTTCGGCCTAAAATGAAACCCAAACAACGAAGAAAAAAAGTGAAGGGATGGTTGAAGGCTATTGATAAAACAAGAACAACTTCTAAAGTCAAAGAAGAAGAAAACATGCGTTTTTCTGTTTTAGACAGAAATAATCAATTAAAAGTAATGACTACTAAAACCTTCGATTTGATTATTATTGGAGGTGGAGTAACTGGTGCTGGGATCGCTTTAGATGCTTCTTCTAGGGGTATGAAAGTCTGCTTGATTGAAAAAGATGATTTTGCATCAGGTACTAGTAATAAATCTACAAAATTAATTCATGGAGGTTTACGTTATTTAAAGCAGTTTGAAATTGGTTTGGTTAGAGAATCTGGTTCAGAAAGAGCCATAGTGCATAAATTAGCACCACATTTGGTGTTGCCAGAAAAGATGTTGTTACCATTAACAGAAGATGGAACTTATGGGAAATTTATGACCTCAATAGGCTTAAAAGTATACGACTTATTAGCCAATGTGGGTGGAGAGGACAGCCGAAAAATGTTAGATAAAAAGGAAACCCTTACAAAAGAACCTTTATTAGATAAAAACACAGTTTTAGGTGGTGGTTATTATGCAGAATATAGAACAGACGATGCAAGATTAACGATTGAATTATTAAAAAAAGCATCAGAATTTGGCGCAACAATTATTAATTATTGTGAAATGGAATCTTTTGTGTACGATAGCAATTCAAAAATAGAAAGTTTAAATTGTATCGATTATAATTCGGGTAAAAGAGTTAATATTAGTGCAAAGAATTATGTATCTGCAGCTGGGCCTTGGGTTGATAAAATTAGAAAGAAAGATAATTCTATGAACCATAAATATTTGCATTTAACAAAAGGCGTGCATATTGTTTTGCCTTTTGAGAAACTGCCCATTCAACAATCGGTTTATTTTGATGTTGAAGATGGTAGAATGGTTTTTGCTATACCAAGAGGTAGATGCACGTACATTGGTACCACAGATACAAATTACACTGGAGATTTAAATAGAGTAGTAGCAACAAAAGAAGATGCAGTGTATTTAATAAATGCTGCAAATAATGTTTTTCCTGATATTGATTTAACTATTGAAGATATAGAGTCTAATTGGGCAGGTTTACGTCCTTTAATTCACGAAGATGGCAAAGAACCATCAGAATTATCTCGAAAAGATGAAATTTTTATATCCGATAGTGGGTTGATATCTATAGCAGGCGGAAAGTTAACAGGATATCGAAAAATGGCACATCGAGTTATTGATGTAGTTTTAGAAACGCTACCAGAAAAAAGAAAAAAGAAATTAAAAGCATCTACTACAGATAAAATTCCTTTGGTTAATCCTGTGTTAAATTCAGCTAAAGAGGTGGAATCCTATCAAAAAGAAGTAGAAAACGAGTTGTTGGAAATAGGCTTATTAAAAGAGAATGCAAAATATTACGCTTTCTATTTAACAACAACTTATGGTAAGAATTCTACATTAATTCTTGATAAATATGGCTTTTTTAGTAATGGAACTCCCATAAATAAGTTAATGAGAGCCGAAGTTTGGTATGCTATACATTATGAAATGTCTAATAGTTTAGCAGATTTTTTTGTTAGAAGAACTGGGCGTTTGTATTTCAATATCCATAGTATTTCAGAATATTTAGATATTGTAGTTAATGATTTTAAAAAGTATTTAGATTGGGATGAGCAAAGAGTTTTAAAAGAAAAAGAAAGAATGAGTTTGCTACTTCAAGATGCAACAAATTATTATGCAGAGGAATTTAAATAAATATCATAAACCGTTTCATTAAATTGGAACGGTTTTTTATTTGCACCCTAAAAAGAAAAAACCCTATAAACATTACGTTTAAAGGGTTTTTTTGTGGTACCTCCAGGAATCGAACCAGGGACACAAGGATTTTCAGTCCTTTGCTCTACCAACTGAGCTAAGGTACCATTGCCTTAGCGGATGCAAATATAATATGTTTTTTGATATCTCCTATAAAAAATGTAAAAAAAATGTGTTGTATTTTTGAAAATATATAAAATACAAGAATGAATCTTATTATTGATGTAGGAAATACAAAAGTGAAAGTTGCTGTTTTTGAGGAGAATAAAATGGTTTTTCGTCATGTTTTTGATAAAAAAAATATAATATTAGAGTTTAAAAAAATTATAACAAAATATAAAATTGAACAAGCTATTATCTCGAGTGTAGCATCAATACCCACAAAAATCTTAGAAAAAATTGCTAGTGTAGTACCTTTAACCTGTGTTTCATCAAAAATGAAATTACCTTTTAAAAATTTATATAGTACTCCAGACACGCTTGGTGTAGATAGAATTGTTTTAGTTTTTGCAGCGGTTGTAAAGTATCCCAATCAAAATACTCTAATAATTGATTCAGGTACTTGTATTACCTATGATTTTGTAAGCAAACAAAGAAATTATTTTGGAGGTGCAATTGCGCCAGGAATTGAGATGAGATATAAAGCGTTACATCAGTTTACATCAAAGTTACCAATGTTACAAGTAAAAAAACCACATAATTTTACTGGAGATAGTACTTTTGAAAGTATGCATTCTGGTGTTGTTAATGGTGTTATTCAAGAAATTAACGGAGTAATAGAACAGTATAAAAACAAATATTTAGATTTAACAGTTGTTTTAACAGGTGGTGATGCAAATTTCTTGTCAAAACAATTAAAAAGTAGCATATTTGCCAATCAAAATTTTCTCCTAGAAGGATTAAATGAAATATTGATTTTTAACAAAAGCGAATGATTAAAAATATCGTAGTAAGTATTTTACTATTAACGTCTGTTGTTGTTATGGGGCAAAGAACAAATTCTTCTCCATATTCTTTTTTTGGTATTGGAGATGAGTTTAGCACAACTACTGTAGAGCAAAGTGCAATGGGTGGTATAGGAGTGGCTTTTAGCCATTACAAATATTTAAACTTCACAAATCCAGCAGCTTATGCAAATTTAAGATATAGTACCTATTCTTTAGGTTTGTTAAATAACGATTTAACTGTTAAAACTGTAGATACAAAACAAAGTAGTACTTCTACAACCTTATCTTATGTAGCATTAGCTTTTCCAATTGGTGATAAAGCTGGTTTTTCTTTTGGTATGCAACCAATTTCTTCAATTGGTTATTCATTGTCTAATATCGAATACGAAAGTGATGGAGTCACTTTTTCTAAAGGTACTGTATTTGAAGGTAGTGGAGGGGTAAA
Source organism: Polaribacter sp. R77954 (assembly GCF_044595335.1). Classification (GTDB taxonomy): domain Bacteria; phylum Bacteroidota; class Bacteroidia; order Flavobacteriales; family Flavobacteriaceae; genus Polaribacter. The sequence goes on from NZ_CP138992.1 coordinate 3,639,847, forward strand.
TAGATTTTATGGTAGTTTTGGAATAAAAGTTTTTAAAGGTTTTTCTTTAGGTATTGAAGGTGATTTTAGTTTCGGAAATTTAGAAAATACAATAGTTAATCAAATAGCAGATGTATCTTTAGCTACTAAATATAGAGAATCTACAGAAGTTAGAGGAGGTTCAGTAAAGTTAGGAGCGCAATACGAATACCCCTTAAATGATAAATTAATCTTAACTGCAGGAGCAACTGCTAGATTAGGAACTGATTTGAGTGTGGTAGGAGAAAAATTAACATATACTTTTACAGGGTCAGAAGTGGTTAGAGATACTCTTGTGAATGCTAGTGGAGACAAGGTAATTGATATTGATGGTGATTTTAATTTACCTTTAAAAACTACTTTTGGGGTAGGTGTAGGGCAACAAGACAAATGGTATGCAGGTGTAGAATACGAAAGTAAGAACGCAATTTCAACTACAAGTGTTTTTGCTAATACAGCAGCATATAGTTTTGGAAAAGCAAATAGAATATCTTTAGGAGGATTTTATTTGCCGAAAATTAATTCTATTTCAAGTTATTGGAATAGAATAACGTATAGAGCTGGTTTTCGTTATGAAAATACAGGTTTGTTAGTAAGTAATGTAATAAATAATTCAAATTTTACAGAAATTAAAGACTTTGGCATATCTTTTGGTCTAGGAATACCACTAAAAGGTCTGTCTACAATAAATACAGGTTTTGAATTTGGTAAAAGAGGAACCATAGAAAACAATTTAATAGAAGAAAATTATTTTAATTTTAGATTAAGTTTATCTTTGTCAGACAAATGGTTCGTTCAAAGAAAAATAGATTAACAGAAAAACTATCAAAATGAAGAAAATTACGTTTTTACTAGCAGCAACTGTACTTTTGATTACTGCAAAAACTAATGCACAAGACGATGCTAACCGTGAGTGTTTGATTAAATACAACCTTTTTAAAGGTGATTTTAAGTCAAAAAAATACGAGGATGCTTATACGAACTGGGTGTATTTAATGGATAATTGTCAAGATTTATCTGTTAATATCTATAAATATGGTGCAGATATAGCTCAAGATGTTAAAAAAGATCCAGTTTTAGCAAAGAAAGTATATGAGCAAAGGTTTAAATATTTTCCAGAACATGATGATGTTAAAAATAATTTAGCAAAAGCACATAGTGATTACGCTACTTATTTAACTAAAAATAAATTAGCATCAGAAACAGAAGTTTTTAATATTTTAGAAAAGGCTTATAAAATATCTCCTAAAGATATGAGTGTAAAAAATATTTATAAATATTTTCAAGGAGTTACAGATAAATTTAAAAATACTGAGCCACAAAAAGTTTTTGATACTTATGATGATGTAATTGAATCTGTTGGAGAAAAATTAGATGACTACTCTAAAAAAATAAATAAGTTAACCCAAGATTCAACAAAAGTATTAGACGCTAAAGAAAAAAGAAGATTAAGAGCTTACAGAATCAACTCAAAAGCATTAGGTCAAATTGAAGGTGGCTTAGATAAAATGATTATTGATTTGGCAACATGTGAAAACTTAATTCCATTATACAAGAGAGACTTTGAACAAAACAAAAATAACGTGACTTGGTTAAAAAGAGCGGTATCAAGAATGTTTTACAAAGGGTGTCAAGAAGATCCATTGTATGCAGATTTAGCAAAAGCTTATGCAGAAGCAGAGCCATCTCCTGAAGCTTATGCATTTTATGCAAATGTTCTAGAAGATAATGGTGATGTTAGTGGAGCAGCTGCAATGAGAGAAAAATCTTTTAATTTAGAAACAGATCCTTTAAAGAAAGCAAAATACAAGTTAAAATTTGCTGAAGCAGCTAAAGTAAGAGGCCAATTATCTAAAGCAAGAAGTTTAGCTAGAGAAGCACTAAAATTTAATAGAAATTTTGGTAAAGCCTACTTATTTATTGGTAGATTATATCAAACAAGTGTAAATAATTGTGGTTCTAATGAGTTTGAAAAAAGAATGGTGTATGCAGCAGCATTAAGACAAGCAAAAAAAGCTGCAGCTGTAGATCCTAGTATTTCATCATTAGCTAGAAGATATATTGCTACTTACAAAGGAAACTTACCAAGTAAAAAAGTAATTTTTACGGAGGGTATTAAAGTAGGAGATCCTTTCACAATCAAATGTTGGATTGGAGAAACTGTAAAAGTTGCTACTAGCGACTAACAAATGAAACATATTTTAAAAATACTATTAAGAAGTGCTACTGTTTTTTCTATAACAGTAGTGCTTTTTTCTTGTACAAATAATACCCAAAAAGCAAGAGATTTTTTGGCAGATAAAAACCTACCAATTGGTAAGTCTAAAAATGCGTTTCATATTTATAAAGATTCAGGTAGAATTACTTCTAAATTAATAACACCATTGCTTTTAGATTTTACAAATAGAAAAGATCATCCTTATAACGAGTTTCCATCAGGAATTAAAATTGTTAATTTCGAAAACAAAGGAGCAGATTCTGTTACTATTACTGGTGATTATGCATTATCTTATGAAAAAACATCTGTCTCTGAAATAAAAGGAAATGTAATTGTGATAAACCATACAGATCAATCTGTTTTAGAAACAGACCAGTTGTTTTGGGATCAAAAAACAAATTACTTTATTTCTGAAAAGGCATTTAAATTAATAAAGCAAAATGATACAATTTACGGTATTGGTTTTGAGTCAAAAGATGATTTAACAAAACATTTGGCCAAAAAGACCACAGGAAAACTAGAAACAAAAGAAGATTAATTGATATGAACAAAATTTGGAAATTTTTTCAGTATGGCTATTTAATGGTAGCATTTATTTGTTTGGTAGAAGGTATTGTGCGTTGGAATTCAGATAGAAATAGATCGTATTTCTTTCTTGGTTTTGCAATCTTTATTACTTTAGTATTTTTCTTTAAAAGACATTTTAGAAAAAAAGTTCAAAAAAGAAATGAGCAAAATAAGCACTAATTTATCCTTTTAATGGAGGTAGAACTCATTATTATCATTTTATCCATTCTACTATCTGCTTTTTTTTCAGGTATGGAAATTGCATTTGTTTCCGCTAATAAAATGCATATAGAATTAGAGAAAAAAAGAGAAGGTTTTATTCCAAAAATACTTACTAAAATTACCCAAAAATCATCTAAATTTATTACCACAATGTTAGTAGGTAATAACATTTCTTTGGTAATTTATAGTTATTATATGGGTGAGTTTTTAATTCGGTTTATACCCACAACAGGCTATAACGAATTTTCAATACTAATTATACAAACCATTATTTCTACAATTGTTATTTTAGTAACTGCCGAATTTTTACCAAAAGCAATTTTCAGAATTTATGCGAATGAGGTTTTAAAACTGTTTGCGTTTCCTGCCTATATTTTTTATTATATTTTTCATTTTTTTTCAGAATTTATAACCCTAATTTCTGATTTTTTTCTTCGTGTTTTTTTTAAAACCAATGCAGATGAACAACAAACGGAATTTAGTAAAGAAGAGTTAGGAATTTATATTAACGAACAATTAGAAACTGGTAATGATGATGATGAGATGGATTCTGAAATCCAAATTTTTCAAAATGCGTTAGAATTTCATAATGTTAAGGCAAGAGAAATTATGGTTCCAAGAACCGAAATTATTTCAGTAGAAATCCATGAAAAAGTAACCAATTTAAAAAAGGCTTTTATAGAAACAGGTCTTTCTAAAATTTTGGTATATAAAACGTCTTTAGATGATGTGTTAGGCTATGTAAACGCTTTTGAGTTATTCAAAAAACCAAAAACAATAAAATCTATTTTATTGCCTATAGAAATTGTGCCAGAATCTATGATGATTAATGACATACTAAACACGTTAATGAAAAAAAGAAAAAGTGTAGCAGTTGTTGTAGATGAATATGGTGGAACCTCAGGTATGATTACAGTAGAAGATATTGTAGAAGAATTGTTTGGTGAAATAGAAGATGAACACGATTCTCAAGAGTTTTTAGAAGAAAAAATTACAGATACCGAGTTTCATTTTTCAGCAAGATTAGAGGTAGATTATTTAAATGAAGAATACGATTTACTAATACCAAAATCAGAAGCTTACGAAACCTTAGGGGGCTTTATTATAGAACATACAGAAAATATTCCTGAAGAAAAAGAACATATAGCAATAGAAGGGTTTGAAATTAAAATTCTAAAAATGAGCGGAGCTAAAATAGATGAGGTTTCCTTAATAAAATCTAACGAAACCGATTAAATTTTTAATGGCTTCTATATCTTAGAAATCAACTCTTTATTAAAAGCGAATAACTACAAAATCGTTTGCGGAATTAAAATCAAAAATCGTATATTCGCCCACTGAAATTAAATTAATATAGTATGGCAGTATTATCGAAAATTAGAGAACGTTCAATGTTCTTAATTATCATTATCGGATTAGCACTTTTTGCTTTTGTATTAGATCCATCAACACTTGGTGATTTTTTTAATTCAAGCAAAGTTAATGAAATTGGAGAAGTAGATGGAGAAGCTATTTCAAGACAAGAATTTGCAAACGAATTAGAAGCATACAAGCAACAAACAGGTGGTAGAGTATCAGAAATGCAAGCCGCTAAAACTGTTTGGGATAATATTTTAAGAAAAAAAATATACTCAAATCAATTAGAAGAAGCTGGTATTACTATTGGAGAAGCTGATGTTTGGAATCAAATTGTAAGCGCGCAGTTTGTTCAAAATAATCCTGAATACCAAAACGAAGCTGGTTTGTTTGATGAAACTAAATTCAAACAATTTTTAGCAAACGAAAAAGAAAACAACACTCAACTGTGGTCTCAATGGTCTAATTACATGAACCAGATTAGAGATAATGCTGAAAGAGATACTTATAATAATTTGGTTACTGCTGGTTTAGGAGCTTCATTAAAAGAAGGTGAGTTAGAGTATATGATAGATAATACAAAATTAGACGCAAAGTTTGTATATGTACCTTATACATCTGTAGCAGACAGTTTAGTAAAAATTAAAAAATCTGAGGTTGAAGCTTATATTAAAAGTCATGCTGATGAATTTAAAGTTGAAGCTACAAGAGACATTTCTTATGTAAAGTTTGATATAAAAGCAACTCCAGGAGATGAACAAGCTATTAAAAATGATTTAGCAACTTTAATTGAAGATTTTAAAGTTTCTGAAAACAACCAATTGTTTTTATCAGAAAATGATTCTGATACAAGTTTGAATACTAATTTTCAATTTAAAAGTTCTTTAAACCAAGTGGTTGCTAACACCATTTTTGAAGGAAATAAAGGTGATGTTGTTGGGCCATACAAAGACAAAGATTTTTTTAAGCTTACTAAAATAACAGAGGTTACTCAAATGCCAGATTCTGCAAGAGCAAGCCATATTTTAATTCCTTTTGTTGGTGCACAAAGAGTTGCACCAGAGGTTACAAGAACAGAAGATGAAGCTAAGAAATTGGCAGATAGCTTGTATAATGTAGTTAAAAGAAGAAAAAGTAAATTTGAAGGTTTAGCTAAAGAATTTTCATCAGATAAAGGCTCTGCAGCAAAAGGTGGAGATTTAGATTGGTTTAATTATACAAGAATGACACCAGCTTTTAGAGATTTTGTTTTTGAAGGTAAAAAAGGAGATATGGGTGTAGTAAAATCACCATTTGGTTTTCATATTATTAAAATTGACAACCAAAAAAATAAGCAAAAAGTATTAAAACTGGCTACTTATGGTAGAAAAATAGTACCATCTGAGGCTACTGAAAATGATGTTTTTAGAAAAGCAGAAGAGTTTGCATTAGCAGTTTCTAAGGCAAGTGATTTTTCTGAAGCTGCAAAAGAGAACAGTTACAGAGCTATGCCTGCTGTTGGTTTAAAAGCTTTAGATGAAAACGTGCCAAGTTTAGGGAAAGAAAGACAAATTGTAAGTTGGGCTTTTAATAGTGATACTAAAATTGGTGATTTTAAGCGTTTCGATTTAGAAGGTAGCCATGTTGTGGCGTATGTAACAGATGCAGCTGAAAAGGGTTTAATGACGGTTGAAAAAGCAGTAAGCAAAGTAAGACCGATTTTAATAAACGAAAAGAAAGCAGCGATGTTAAAAGATAAGTTAGAAGGTGATGATTTAGAGAAAATTGCTAAGGATAACAAAACTTATGTAAGACTTGGTAATAAAATTACTTTAAAAACTCCAACCTTATCAGGTGTTGGTGTTGAGCCAAAAATTGTTGGTGCAATGTATAATGCTGAGCTAAATAAAATTTATAATTCTGTAGAAGGCAGTAGAGGTGTATATGCTTTTAAAGTAACTAAAAAAGAGTTGCCAACAGCATTACCCAATTATGATGCGAATAGAAAAAGAATTACAGATACTAGAAAAAGACAAACTTTTAAAATATACGAAGCAATAAAGAAAGCTTCAGATATAGAAGATAACAGGGCAATAATGTACACAAACTAACATCCCATTATTTAAAGTATTAAAAAAAATCCGTTCATATTTTGAACGGATTTTTTTTATGAACTCATTTCTTCAAGAATAGTTATAGGTGGTTAAGTTCTTTTTAGTGATGGTAAGCGTATGCGAATCTTTAGAAAAATTCGTCAAAAGACAACTATTGAATTACTAATTTTCGAGAAGGTTCTCTTTCAAAACCTTCAACAAAAATACTGTCTTTATCAAATCTTGCTTTTGCAAATGCAGAGGTGTTTTCGGTATCTACCATGCCTTTAAAAGTTAAGTAATGCACTTGATTAACTAATTTGTAAGCGCCTGCATGATTATGACCGTTAAAAAAGAATTTTACATTTTTGTAAGGTTTTATCAAACGTATAAAATCACCTCTATTCCAAATATTATGCTGATCTATTGGATAAATAGGGAAATGACAATAAAACCCAACTTTTTCACTTTTCTCTTTTGCTGCATCCAATTCTTGCTGTATCCATTGCAGCTGCTTGTTGCTTAAACCACCATTCCATTTTTTTACATAAGGTAAATTTTGATCTTTTAATAGGTTGAATAAAGAATCTGTTTGTTGCGCTTTAAGTTTAGACGTAGTGCCATAAAAACTCAAATCATTACCATCTAAAACAATAAATCGCCAGTTATTTTCAACAAAACTATAATACCTGTTTGTTAAATTTAATTTAGAAATGATTTTTTCTTTGTTGATTGAATCAACTTCAAAATCGTGATTGCCCAAAACATGATAACTTTTGGATTTCAATTGATTCCAAGTGGGTAAAATACTATCTAAACTACTCATTTTTTTATCAATGAAATCGCCCAAATGAATGGTGTAACTTAGTGTATCTTTATTCAATTCTGCAATAGCTTTTTTTAACCTTTTGGGTGCTTTTTTATAATATCGATCCCATTTTACCTCACAATCACAATATTGACAATCTGCGATGATGCCAATTTTAAAAGATTTGTTTTTTTCTTTTGAACAAGAAATAATGCTAATTAAAATACTTAAAAGGAAAATTGTTTTTTTCATCGATTCCAAAAATAAACAAAATGATGTATTTATAAGGATAAAAAAAAACGCAATCAAATTAATGATTGCGTTTTAAATATATATAGACTCTGAACAAGATTTAGTTCAGAAGGATTGCCCTAAAAGATTTTAAAACAAATTTAGGATACTTTTAAATGAGATTCGGTTTTTCAACGGAATAAGTTCAATAACGAATTTTGTTTTAGCAAAATTCTTATATCACTTACTTTACCTCTTCAAAATCTACATCTTCAACATTGTCTCCTTGATTTGCATTACCTTCTGGCTGACCTTGTTGTGCTCCAGCTCCAGCATCTGCACCTCCAGCACCTTGTTGTGCAGCGTACATTTCTTCTGAGGCTACTTTCCAAGCTTCGTTAATTTTTTCCATGGCAGCATCAATTTGAGCTAAATCTTTAGACTCATGAGCAGCTTTTAACTCGGTTAAAGCAGCTTCAATTGGTTCTTTTTTCTCTGCTGATAATTTATCACCAAATTCTTTCAATTGTTTTTCTGTTTGAAAAATCATAGAATCTGCCCCATTTACTTTTTCAGCAGTTTCTTTAGCAACTTTATCAGCATCTGCATTTGCTTCTGCTTCTTGTTTCATTTTTTCGATTTCTTCTTCAGATAACCCAGAAGATGCCTCAATTCTAATATCTTGAGATTTTCCTGTTGCTTTATCTACTGCAGAAACTTTAATAATTCCGTTGGCATCAATATCAAAAGTTACCTCAATTTGTGGTACACCTCTTTGTGCTGGTGGAATATCTGTTAATTGAAAACGTCCAATTGTTTTATTATCTGCAGCCATTGCTCTTTCACCTTGTAATACATGAATATCTACAGATGGTTGATTATCTACAGCAGTAGAAAATACTTGCGATTTTTTAGTTGGAATGGTTGTATTTGCATCAATTAATTTTGTGAAAACATTCCCCATGGTTTCAATACCTAAAGATAAAGGTGTAACGTCTAATAACAATACATCTTTTACATCACCAGTTAAAACACCACCTTGTATAGCAGCTCCTAAAGAAACAACTTCATCAGGATTTACACCTTTACTTGGGGCTTTACCAAAGAATTTTTCTACAGCTTCTTGAATTGCAGGTATTCTTGTAGAACCACCTACTAAAATTATTTCATCTATTTCAGAAGTTGATAAATCAGCATTTTTTAAAGCAGTTTTACATGGCTCTATTGTTCTTTTTACTAAATCGTCTATTAATTGCTCAAACTTAGCTCTACTTAAAGTTCTTACCAAGTGTTTTGGGCCACTAGCTGTAGCAGTTACATAAGGTAAATTAATTTCAGTTGATGAAGAACTAGATAATTCAATTTTTGCTTTTTCAGCAGCTTCTTTTAAACGTTGTAAAGCCATTGGGTCTTTACGTAAGTCCATATTTTCATCAGCTAAAAACTCATCAGCCAACCAATTGATAATTTTTTCATCAACATCATCACCACCTAAATGTGTATCTCCATCAGTAGCCAATACTTCAAAAACTCCATCACCTAATTCTAAGATAGAAACGTCATGTGTACCACCACCAAAGTCAAAGACAACAATTTTCTTATCATCATTAGCTTTATCTAAACCATAAGCTAATGCAGCAGCAGTAGGCTCGTTGATAATTCTTTCTACCTTTAAACCAGCAATTTCACCAGCTTCTTTGGTAGCTTGTCTTTGTGCATCGTTAAAATATGCAGGTACAGTTACTACAGCTCCAGTTACATCAGTGCCTAAATAATCTTCTGCAGTTTTTTTCATTTTTTGAAGTACCATTGCAGAAATTTCTTGAGGCGTATATAAACGACCATCAATATCTACTCTTGGTGTATCATTGTCTCCTTGCACTACTTTATAAGGTACTCTTTTAACTTCTTGTGTAGATTCAGAGAATTTATTACCCATAAAACGTTTAATAGAATATACGGTTTTTGTTGGGTTAGTTACTGCTTGTCTTTTTGCAGGATCACCAATCTTACGTTCTCCACCTTCAACAAAGGCAACAATAGATGGTGTAGTTCTTTTTCCTTCAGCGTTAGGAATTACAACTGGCTCATTACCTTCCATTACAGAAACACACGAGTTTGTTGTTCCTAAATCTATTCCTATAATTTTACTCATAATATTTATTTTTATTAAATTTTGTTTTCAATTTTACAGTTTCTATTAGTCAAATGCTGTGCCAACTGATATTTGTTAAGAAAATGGCAGTTTTTAAAATAATTACACTCGTAGTTATGACAATATGACACAACTTGTGAATTGTGCAACTCAACGAATTGCGTTTTCCTTTACGCTTTAATTTTTATATATTTGGAATGTTCTATAAGAATCAAAATATTATTTAATACATTAAACATAAGATCATGAGTAAATTTGACGAAAAAGTTGCTTTGTACAAAAAATTTATGGACGATAGAGATATCCGTTCTAACACAGAATTATTAACTGCAGTAACTAAAGGTTTAGGCCCATCTATCTATAAAAAAGATGCTGAAACAGTTTCTGGTTCTGACGCAAAAGAATTGGCAACAGTTAAAAACAATTTTTTAATTAAAAAGTTAGGTTTAGAGGATACACCTGAATTGGATGAGAAAATTGGAGAAGTGATTGAAAGAATTGGTAAATCTGAAAGAAATAAGTATAGAGCAGTAGTTTACTACATGTTAGTTAAAAAGTTTGATAAAGAATCTGTATACGGTTTTTAAACAATCAGTTTTAATAAAAATAAAAAATCCAGCTCAATTGAGTTGGATTTTTTATTTTTACAGCAAAATATTTAATCTATTTTACGAATGTCGCAATTTATTAGTGTTTTCGATATGCTTAAAATTGGTGTAGGCCCCTCAAGTTCTCATACTTTAGGACCTTGGAGAGCTGCACAGAATTGGGTACAAAAACTTAGAGACACTAATCTTTTTGGTAAGATTGATGCTGTAAAGGTAGACTTATATGGATCTTTGTCTTTAACAGGTAAAGGACATGCAACTGATTTGGCAATTTTGTTGGGATTGAGTGAAGCTGACCCAGAATATATACCTATTGAAGATATTTTTACGATTGTAGATAGAATTAGTGTACAAAAAGAAATTTATTTTAAAGGAGGTAAAATTGTACCATTTTATCAAAATTCAATTGTTTTTAATCGTGAGTTTTTACCATTTCACTCTAATGGAGTTACTTTTCGTGGATTCTGTAAGGATAAAGAAATAGTAACAGAAACGTATTACTCTATAGGAGGTGGATTTATAGTTCAAGAAAATGATACTTTAGAGGACGAAATTAAAATCAACAAAAAAAACTTTCCTTATCCTATAAATAGGGCAAAACAATTGGAAGAATATTGTGAACGTGAAAACGTATTAATTTCTGATATTGTTTTTAAAAATGAGTTAGAAATTCATAATCCCGAAAAAATAGATTTTGAGTTACACAGAATTTGGGATACTATGTTAGAGTGTATGTATATAGGTTGTCATACAGAAGGCAGGCTTCCTGGAGGATTAAATGTAAAACGAAGAGCATTTGATACACATCAAAAACTCATAAAAGATACAGCATATACCAATCCTAAAGAATGGATAACTGCTATAAGAAGTACAGAGGTTAAATTTAGAGAAATCTTAAAATGGGTAAGCTGTTTTGCGTTGTCGGTAAATGAGGTAAATGCTTCTTTAGGCAGGGTAGTTACAGCACCAACCAATGGTAGTGCAGGTGTAATTCCTGCTGTATTGATGTATTATTTGGTGATAGAAAATCATGATGCAGATTTTAAACACATCAAACAATTTTTATTAACAGCAGGTGAAATTGGCAGTATTTTTAAGAAAAATGCCACAATTTCTGCTGCAATGGGTGGTTGTCAAGCAGAAATAGGAGTATCGTCTGCAATGGCAGCAGCTGCATTAACAGAACTGTTAGGAGGTTCTCCTGCCCAATCTTTAGTGGCAGCAGAAATAGCGATGGAACATCATCTGGGTTTGACTTGTGATCCAATAGGAGGTTTGGTACAAATACCTTGTATAGAACGTAATTCTATGGGGGCTATTAAAGCCATTAATGCAGCAGAAATGGCTTTGGAAACAGATCCAAAAGAAGTAAAAGTACCTTTAGATAAAGTAATTGATACCATGTGGCAAACCGCAAAAGATATGCACAAGAAATATAAAGAAACATCAGAAGGTGGTTTGGCGATTCATGTTGGTTTGGCCGATTGTTAAAATAATTACGAATTCGTAATTATCAATTTAAAATTACCTCGTAAAAACCAATTCATTACCACTAGAAAGTTCTTCTGAAAAACCATAGCCTTCAATATTAAAACCTTTTAATTCTTCTAAAGTTTTTACATTATTGTCAATAATGTAACGCACCATATAACCACGTGCCATTTTCGCATACGTCATAATGGTTTTGTATTGTCCGTTTTTAAAATCCTTAAAAACAGGGGTTATCATAGGTACTTTTAATACTTTTTTTGGTAGAGCTTTAAAGTATTCTGTACTTGCTAAATTAATGAGTAATTCATCGTCTTCTAATTCGTCATTTAAAGATTTTGCCAAATCTTCATCCCAAAATTTATACAAATTATCTCTTCTACCTACTTTTATTTTTGTGCCCATTTCTAACCTGTAAGGCTGAATTAAATCTAAAGGTTTTAACAAACCATATAAACCTGATAAAATTCGCAAGCGGTCTTGTAGTAAAGGTATTTTTTCTTCGGATAAGGAATTGGCATCAATTCCTTGAAAAACAGCACCAGTAAAGGCATAAATAGCTTGTTTAGCGTTTTCTGGCGTAAATGGTGTTGCCCATTGTTGATTGCGTTCGTAATTCAAACTAGCTAAATCATCAGAAATAGACATTAAGTCAGATAGTTTATTTTTAGAAAGCGTTTTTAGTTTTTTATTCAGTTTTTCTGATTGTTCTAAAAAACGAGGTTGTGTGTGTAAACTTGTGGGTACTTTGCTTTCGAAATCTAAGGATTTAGCAGGTGATATAATGATTTTCATATTCGCTATTGTTGTATTTTATAATACTGAAACAAGTTCAGTACAAGGCGTTTTATTGTTAAAATATCTTGGGGTAAAAATACAAATCATCAGAATTTTCATCAAAGATTTTCATCAATTTAAATTGATAAACTTATTTGTAAAATTGATAGAAATTCATAAAATGAAAATTATAGCGGATTTTTATCAAACTATTTCTATTTTTAGCATTTAATAAAAGAGAAACTAACAATATATGATTTGAGAAAAGACGCAGAACTTGTTAAAAAGTTAAAAAACCCAACACAAAAAGAACGTGCTTTTGGGGAGTTGCTTGACGTTTATCAAGAGCGGTTGTATTGGCATATTAGAAAAATAGTGCATACCCATGAAAATGCAGATGATGTGTTACAAAATACATTCATCAGAATTTATAAAAGTATTGGCAAATTTCAAGAAAAAAGTAGTTTACATACCTGGATGTATAGAATTGCCTACAATGAATCTATTCGTTTTCTAGAAAAAAATAATAAAAAACGCTATGATAATATTGAAACTGTTTCTCAATCAAATTTAGAAGTTTTATTTGAAGATGAATATTTTAATGGTGACGATATTCAGAAAAAACTAAACACAATTATTGAAGGATTTAAAGAAAAACAAAAAAGAGTTTTTCAAATGAAATATTTTGACGAATTAAGTTTTCGGCAAATTTCAGAGATTTTAAATGTATCAGAAAGTACATTAAAATCTACTTATTATAGCTGTGTAAAAATTATTGAGCAAAAAATTGTAGAATAAATTCAAACTATTTAAAACACTTAGGGTCTAACTATATATGGAAGAAAAAACTACTCAAAATAATGAAAACTTTTTAAAAAAGCAGACTTCTGAGGTTACCCAACATCATAAGGATTATTTAGGGACCACTATTCCTAAGGATTATTTTGCAAAATCTAAAGTATCAATTTTAGATAAAATTAAATCTGAAAATGAAACGCATACATTTTTAAAAGAAGATTTTTCTGAGGTTACCAATCATCACAAAGAATATTTAGGAACTGATATTCCTGAAGGATATTTTGATAGATCTAAACGTTCCATTTTAGATAAAATTAAAGAAGATGCAAATAATGACACAAAAGTAGAGGAGAAGCAACCTAAAAAACAATTGGTTTTTTATATGCGTCCTCAATTCAAATACATTGCAGCAGCTTCTTTAGTATTTATGTTAAGTCTTACAATATGGCTGCAGAATACAGTTAAACAAGATAATGTTGATAGTTTTACTATAGAATCCTTAGCTTTTGATGAGGGTGTTTTAATTGAATCTTTATTGGTTGCAGATGAAGATGTAGATGCCTTTGCAGATGCTACTTTATTTAATGAAGTTGTGGTAAAAGCAGAATTAAAAGAACAAAAAATAGATAATTTAATTTTAGACACCTTAATTTTAGAAGACTCATTATTAGATGATTATATGGATGAAAATCTTGTTGAAACCATCATTTTATAAAAATAATAATAATTTTTCAAACTATTTTAAAAATTGTAGTTCTAAGTATACAGAAACTATTAACAATTAAAATTCATTAAATATGAGAACTACAATTTCAAAAGAAAACATTTTAAAATCTAGTATTTTATTTTTTACCATTAGCGCATTTATTTTATCAGCCTTAGTATTTACATCTTGTTCAGATTCAGAAGCAATCGACACAACAGATGATACAACTTTGATACAAAAAATAGAAAGTGCAACAAAAATTACTGTTGAAGCATCTGCTTTACCCTCTGCAACAATTGCTGTAATGAATGATGATTTAGCGGATACATACATACAAAAAGTACAATTAGCAGAAGGTTTAGGATTTAAAGTAGCTGTGGTTTCTGACGATCTTGCCTATCAAGATGCAGAAAGTGACGTGTTTTTTAATACACAAGGAAAACAATTGATAACTACAAGCGATAAAAAAAGAGGACGTAGTACTAAATGCTTTGAATTTGTATATCCTATCATTTTAATTATGCCAGATGATTCTTCTATCACTTTAGAAAGTAAAGAAGATTGGAGTTTAAAAAAGGACTGGTATGCAGCAAATCCTGATGCTACAGAAAGACCAGAATTAGTGTTTCCTGTAGATGTAACTTTAGAAGATGGTACTGTACAAACCTTAATTGATAGTGATGAATTAAGTACTATTAAAGATTCTTGTAAAAAAGGAAAAGACAAAAGAAAGTGTTTTAAATTGGTGTTGCCAGTAAGTTTTACTATGGAAGATGCAAGTGTAATTGAAGTAACAGAAAGAGCTGATTTTAAATTACTAAGAGCGTGGAAAAAAGACAATCCAGATGCAACTGTAAAACCAGCAATCAATTTTCCAATAGATATTGAATATAAAGACGGAACTATAGAAACTATAGAAGATCAAGAAAGTTATACAGCAGCCAAAGAAAGTTGTTCAAATTAATTTGTAAATTTGTTAAGCAAATTTTAATGAGTAAAAAAAACTAATGAAATTAAAAAACATCATATACACAATTAGCTTTTTAGGTTTGATGGTATTTCATACAACAGTTTTTGCTCAAGATACTAGCTATAGTTTAATTAAAAAAGAGCTTACACAAAAGCAAATAAATTTGTTGCAGAAAGAACGAGAAGTGATTAAAGCCAATCGCGAAGCGTTTAAAGCATCTTTAACCCAAGAGCAATTGGCCATTTTAAGAGATAAAACCATATCTAAAACAGAAATTAGAAAACGTTTGGTAGCTACTTTTACAAGCAATCAAAAAAGTATGGTAAAAAGTCAGCAAGTTCGTTTACGCAAAACCAGAGAAACATTTAGAAAAACTTTAACTGGTGAGCAACGTAAAATGTTAAAAGAACGGATTGATAAAATTAGAAATTCTAAAGATAGAGGAGAATTAAAAGATGGGCCAAGAGTTAATAATAATAAAGACAAAAAAGTAAGAAATAGGGGGAATTAGCTTTAAGGCATTTATGATACATCTATATCAAGAATTAAAGACAACTTTTAAAGTTTTTGGGTTGCTACTGTTTTCAGTAGCAACCTCTTTTTGTTCTTATGCACAAGAAAATTCAGTTGATAATTTAGAGGATATTGATGGCTTAATTGATGAACTTTTTTTTGATGATCAACAGTTTTTAGATGAGTTGCTAGAAACTAGTTTATCTTATAATTTTTTATATACGTCAGTATCTTATAACAGCAACACTTTTTTTTCTGGTAGAGATTCTGGTACAGACCAATTTAACATTATTCCACAAGTTTCTTATTACCATTCTTCTGGTTTTAACGCTAGTATTTCAGGAATCTATTATCAAGAATTTGCACCAGCTTGGGATTTTACAAGCCTATCTTTAGGCTACTTCAATACATTCGGAAAAAATAATACGTTTGTATATAATATTGGGTACACCAAGTTTTTTTATACTGATGATTTTGATGATTTTACAAATTCTATTGATATCAATTTCGGCGTTAGAAATAAAAAGCGAACATTAGGTACCACCATTGCAGCCTCTTATTTATTTGGTTCTGATGAATCTTACCAAATTGTATCTAATAGTTTTGCAAATATCACTTTAAAAAGAACTTCTGATTTTGCAATACGATTTAGACCGAGTATTAATTTTATAATTGCAGATCAAACCATAACGTTTAAAACCTTTGCAAGAACAGTTGGTGGTTTAAAAATCATTACAACTACCCAAAATGTCTTCGATTTGTTAAATACTCAGTTTTCGATACCCTTATCAATTTCTACCCATTCTTGGGATTTTGAGTTGGGTTATAACTTAAATATTCCTAGAGCTTTATCTAATGAAACTAATATAAATAATACAGGTTTTTTTAATCTTTCTTTAGGATATATGTTTGATTTTAATAGAAAATAATACATAACTTTTTTTTATATAATCAATTAATCGTAATATTGCAATATATAAATTAATTATGGGTTTAACCAAGTCAGAAATATTTACAGAAGAACAAAATAAAATAGCAAACATTGCAAAAGTATTAGGACATCCTGCAAGAATTGCTATTTTAGATCATCTAATTCGCTTACAGTCTTGCGTTTGTGGAGATTTAGTAAAAGAAATAGGACTAGCGCAGCCAACCATTTCTCAGCATTTAAAAGAGTTAAAGAAAGTAGGTATGATAAAAGGTACCATAGAAGGTACAAGTGTTTGTTATTGTATTCACGATGATAATTGGGGAGCCATAAAAAGTATATTGGGTAAATTTTTAGATAGAAACGCAACAACAAATTGTTGTTAAAAGAAACTTATTGATAATGAATCAAAAAATAGAAAATATCATTTCGCATTTGCAAATAGATGCAATTACTGATAACAGAAAACAAATTTTACAACCATTAATTGAGTATATTCAAGAAAAAGTGAATCAGAATAACGCAGTAAGTATTAACTTTATTTGTACACACAATTCTAGAAGAAGTCATTTAAGCCAAATCTGGGCACAAACAATGGCAAATTACTATGGTATTCATAATGTATTTACTTATTCTGGGGGTACAGAAAGTACAGCAATGTTTCCTAAAGTGGCAGAAACTTTACAAAATCAAGGTTTTAACTTACATAAATTATCCGAAACAAATAATCCTGTTTATGCAGTTAAATATGATGATAACTCACATGCTATTATCGGTTTTTCAAAAAAATATGATGATGAATTTAACCCAAAATCATCATTTGCAGCTATAATGACGTGCTCTCATGCAGATGGCAATTGCCCTTTTATTGCTGGTGCAGAAAAAAGAATTCCAATTACTTTTGAAGATCCAAAATTGTTTGATAATACTGCACAACAAAACGAAAAATATCAGGAAAGAAGTTTACAAATAGCTACTGAAATGAGCTATGTGTTTTCAAAAATTAAAAAATAAAATTATGAAATTATCAGAAATTAAAAATCATTTACAAAATTTAGAAACCATTGCTTTTCAATTGCCTAATGGAAAGTTAGTTCCAGCACATTTTCATGTTACAGAAGTAGGTAAAATTACCAAAGATTTTATTGATTGTGGTGGCAAAGTAAGACAAGAGAATGTTATTAATTTTCAATTGTGGGAAGAAAGAGATTACAATCACAGATTGCATCCAGAAAAGTTGTTAAAAATTATAGAGCTATCTGAAAAAAGATTTCAATTTGATGATTTAGAAATTGAAGTAGAATACCAAGGTGAAGTAACTATTGGTAAATATAATTTAGATTTTGATGGTACTAATTTTTTATTAACTCCTAAAATAACAGCTTGTTTAGCTTTAGATGCTTGCGGAATTCCAAAACCTGTTATTAAAGTAGCACAAGCAGTTAGTTCTTGTTGCAATCCAAGTTCTGGGTGTTGTTAGGCAACTATATTTTGCTAAAATGTGGCGATGTAAAAATTAATAAAATTTGTATATTAGTCTGTAATGGAGATAGCTTACCATTAAAATCAATGGTGTATTTTCTTGAATCGCTTTAAAAATTACAGATTATTACAAATTTTAAACCGCTTTTTTTATGATAGATTTTATCATAATCTATGAAGTAATAGTTTACCTGTAGAAATTTATTTTTATACAAATAATAAAGAAGCGGTTTTTAAGAAACTGCTTCTTTATACACTTTTAAACAGCGCTCTCTAGCAAACTTATGATCTACAATTTCTTTTGCGTAGCTAAGTTCTTGAAATTCTGGAACCCATTTTTTGATATATTTAAAATCTTTATCAAACTTTTTAATTTGAGTTGTGGGGTTAAAAATTCTAAAATAAGGTGAGGCATCTACACCAGAACCTGCCACCCATTGCCAATTACCCACATTGCTAGACATTTCATAATCATGTAATTTTTCTGCAAAATAAGCTTCACCCCATCTCCAATCTATCAATAAATGTTTGCATAAAAAACTGCCTACCAACATTCTTACTCTGTTGTGCATAAAACCAGTTTTATTGAGTTCTCTCATTCCTGCATCTACTAAAGGATACCCAGTTTGTCCTTTGCACCAAGCCTTAAATTCAGTTTCATTATTTCTCCAATCAATATTATCATATTTGGCTTTAAACGCCTTATTTGGTGTATGTGGAAAATGCCATAAAATTTGCATAAAAAATTCGCGCCAAATCAGTTCTTTTAAAAAAGTAATATTATCACTTTTAGATGCTTTTTCTACCATTCTGCGAACACTAACCGTACCAAAACGTAAATGAGTTCCTAATTTTGAGGTTGCATTTTGAGCAGGGAAGTTTCTAGTTTCTTCGTACTCATTAATCAACTTTGGAGAAACTGTATAAGATTCCACTTTAATTTTAGATTCCCTAAAACCAATATCACTTAAAGATAAAAAAGAATGCTGCTTATTTTTGATGAAAAACTCTAAATTATCTTCTGAAGGATACAATTGAACCCCTTGATTTTGAAATGCTTCTAACCATTTTCGAGAATATGGTGTATAGACTTTATAAGGGTCTCCATCTTGTTTTACGATTTCATTTCGTTCGTAAATAACTTGGTCTTTAAAAGTCTTAAAGTTGATGTTTGCAGTATTTAAAAGTATTTTGATTTCGGTATCTCTATCTTGTGCATAAGGTTCATAATCACGATTTGTAAAGACGGTTTCTATTTGATGTTTTTCTGATAGTTGTTTAAATATATCAATTGGTTTTCCATGAAATATTGCCAAAGAACTACCAACTTCTTTCAGCTGATTGTTGATATTGGTTAGCTCTTGATGTAAAAAGGTTACTCTAGCATCATCTGAAGGAAGTTTAGAAAGGATTTCATCATCAAAAATAAAAATAGGCAGTACATTTTTACCTGAGGTTAACGCATGATATAAACCACAATTATCGTTTAAACGTAAATCCCTTCGAAACCAGAATATGTTTTTTTGTTCTTTCATTCTATTAATTGTCATTTTTAAAGAAAACGTGTCATGGTTCCCTTTTTTATAAATTTATTTAAAAAAGGGAAACCTTACTCAGTTTTACTGGCGATTTATTTGGAATAATCTGTGTTAGAAACACAGTATGATATTTTTGAATTTTTATAAGATGCTAGGCTTCTTTAAACTCGCCAAAAAGTTCAATCAGTTTTTCTTGTCTGTAATTAAAAATTTCTTCAAGTTTAGGTTTTACCAAAAACGGATGTACTAATTGCCCTAAAAAACCTAAAGGTACTTTGTAGTGTATGATATCTTCAAACTCAACACCACCTTTAACTTCTTTGATAAAATGTTTATGATCCCACAAAGCATATGGGCCATACAATTGTTCGTCTACAAAATATTCTTTGTGTTTTACTTGTGTAATTTTAGAAACCCATTTGGTTTTAATGCCTAAAAGTGGCGTAACTATATATTGTATAATTTGTCCTGCATACAAAGGCCTGTCTGCCCCAGATTCGATGTTAAAACCCATATAATCTGGAGTAATGATTTTTAAATTTTTTGGGTTTGATAAAAAATTCCAAGCATCATCTAATGAAATCGGAAACTTTTGTTTTCTATGAAATGTATATATTTTCACAATTAATTAATTTAAAATAGGGCTAGGTTCAGAAGTTTTTTTTCTTGTAATTAGGTCATTTATGCCATACCAAAGTTGTATTCTTTTTAGTAAAGATTCTTTTGCCACAAAGTTTGCATCCTCCCATTTTTTGCTATCTTTTCCACAAAGCTCTTTAACCATTTTTAAAGATAAAGGGCCATGTTCATCTCCATCTAAAGCTATATGGCGTTCTAAATAATATTTTAGTTTATAGAAAGAGGTGTTTTTTGCATCTGAGTTTTTTAAAATCTCAATAAACATATCTGGTATAACATCTTCTCTGCCAAAAGTAAATGCTGAAGCAATAAGGTGGGGTTTGTTGGTTTGAATAATAGAGAATGTATATTTTACAAAATCAACAATTCTTTGATCAACTTGAATTTCACTAAATGCATAATCTAAACTATTACCTGCATTTATTGCATTTAAAAAATGTGTTATATTTTGGGTGTTTGCATTCATTTGTAACATGGCATCCATATACATTTCAAAATGACTTTTTGGTTCGCCAATTTCGTTAACATCACTTTCTTCTCCATGAACAATTTCATTGATAAATCTTGATAAAGTGGGATTTTTAGGAGGCGTCCAAGGTAATGTAGTGGTTGTTAAATGGTTTTGTAGACTTTTTAAAAGCGACATAAAATCCCAAACAGCGAATACATGATGCTCCATAAAAACTTTTATATCTTCTATGGTATTTAAATTGGTATACAACTCGTGTTCCTGAAGTTGCAACCTTAAATTTTGTATATTTTGTTCAATTTGATGTATGCGATTCATAAAAACGTGAGATTTTTTTATTTAATTATGTATTAAAACATATAGATTTAATGATGTTGCAATGCACAACCAAATTATATACGGTAATAACAGGTATTTGTAATTTTTTACTTTTTTGCTGAATTTAAAGAAATAAAAAAATAAAAGGGCAGTGAGTAAGCTAAGGTTTATCAGCCCTAAAAATACCCAGTGCTGTTTAAAAAAAAGAAAGTTCCAACTAACATTCAATATAAATTGTATGATAAAGATAGCTGTCATTTTCTTTGAGTTTTCAACTAAAAAAAGTTTTCCTAAATAAATAGAAAAACAAATCATAATTGTTGTCCAAGCTACACCAAACACCCAACCTGGAGGTGTCCAAGGTGCTTTTTTTAAATTGATGTACCAATCTGTCATAGGGCCACCATCCATAAACCAGTTGCCAATGGCTAACCCACTAAAATTTACTATTATAAAAATAAAGGTTAACTTGGCTTGCCTCATTATTTAGCTTGTAATCCTTCAATCTTTTTTAATAAATTATCAGCTTCTAAATATTTTTGATCGCTATCGCTTCTATTAATCGATTGCAATTTGAAGCCTTCTTCCATTAATTTTTTATATTTTTCTTGTAGTTTTTCAACTTCAGATTTCTTTTTAAATAATCCAAACATATTTTTAGTTTAAGAATTTAGTAATTTTTTTACTTGTTGGTTTTGTAATTGAAAAATAATAATCAATTAATTCACCTGTAGGTGAAACCAAATATTTTTGAAAGTTCCATTTTACAGAAGAACTTTTATTGCCATTCAAACTCTTATTAGTTAACCAAGTGTAAAGCGGATGTTGATTTTGACCTTTAACATCAACTTTTTCGGTAATTAAAAAAGATACTCCATAATTTACCTGACAAAATTCTTGAATTTCATCTGCTGTACCAGGTTCTTGCTTTCCAAATTGGTTGCAAGGCACTCCAATTACAACAATTTCATTTTTATAATCTTTATGTAATTGTTCTAATTCTTTGTATTGAGGTGTAAAACCACATTTAGAGGCAACATTTACAAACAAAATATGTTTGCCTTTAAAATCAGAAAATTGGATAGGATTATTCGTGAGACTATTCATCTCAATTTCATAAATATCTGTCATAATCAAAAAGTTATATTTTAAAACTTACAATTCCGCAGTCTAGCTCAAATATTTGACCTGAAATGGAATTTGCTTTGTTAGAGATTAAAAAGCTTGCTAAATCTGCAACTTCTTTTGGATCTAAGAATTTTTTAAGAGGATGACGCTCTTTAATACCTTCTATTAAACGTTCGTTACGTAATAATTTTGCAGCCAAATCTGTATTGGTTACAGTAGGTGCAATGGCATTTACACGAATAGTTGGTGCTAGTTCTGCACCTAAAGATTTTGTTAAACCTTCTACACCAGATTTTGCTGCAGCAACACTGGCATGAAATGGCATTCCTAATTTAGCAGCAACTGTACTAAATAATAAAATTGAAGGGTGATTTCCTTTTTTTAAAGCTGGTAAATATTGTTGAATAGCTTTTACAGCACCAATTACATTAATTTCGAAATCATTTCTGAATTCGTCTAATTTTAATCGAGAAATGGGTTTTAAATTAATACTACCAGGACAATAAATTAAAGTATCTATTTTGTCAATTTCTGGTAAATCATCAGTAAGAATATCACAATTATAATGTGTTAGATTATTGTGAGTCTGCAAAGGAGCAGTTCTACTAATGTTAATAATTTGATGTTCACTAACTAGAGCATTTACAATTGCATTACCAATTCCTTTGCTTCCTCCAATAACTAAAATTTTATTCATATTGCTTTAAGGTCTTCCTTTCAAGCGCTTTTCAATTTTTTGTTTAACTGCTGTCAAGCGCTTCATTAGATCCATTATTTCAGGATTTTTGTCTACTTTGTATACTTCATTAAGCTCTAATATTAAAGCTTTTACTTCTCTTGATGCTAAAATACGATCGCTGGTTGTTTTAAATGAGAATTTTCTATTCTCAAACTCTACAGCTCTTTCTAATAAATTCATTCTTTGTCTTCTCTGTTTTTATCTAATTTGGCAATATAGATATAAAAGTTAGAAATGCAAGAAAAATCTGAATTTATTATATTTTAAGCAGCTGTTAAAGGTTTCCCTTTTAAACGTTTTTCTATACGCTGTTTTATAGCGGTTAAACGCTTCATGATATCCATTATTTTTTGATCTTTATTTTTTTTATAAATTTCATTAAGATCAAGTATTAAAGATTTTGCTTCTCTAGAAGCTAAAATACGATCACTTGTTGTTGGAAATCTCATTTTTCTGTTCTCAAATTCTAAAGCTTTTTTGATAAGTTCCATAACTTAGTATTTTAAAGTGTTTTGCAATTCAACGATTTTCTGTTGGGTATTAAATGTACCACCAAAGTAAGAAGTTACTGTGGATGAAGTATCATCTTTAATTCCTCTAGATGATACACATAGATGTTTAGCGTCTATAATAACAGCTACATCTTCCGTGTCTAAAACAGCTTTAAGTTCCTCTGCAATTTGGTTGGTTAAACGTTCTTGAACCTGAGGTCTTTTAGCATAGTATTGTACAATTCTATTTAATTTTGATAATCCGATTACTTTACCAGATGAAATGTAGGCAACATGTGCTTTACCAATAATTGGCACAAAATGGTGTTCGCAATTAGAATAAAATGTGATGTTTTTTTCTACCAACATTTGGTTATATTGGTATTTGTTATCAAACAACGCTACTTTTGGTTTATTGGCTGGGTTTAATCCAGAAAATATTTCATCAATATACATTTTGGCTACTCTTTCTGGTGTTCCTTTTAAAGAATCGTCAGTGAGGTCTAAGCCCATAACATCCATTATTTCAGAAAATAAATTAGCAATCTTTTTTTTCTTTTGGATGTCTGAGAGTTGAAAAGCATCTTTTTTCATTGGTGTTTCTAGACCCGTATATAAATGGTCATCGCCAACTTCTTCGAATGAAAAACCGTTTAATTTTTCTGATGCTTCTTTTTCTTTTAATATTACTTCTGTAATCATTTTGTGTCTTTTTAATGTGCTGTCCTTAAGTACTCTAATCTTAGAGGCAAAGCACTGTTCATATTACCTTTTAGATATAGAGTTGTTTGATATTGTTCTTTGTCTTGTACATTTAAATCTTCCTTTTTCGAAAGTTCTTAATTGTTGATGTTTTGTTTTTCTTCCTTGCACTCTTTTTCGCCACATTCTAAAGCTTGATGGCTTCATTTCTCTGCGCATTAAATCAATAACTTCTTGTTCTTTTAGACCAAATTGAAATTGAATGGATTCGAAAGTTGTTCTATCTTCCCAAGCCATTTCAATAATTCTATCTGTTTCAATTTCGTTTAACTGTTTCATCTAGTAGAATTCGTATTGTTTGTCGTTTTCTATTTTTAGATCTATAATTTTGTCGAGAAACTTTTTATTTTCTTTCAATAATTTATTCTTTTTAAAGCGTACAAAATTACCTTGAGCATGAATACTAAAGCCACTTGTTTTATAAATGTGTAACTGATAAGTTGGTATTGCCCAACTAAAGTTTTGTAACCCTTTATTGATATGAACAATAATGCCTTTTTCCCTAATTTCTATATTACCATAATTAATATCAGAAACCGTGTTCATGTATTTTAAAAAACCTGGGCTAACAATGTCTATCATCATTCTTTTAGAACCAACACCACCTAATTTAATCGCTTTAAAAAAAGAATAAGGCTTGCCTAATAAGTCATTAAAAATAGCGTCCGCTTCTTTATTTGTATGTGTTGTGTTGTAAATCATAATTACTTCAAATATAATAATGTTTAACATATTTTAAAAAAGGTTAAACATAAATTAACAAAACATTATGAATCCATATAAATAGGCCTATTTTAATCTGTTAACAACTGATTTCTATCAGATAAAGTATGTTTTTTTAAGATTCTTTTATTTTCTATAAGTACATCAAATCTTTTTTTCATGTTAAAAAGAATATCACTGGCTTTTTTACGTGCAGATTTACCATTTACAATAGGTAAAGGGTAATTTTCACCCAAAATAAAGTTGTTAAATTGCTGATCTAAAGGCGTCATTAAATAAGGTTCGTGAATAAAAGGTAAAGGCAATTTTGCAAGTTCTGGCACCCATTTTTTTATAAAAATAGCATCTGCATCATGTTCTAAACTATTTTTAACAGGGTTGTAAATGCGCACATTGTTAATGCCAGTTTCAGCAGCTTGCATTTGCAATTGCGGAAAATGAATACCTGGCTCAAAATCTAAAAATTGCTGCGATAAATGGTGTGTAGATGCTTGCCAAGGTTGCCATAAAATATGTGTAAAAAAAGACACGAGTAGGGATCGCATCCTGAAATTTAAATATCCAGTTTCAACCAAACAACGCATGGAAGCATCTACTAAAGGGAAACCTGTGTTCCCTTCTTTCCACGCTTTTTGATAGCTTAAAGAAATACTTTTTTTAAGCTTATGATATCCTTTGTTTATACTAGCTTCTTCCATAGTATGCTCCATTTCAAACTTTTGAATAAAATGAGCTTGCCAACGTAACCTAGAGATAAAAGCACCTAAAGAGCGCTTATTTCTTTCTGTTTTATACGCTAATGCTTCTTGATAAACTTGGCGAATAGAAAGATTTCCCCAAGCAATATATGGTGATAATCTGCTAGAACTTATTCTTGATAAGGCTGGTTTAGAAATATGATGCATGTATTCTTTATGTCTTTCTTTAAAAAAACTATCAGCATATTTCCAGGCTGTTTTTGTACCCCCTTTTTGAAAAAAAGGA
The DNA here is from genome assembly GCF_044595335.1 of Polaribacter sp. R77954. Taxonomy (GTDB): domain Bacteria; phylum Bacteroidota; class Bacteroidia; order Flavobacteriales; family Flavobacteriaceae; genus Polaribacter. The sequence goes on from NZ_CP138992.1 coordinate 3,665,555, forward strand.
TGTTTTTCTGTAGATAAGTTTGTCGTAAAAAAACTGCGCTCTACAGTTTTAAATTCGTTTAAAGAAATACATTGTTCTGACTTTATTTGATATGTAAATTGTGCAGAACTCATGTATTCATCCCATTTATCAAACCAATCTTCTCGGTTTAATAAACCTCTTAAAACTCCGTTATTATTGTTTTCTACCCAATTTATAGTATTGTTTCTGCAGTATCTTGCAAAATCTCGGTCTCTATTATAAGTAATTAACAAGCCGGTTTCTTGATGCGAAAAAACAGTATTAATTTTATAGTAATTTTGTAATTGATTAAACGCTGTAATTACTTCAGAAGTAACTGTAAGTATTTTTGTATTGTATTTTTGTAAATCTTCATTAAGATCTACAATAGATTGTTTTATAAAATTCCAATGACGCTCAGAATAATGAGGATCGTTTATTAAAGAATTCTCAAAAACATATAAAAATAAAACACGTTTGTCAGATTTTAAAGCGTTTTTAATTGCTTCATTATCTTGCAAGCGCAAATCTCGTTTTAACCAAACTACATTAATTTCTTCTCTATCAGCCATTGTCTAATTCGTTAAAAAATTGTTTTGCATTCTCAAAATGTACTTCTTTTTTCTCTTGATTCATTTTATCAAAAGTTCTAATGAGCATTCCTAATCTAGGATTACTTAAAAAGAATGCTTTGTGCTTATCCATAAAAGTCCAAAATAAACCATCCCAAGTTTTTTGCCAATCGCCTTTTTTGTAATTACTCATTTTCATAATATAATTACTACTGCTTATGTAGGGTTTTGTACTCATCATTCCACCATCTGCAAACAAACTCATTCCATAAACGTTTGGCACCATAACCCAATCGTAAGCATCAATAAAAAGCTCCATAAACCATTGGTACACTTCATCTGGGTCAAATTCACACAACACCATAAAGTTTCCTAAAATCATTAAACGTTCTATATGATGTGCGTATGCTGTTTTGTTTACTTTTTTGATGACATCGTCTATAGGTTGAATTCCAGTTGTTCCATTATAAAACGATTTAGGAATTTTTCTAGAGAATTTCCAGAAATTTTTGGTACGTTCTTCTGTTCCTTTTGCTTCATAAACTCCTCTTATAAATTCTCGCCAACCCAAAATTTGACGCACAAATCCTTCAGTAGAATTAATTGGGATATCATTTTTATTAGCATATTCAATGGCCAATTCAATGACTTTTTTAGGATGCAATAAACCCACATTAATTAAAGGCGATAATAAACTATGGTTCAAAAAATGTTCTTCTCTTACAATAGCATCTTCATACGCACCAAATTCGTGAAAACGGATTTCAAAAAATTGCGTTAACCATTCTTCTGCAGCTTTAAAATCAACAGGATATACGATATAATCATTCAGTTTTCCGTAATTACCTGCAAAGTTTTCGTGTACATATTTTGCAGCTTCTGTTTGATAATTTGTTTGTTTAGGAAACTGAATTAATGGTGGCGTTTTTCCTTTCGGATATTTTTTTCTGTTTTCATCATCAAACGTCCATTTACCACCAGCAGGATTTTTGCCATCCATTAAAATAGCTCTTTCTTTTCGTTCACTTTTATAGAATGAAGTCTGAAAGAATTTCTTTTTAGTGGGTTTAAAAAAGGATGATAATTCTTCTTTACTATTGATGAATAAAGGATTGTTGTACCAAATAATTTCTAGAGCACCTTTAGATTGATGAATGTGTTTTTCTAGCCAATTGTCTGTAGGATCTATAATATGGATTTTAGAAATGCCATCATCAGCTAATTTTGGTAACAATTTTCGAACATCACTCAACTTGTCTGTAGCATCAATATAACGTACTTTTTTATCCTTTTTGATGAGATAATTTTCATAAGCTTTCATACTGGCTCTATGAAAGGCAATTTTTTGTTGATGGAACTTATATTGATTGAAAAATAAATATTCTTCAATTAATATGATGTCATCAACCGTTTCTAAAACATCACTAGTTTTAAAAATTTGATGCGGAAAAATGATATGTACTTCTGTAATATTCATGCTAAAACAAAGTTTTTTCTAACCATAAATTTCTAAATTTATGATTGCTGTCATAACGTTCTGCTTGTAACTGGGTGTTGAATTTTCGGTCTCTAGGATCGTTACCAACTCCAGCCACATACATCCAATTGCCATAATTGCTATGTACATCATAATCTAACAAAAGCGATTCAAAATAAGCTGCTCCAATTCGCCAATCTTGCAGGAGTTCTTTCGCAAAGTATGAAGCCACATTTTGTCTGCCTCTGTTGCTCATCCAGCCAGTTTCTTTCAACTCAATCATATTTGCGTTAACAAAGTCGTCTTTGGTTTCACCATTAATCCAACTCTGAATAATATCTTGATCTGTATTCCAATGATATTCTCTTTCTAAAATACCACCGATTTTAAAGATGTTTTTGTCGTATTTTAAAGAAATGTATTTGAAAAAATCTCTCCAAATCAATTCAAAAATTACCCAATAGGTAGACTGATTTTCACCAAATTCAGTTTCGTATTTTTTTATTTGATGATAAATGGTTTTGGCAGATAGGCTTCCGTTTGCCAACCAAGGAGAAAATTTTGTAGCATAATCAACTCCAACCAAACCGTTTCTTGTTTTTTTATAAAAACTTACCTTTTTGCTTTCAAACAAATAATAATTCAATCGTTTTAAAGCTTCAGTTTCTCCACCTTTAAACGGAAAGGCAGTTTTGTGTGGAATTGTAAAATTTTCAAAACCTAAATCACTAAGTGTTGGAATTGTAGTTGTATTCTCTATTTTATGATGTTCAGGAAGTTTGGTAATCTCAACTTCATCTAAAATTGCAACGTACTTTTCTAATTTTTTACGAAAACCCGTAAAAACATTAGGGATGTTACTAAAGTTATTAGAAACTGTATTTGGGTGATATAAAAATTGATCATAATCTTCTATAAAATCAATTTTTGGAATCAATTTTTTTACAGCTTTATTCGTTTTAATTTCCTCTTGAGTCCATTCCTTTTGAGTGTAGATGGCGTCTACAGAAAATTCATCACACAATTGTTTTAATTTATTTTCTGGAGCCTCAAAATAGGTGAGGAGTGTAATATTTAATTCAGCTAAATTTTGTTGCAAATCAGCAATGGTTTCAAGCAAAAATTTGGCTCTAAATTTTGCAGTTTTTTGAAACCCGAATTCATCCAAAGAAAAATATTTAGGGTCAAAAAAATAGACCGCAATTGTCTTTTCGTTTTCAGTTACTGCTTTTTGTAAAGAAACATTATCTCTTGTTCGTAAGTTATTACGAAACCAAACTAATCCTATTTTTTTTTGTTGCTGCTGCATTTTTTACTACAATATTTAACGTTTTCCCAATTCTTTTCCCACTTTTTTCGCCAAGTAAAAGGTCTTTCACAAACGATACATATTTTTGTGGGTAAATGTTGTTTTTTCAAAAAAATTAAACTTTTACAATTTTGCTAATCATTCCATTAAAAATAAACCAGTGAAAAGGCACTACTGCATACCAATACAATCTACCAGCCAAACCTACAGGTCTAAATGTTGCTGTTTGGCATAATTTTTCACCCTCAATTTTAAATTCTAACCATGCTTCTCCTGGTAAAATCATTTCGGCATAGAGTAGGAGCTTACCTTTTTCTTTATCAGCATAAATTACTCGCCAAAAATCTAAGGCATCACCAGCATTGAGTTCTGTTGGGTGTCTTCTGCCTCTTCTTAAGCCAGCACCACCAAAAAATTGATCTAAAAAACCTCTAATTTTCCATAAAATGGTGCCATAATACCAACCTGTTTCGCCACCAATGGCCCAAATTTTATCTATGGTTTTTGCCCTGTTTTTTACAGTTCTTTTCTTGTAATCTTTAAAACATCCATATTTGGGTACATTAATAAATTCACCTACATAATTTTTTAGTTTTCCACTACTGATGTAAGAATCTTTCCAACTAGAAATAATACTATTTTGTTCAATTTTTTTAAAAGCTAATTTTACAGCTTGTTTATACGTCATGGGCTCAACATCTAGAATTTTATTGATGTTGCTTTTATTGCCAATAACTTCTACACCCATAGAATTTACTAAAGAACTTGCTAATTTGTAGGATGTTGAGGTTACAAAGTACAACCAATAAGAAGATAGTTTTGGTGTCATTACAGGCACAGTTAGAATTGAACGTTTTAGTTTTCTTACTTCTGCAAACTGCAATAACATGGTTTTATAAGTCAGTACTTCTGGACCAAAAATATCGTAAGAAGTATTGTATAACTCTCTTTTGCCTAGTGCTTTGTGTAAAAAAGCCAATACATCTCGAATTGATAACGGTTGTGTTTTAGTATCTAACCATTTAGGCGCAATCATGGCTGGTAGTTTTTCAACCAAATCTCTTATAATTTCGAAAGACGAACTTCCTGAACCAACTATAATTCCGGCTTTAAAAGTAGTTAAAGCATAACTTTTTGAACTTAATGTATTTTCTACATTTTTTCTTGATAATAAATGTTTAGAAAGCTTTGTGTCGTTGGTAATTCCGCTTAAATAAATAACTTGTTTTATAGTTGTTGTTTCTGCAAATCGCTTAAAATTAAACGCGCACTTTTCTTCTAAAACGTGAAATTCTTTGGCAGAATTCGACATGGAGTGAATTAAATAATAAGCAGCATCTATATCTTTAGGAACTATTTTTAAAGAACTAGCATCTAAAAAATCAGCTTCAATCAACGTTATATTTTGTTGTTCTTTATAATAATTTTCTGCTCTTTTTTTATCTCTAACAGGGCATATGATTTCATGACCATCATTTAATAAAAGAGGAATTAAACGTTTGCCAATATAACCTGTTGCACCTGTTACTAGAATTTTCATATATTTTCTATCACTTTTGGTCTTTGATAACTTAATTGCTTTTTAAATTGTGGAACAGCATAGGTGTCTAGTCCGTTTATGGTTACTACTTTTCCTTCAGATAAGTTGATTAAGCCATCTTCTTGTAACAACTCATCTTTAACATATAACTCTTGAATTTGCGCAACAACGAGCATTACATTATTAGAAGGCACATAAATTTCTTCAATAAATTTCATTGCCATTTGTACTGGTGCATTTTTAACAAAAGGAGCATTAAAATCACCCTTAAATTCAGGTTCTAAATTGGTCATATCAAATTCAGAAATATCATATGGATATTTAGCTGAAGTATGATGTGCATCTTCAAACACATCTTCCCAAATATGATTGATTGTAAAATAACCAGTATCTTTTAAATTTTTGTGCGTATTTCTTGGCACTGTTGTAGGTCTTAAAATAAAACCCAAAGTTGGTGGATTTGAGCCTAAATGTGTAACAGAGCTAAACACGGCTACGTTTGTATTTCCATCTTCTGAAATGGTTCCTAAAAGATTTGCCGATTTAAAACCAGAACAACTGTTTATTAAGTTAATTCTGAAAATTTTATTTAGGTTTGAAATATCTTTATTGTCAAAAAATTGCATAGTCTTGGTTTATGATATAAACAAAGATACAAATTGTTTAACTTATTATATTTTATGTTAAACAAAACTTATGTTAAATAATTTAGAAAATGTTAATTGAGTCTCAATTATAAAAACAACCCTTAATTGTTTTGAATTTAAAGATTATTTTTGCGATTATTATCATTGAAAAACGTATTCAAAAATGAGAAAAAAAATATTTACAATTCTATGTATTTTAATTTTCTGTAGTCACGATATGTATCTAAAAATAGATACTTTTTTTCTAGAACCCCACACCCAAAGTACTATTAATTTATTTAATGGTACGTTTGATAAAAGTGAAAATGTAATTACTAGAGACCGAATGCTAGATGCCAGTTTGGTAGGAAATGGAAAACGAATAAAAATTGAAGATAAACAATGGTCTGAAAAAGATAGCATTACGATTTTAAATTTTACAACAGAAAATGAAGGAACTTGGGTTGCAGGAGTATCTACAAAACCAAGAAATTTTGCCATGACTGCTCAAAAATTTAATGATTATTTAGAACATGATGGAATTAAAGACGTTTTGTCTGCAAGAAAAGAAAACAATACGATAAAAGACGATGCTGTTGAGAAATATTCTAAACATGTTAAAGCTATTTTTCAAGTAGGAGAGGAGAGGAGCGAAGATTGGAAGACTGTTTTAGGCTATCCAATAGAATTTGTTCCCTTACAAAATCCTTATAAAAAATATACAGGAGATACTTTACAATTACAATTATTGAGAAAAGGCAAACCATTAGCAAATCAATTGGTTTATGCCGATTTTAAAGCAACAGAAAAAGGACATTCTCACAATAATATTAGTAGTGAAACGCACAGCCATAATGAAACAACACATTCTCATGATGATGAAAATCATACACATACTACTGGTCAAGAACTAAGAACAAATCAAGAAGGAATTGTTTCTGTAAAGTTGAAAAATGATGGTATTTGGTATGTAAGAACAATTCATTTAGTAAATTCAGAAGAAGAAGGTTTAACTCATGAATCTAATTGGGCAACTTTAACTTTTGAAGTGACACACCATCACAATTCAGCAACTCATTCTCATACACATGCTGATGAAGATTCCTTGCCTTCTTACATTTTTATTATAGCAAGTATTGTAGTCGTAGCAATGTTGTTTTTCTTTTTCAATCGAAAAAAATAGTTTCTATTGAAGCCTTTCAAGCTAAAGTATTTACTAACTATGGTGCTTTTTTTTACACCATTTTTTGCATTTGCACATGGTGTAAGTACATCAGATCAAGCTATCTTAAATAATGGAGGTTTAGGATCTTATATTTATGTAGGTGCAAAACACATGCTTACAGGTTACGACCATTTGCTGTTTTTAGCGGGCGTTGTTTTTTATTTAAGCGGATTTAAAGCTATTGTGAAATTTATCACCGTTTTTACAATAGCACACTGTATAACGTTAACAGTAGCAACGTATTTAGGTATAAAAGCAGATGAGCATTTGGTAGATGCTATCATCGCATTAAGTGTTTTGTACAAAGGATTTGAAAATTTAGGAGGTTTTAAAAAATTGAATGTGAAAGCACCTAATTTATTGTTCATGGTGTTTTTCTTCGGGTTAATTCACGGTTTTGGTTTAGCCACTAGATTGCAATCTTTTGACATTGGAAATGAACAGTTTCTTGCCAAAATTTTGAGTTTTAATATTGGTGTTGAAATAGGGCAGATTTTAGCCTTAATTCCTATAGTCTTTTTGATTACAAATTGGCAAAAAAAAGAAAGTTATTCTGCATTTTATAAAGCAGTAAATTCATATTTGATAGCAGTTGGTATCTTTTTGTTTTGTTATCAAATATATGGTTATGTAACATAAAAAAACTCCAGAAATAAATCTGAAGTTTAAAGTCGGGGTGGCAGGATTCGAACCTGCGACCTCCTCGTCCCAAACGAGGCGCGATGACCGGGCTACGCTACACCCCGAAAAAAGTCATCAATTTTAGGACTGCAAATATAGAATAATATTTATATATTGTATTAAATTTTATTTAATTTTCTTGCAATGAAACAAAAAATTTATCTTTTGTCATTTTCGCTTTTTTTTTGCGGTTTATCGCTATTATCTCAAAAAAAAGAATATGAAATTGTAGTTCCTGATTTAGTGAACCCATGGGGATTTACCTTTTTGCCTGATAATTCTATGCTAATCACTGAAAAAGAAGGGAAATTGATTCATTTTAAACATGGAAGAAAAATCAATATTGGAAATTTGCCTGAAATTTATGTTCGTGGTCAAGGGGGCTTTATGGACGTGGAACTGCATCCTAATTATTCACAAAATGGCTGGATTTACTTTACTTATGCTTCGCAAGGAGGAAAAGGAAATGGAGGAAATACCACTTTAATGAGAGCCAAATTAAAAGAGAATCAATTGGTTGAAAAAGAAGTTTTGTATAAAGCATCACCAAATTCTAAAAGAGGACAGCATTTTGGTTCTAGAATTGCATTTGATAAAGAAAATCGCGTTTATTTTAGTGTTGGAGATCGAGGAAATAGAGAGCTAAATCCGCAAGACATCACTAGAGATGGTGGTAAAATTTATCGATTGAATGATGATGGTTCTGTTCCTATAAACAACCCTTTTGTAAATCAAAAAAATGCTAAAAAAGCCATTTTTAGTTTCGGACATCGAAATCCGCAAGGTATGGAAATGAATCCTTTTACTAATGAAATTTGGGCTCATGAACATGGACCACAAGGAGGTGATGAAATAAATATTATTAAAAAAGGAGAAAATTATGGCTGGCCAAAAGCAAGTTATGGGATAAATTATAGTGGTACAAAATTTACAGATAAAACTTCGATTCCTGGTATGAAAAGTCCAATTCATCATTGGACGCCTTCTATAGCGCCAAGTGGTATGGCTTTTATTAGTAGTGATAAATACGGAAAATGGAAAGGGAATCTTTTAGTTGGGTCTTTAAAATTTCAATACGTTAGTAGATGTATCTTAAAAGGCAATACAGTTTTTAAAGAAGTAAAATTATTAAAAGATATTGGTAGAGTGCGTTCTATAGAGCAGGGGTTAGATGGTTTTATGTATGTAGGTGTAGAAAATTTAGGAATTGTAAAAATATTGCCCAACTAAAATGAGAATTATTGTTATTTATCTTTTAGTAGTTGCTCAATTGTACACACTAAACATAACACGATATTTGCCAAAAGCACAAAATTCAACATTGCTAAAAAGTGTAAAAAGAGGTAAAAAAATTTACACAAAAAAATGTAAAATATGTCATAAAGCTGATGGAAAAGGAAAAATAAATAAATACCCTCCATTAGCACAGTCAGATTTTTTAGTTAAGTACAGAGCAAAAAGTATCAGAGCAATAAAATTTGGTATAACAGATAGTATTGTTGTAAATGGTATTGTATACCATAGAATAATGAAAAAAGTTAACTTAAACCATCAAGAAATTGCAGACGTTATGAACTACATTAGCAATTCTTGGGGAAATAAAAACCAGAAAATAGTTACTGCAGAAGAGGTTGTTAATATTAAAAAGGATTAAAATATTTTTAACTTCTACATTTTCATCAATTTTTGTTATCAACATATTATAATTATTCATTCATATTTGTAGTCTAAATAAATCAAAAAAAATACATTTGTATTAAATTATAAAAGAATTATGTCAGATACTATCGAAAAAATAAAATGTTTAATTATTGGTTCTGGACCTGCAGGATATACAGCTGCAATTTATGCTGCAAGAGCAGATATGAAACCAATAATGTATACAGGTATGCAAATGGGTGGTCAGTTAACTACAACTACAGAGGTTGATAATTTTCCTGGTTATAAAGATGGAACTGATGGTACTGCTATGATGATGGATTTGAAACATCAAGCAGAGCGTTTTGGCACTGATGTGCGTTTTGGAATGGTAACTTCTGTTGATTTAAGTGAAGAAATTGGTGGAATTCATAAAGTGGTTGTTGATGAAACAAAACATATAGAAGCAGAAACCATAATTATTTCTACAGGAGCAACTGCTAAATATTTAGGTTTAGAAAGTGAGCAGCGTTTAATTGGTGGTGGAGTGTCTGCATGTGCTACTTGCGATGGGTTTTTTTATAAAGGACAAGATGTTGTAGTAGTAGGTGCTGGAGATACTGCTGCTGAAGAGGCTACCTATTTGGCTAATATTTGTAGTAAGGTTACTATTTTGGTGCGTAAAGATTATATGCGTGCCTCAAAAGCTATGCAACACAGAGTAAATAAAACTGATAATATTGAAGTTTTATACAATACAGAAATTGATGAGGTTTTAGGTGATAATGTAGTTACTGGAGTTAGAGCTATTAATAATCAAACCAAAGAAAAACATGATATTCCTGTAACAGGAGTATTTGTAGCGATTGGTCATACACCAAATTCAGATTTATTTAAAGGAGTTTTAGATATGGATGAAACTGGTTATTTAATCACTAAAGGAAAAACTACAAAAACAAATTTACCAGGTGTTTTTGCAGCTGGAGATATTCAAGATAAAGAATACAGACAAGCTGTAACTGCTGCTGGTACAGGTTGTATGGCTGCTTTAGATGCAGAACGTTATTTAGGTGCTTTAGAGTAGCTATTTTATTGCATTTTTGTAGAAATCATATTTCTTAAAGTTTGATGAGCTTGATATGCTTTGTTATCCTTAAATTTAGAAAGTTAAGGGACCAAGAATTTTTTAAAGTCATTGAACGATTTTTTTGATCTGAACCATAAAAAAACGAGCTATTTTTTAAAATAGCTCGTTTTTTATGAACACAATCATTTACACTTAAAATCCTGATCCTGGGTCTGAAGGTACAGATGCAGCTTGCGATTTTTGTGGATTTAATATCATATAAGTACCTAAAGCAGTTAAAGCTGCATATTTACTGTAATTTCCTATTTTTTTAATGGCGTCTTTACGAGTAATATTTTGAGTTTCTTTGTTATTTTTCATGATCTATTTCTTTATATTATTGATTATTCTAACACAATTTTTTTGCTGATTTTTCCATTTTCACTTTCTAATTGAGCAATATAAACCCCAGTAGTTAATTCTGGTAACTGAACATCATAAACCCCATTAGCACTAAAACTTTTGTTTAATACTTGTTTGCCTAATATGGTAAATAATTTTATTGAGTTAGTCATATAATTTCGGTATATTTATATTATTAAATACAGTAAAATAGAAGAATTTAAGGGACAAGACTTACTAAACTTTATAAAAGAATTACCAAATGATGAAGCCTGTAAATCCTATTTAGCGAAAATAAAATGGCATGATGGTTTTACATGTAGTAAATGTGGTCATACCAAAGGCTGTGCAAAATCAGGTTATACTTATCACTGTTACAACTGTCATCATGTGGAAAGTGCTACAGCAAATACTATTTTTCATAAAGTTAAATTTGGCTTACAGAAAGCATTTTGTATTGCATTTGAGATGAGTACAAGTAGTAAAAGCATATCAAGTATTCAAATGGGTAAACGCTTTAGTCTTCGTCAAGGAACAGCTTGGTATTTTATGCAAAAAGTTCGTAAAGCGATGAAGAGCAGCCAAAAATATCCTTTGGAAAAATTAATTCATGTTGATGAATTTACAGTTGGAGGAAAAGAAGAAGGTAAACAAGGTAGAAGTTATGATAGTAAAAAGAAAAAGGCTGTTATAGCAATAGAATTGACAGATAATAACAAAGTAAAAAGAGTCTATATTAGGTCGATTGATGATTATTCTGCAAAATCACTAACCCCAATATTTGAAGAACATATTTGTAAATCATCAAAAATAATTACAGACAAATGGAGAGGCTATGAACCTTTAAAAGAAAATTTTAATATTGAGCAGATTTATAGCAACAATGGTGGTAATTTTAAACAATTACATACTATAATTATGCAAGTGAAATCATGGATAAGAGCCATACCTACTCATGTGAGTAAAGCACATATTCAAGCTTACTTTGATGAATTTTGTTTTAGAATCAATCGCTCCCAAAATAAAGCTAGTATTTTTCATAAAACAATACTAAGAATGGTAGAAAGTAAACCTATTTACCAGTCTCAAATAAAACAGCAAATAAACGTATAATTCAATATTTTTTTTCATGTTTAAATTTTTAAGATTAGTTTATAATTAATTTTTTGGTTATCATTTTATTAGTGTTATTTTTAATTCTAATAAAATAAACTCCAGATTTTAAGTCAGTTACAGAAAATACGTTTCTAATAATATCACTTTTTGCAAACTGTTTTACTTTTTTACCTGTAATGTCATAAACACTTAGGTTTTTAATTTGTTTAGAAATAGAAAAAGATTTTGTTGTAGGGTTTGGATAAATGCGTACACTACTTTCAGATAGTAATGCATCTGTAGATAGTGTGGCTTTTTGATTACCAAATATTCTGAATTCCCCAGGTTGTAACGTAATACTGTTGGCAGCATAGGTAGTATTTCCAGATGGATCCATTAAATCTACCCAATCTCCAGTAATAGGAAAATTAGTATCGATATTCTGTGCTACAACATCAAAATTAGCTAAAACAACAACGTTTCTTAGTTCCGTTTCTGGAATGCTTGTATTATAAATATCTATTCTAGGTGTTAACGTACCTGAAGTAATAGTGTAATCGCCTTCAAAAACGGGTAAAGAAGTTTTTAATAAATTTATTCTAGCCCAATCATCATAAATCATTTTTCTATTGGCATTTGTTAGCCAATTATCTGCCCATTGAGGTTGTGCTTTTGTGTCTAATTTACAACCATCATTATTATAACTTCCATCAGAACAAGTAAAAATAGACGTTTCCATTCCTAAATCTCCAAAATGCCATATCATTTTTGGCCCAGGAATTGTTAAGGTAACTGCTCCAAGAGCAGACATTCTTGATAAAGCTGTATTTAAATCTCTTACATTATGAGCAGCTGTTGAGTTGTTACCAAAGGCAACATTTTTATACATTAAACGTTCCTCATCGTGACTTTCTGCATATCCTAAAAGTCTTGGTTGATTAAAACCTCTACTTTTATGGCCCATTCTGTTAAAGTTTTTGTTGCCAGATGTACCCATAGTAAGCTCATTATACTCATTTGTTAACTTACCCCACATCATAATTCCATCTTTGTAATTTGCCCATTGTTGTTCTTCATTATCAGAACCTAAGTGTTCAAAAATTACATAATGGTCATCGTCTAAACTCCAAGAATAATCTGCATAAGATTTTAAAACATCAACTCTATCTTGTTGGTACGCATTTGTACAACCTTCATCACTACCAGAACAATTTTGTGTAAACCCTTTGGTTAAATCCCAACGAAAACCATCAATTTTAAAATCTTCAATCCAATGTTTAATAACACGTTTTGAATATTCTTGTGTTAAACTACTTTGGTGATTAAAATCTGAACCTACATTGTAACTATGTCTAGAAAACTCATTAAAATAAGGATTATCTGCACTTGGTTCTCCCCAACCATCATTATCAGCATCATTCATCCACATTCTAACCATTGGGTTTCTACCAAATGCATGGTTTAAAACAACATCAAGAATAACTGCAATTCCGTTTTGATGGCATAGATCAATAAACTCTTTTAATTTATTTTCTGTGCCGTAAAATTTGTCTAGCGCTAAATGAAATGAAGTATTGTATCCCCAACTTTCATTACCCTCAAATTCCATAACTGGCATAAGGTGAATGGCGTTGATATTTAATCCTTTAAAATAATCGATTTTATCAATTAAATCTTGATAATTTCTATCCTCGTCAAAATCTCTGATTAATACTTCATAAACAATTAAGTCTTCTTTTTTAGGTTTTTGAAAATCTGTAACTTGCCAATTATACTCTGTTTGACCTGTTTGTAAAACAGTTACTTCTCTTTCTTGACCAGAAGGATACGTTGGCATATTTGGGTAGGTATCTGTAGAAATCCATGGATCATCAAAAGGAGATAAAACCAATGTAGAAAATGGATCAGCAGTTTTTACCAAGCTTGGTGAATTTGTTGCCGGAGATTGATCAAAAACCCAATATTGATAGGTTTCGATTTGGCCAGCTGTTAAGTTTGATATTTCTAACCAAAACTTACCACTTGCTGGGTCTTTTTTCATATTGTAAGCGTCAGTAGGGGTATAGTTGTTAAAACTACCTGCAACTTGTACAAAGTCTTTGCCAGGTGCATTTAAAACTAAAATGGCTTTTGTATCATCAGAAACATAATTAATACCGTCTTCCATACCAGAAGGCATGTTTTCATTAGCAACATCAGGTACAACAACAACGTTAAATTTAGCATCACCAGTTTCTGTAGAATTTGGTGGTGTACCCACTATTTTTACAACTCCACTTTCGGTAATATTAGGTATAGTAGCATTACATGAAGGAAAACCACAAGTTGCAGTGGCAACAGATACATCATTATAAAAAACTTCTATGTTACCTTGAACTGTGGTTGAAGATTGAAAAACGATTTCTGCGCTAACATTTAAGTTATCACCTGAATTTACAACCACTAAATCTGTTGTAGGGTTTGTAATATTTACTTGTACAGCACCAATAGGAAAAATGAAATCTTCACAAGAACCGCCATCATTTAATTTAAGTTCTTGACTACCATCTTCATTTCTAAATACCATACCAATTTGGGTAGCAGTATCAATTTGAGTTTGTGTTAAGGTAAAGTAGTTTTGAGGGGTTATGGTGATGCTGTAAGTTCCATCTCCATTCGCAGTCATTTCTCCAATACCATCATCTTGGCCCCAATTACCAATTACATTAAAACCGAAAGCATTGGCATTGTTTCCAATACCTGCATGCATGTATACTTTATTAGGATTTGATAATCCATTACAACTGCCAGTAGCAGTAATGTCTACTGTAAAAGTTACAGGTTGGTTCATTTCAATTGCACTAACGTCAAAAGTTACTTGAGCTACAGAGACAAAAGAAATAAGCATTATAAAAATTGAAAGTAATTTTTTTATCATAGATATGGGTTCTTTAAAAAAAGGTCATAGAAAACTCTATGACCTTTTTAGTGAAAATTTATTATTGTAAAGTTATAGTTCTATTAACAGTATCAATTGTTAACGTGTACGTTCCTGGAGTACCAATAAATCTTACATTGCTATCTCCATCAGCTGCATTTTCAAAATTAGCGTCTATAGTATAACCTTCACCTTCGTAATATGGATAGTTATAACTAGGAGAACCCCACTCTAATGTAGCATCTGTAAAAAATCTAAACGCATCATTAGCAAAAGTTACTTGACCCGAATATACACCAGCACCAGTACAAGGTAATGCCACAGGAGAATCCCAACCCCAACCAGCATCAGGCACACCAGCACCAACTAACCAAAGTTGGTCTAATTCGCATAATTTAATAGGATCGCTTAATGTGATTGTTTTGTTTACATCATCTATTGTTAAACCATACTCTCCAGGAGTGCCTGTAAACTTAAAGTTACTATCTCCATCTAATGCATTTTCTAATCTAGCATCTATAGTATAACCTTCATTTTCGTAATAAGGATAATTAAAGCTTGTAGAAGACCACTGGGTAACTGCATCTGTAAAGAATCTAAAAGCATCGTTTTTTAAGTTGATATTACCTTCGTAAACGCCAGTACCTGTACATGAAATTTGTACTGGATTATCCCAGTTCCATCCATTTGCACCAGCACCAACCACCCAAAGTTGGTCGTAATTACAATTTGGACCTACCACTGCAGGGCCTAAAGTAATGGTTTCGTTTTCTGTATCAATTTCTAAGAAATACTCACCAGCTGTACCTGTAAATAAGAAGTTGTTGTCACCATCCATAGCATCTTCAAAATTACTATCTATGGTATAACCTCTATCTAAGAAATAAGGAAAATTGTAACTAGGAGAACCCCAAGTTAATGTAGCGTCTGTAAAAAATCTGAAGTTACCACCATTGTCTGGAGATAAATTAATGTTTCCAGACCATTTTTTACCTTGTAATACAAGTTCTACAGGAGAATCCCATCCCCAGCCAGCATCAACTGCACCAGCACCAACTACATAAAGTATTGGGGCTAAAGCTACATCATAAGGAGTTATAGATAAAGTAATATTTGCTGAAGTTCTAAACAAATCACCAGCAGCAGTTTCTGCGATTGCTATAATTCTAAAATCATAGTCTTTTGCATTGGCAGCAACACCATTGTTGTCTAACACAAAGGTATTTAAATCTCCATGAGTTAAGTCTAAGCTGTTATCATCTGTTTCTCCTAACACAAACGGAGTTGCAAAATCGGTTCCTGATTCTGCAGCTTCTAATCGATAGCTAACAGGTACAGTAGATGATGCTGTAATTTCTGGGTCATCCCAAGTAATGGTTACCGCAACTAAATCTGGATCAACGTCAGAAAGTGAAAAGGCATCACCACTTGTAGGGCTTGTAATACTAGGTAGTTGTACAGCATATTTAGATACTTGAAACAAAATAGTATTTGATACAGTGGCACCAGTATTTAACCTCATGTAAACAGCAGTTGCAGAAAAAGATTTAATATCTTGATTGTCTAACACTTGATTAAAGTTTGCAACGGTCATAGAAAAGTTGCTTAGGTCTGTTGAACCCAATGAAATTGGATTTTCAAACTCTGGTGCTGTAGCCATTTCTATGGTGTATGTTGCACCTGTATTTATTTCATCAACCCAATTTATAGTAAATGCAGGATTGTTTGGTACTTCAAAATTTAGGAAAATAGTACTGATACCAGGTGTGTTTAAAACAAACTCTGGATCTGGTGTTACTATAGTTAAACTTTCTTCTACATCACAAGAACCTAAAACTAAGGTTAATGATAGAATTAAGTAACTAATTTTTTTAAAATATTTTTTCATTTTATCTTTTGTTTTAGGTGATATTATAAGTTTAATGGAATTAAAATATAACGTCCTGTTAAGTCATTAAACCAAACATCGTAATCATCTTCTACTATAACAGGTATCGTTCCTCCACCATCAGTAGCTACTCCAGAAAAAGATGTTGAGCTTCCCCATTTTGCACCCGAATCTGTAACAAATTCTACATTACCAGGGGTTAGTCTTACACTATTGGCATACCATAAATGAGCATCAAATGCCATTTGATTCATAGAAACATTTGCAGTACTTGAACCTTGAATTGTTAATGAATTCGGACTTGTAATACCAGTAGCATTAAAAGGAACTAATGTGTATGTGTTAGAAGCAAAATTTATCATAAACGAGTAGTAGCCAGTGCTTGATACACCAAATCTTCCAGGATCGCCAGATTGTGTACCTGGGTTACCTGCAACACTTCCACTGGTTGCTGGGTCGTCACTACCTTCATCTCTAGAGTCGCCCCATTGTGGTTGCCATAATCCTTTGCTTTCTAAAATTTTGAATCTACCTTCATTGTAATCTCCATTGTCATTTTTTATTAAGCCTGTATAATAGAATACATTACTGTCATTTTGATCTCTAAATAATGGCGGATTTTGATTTACATCGCTTTGATTGTTATTATCCCAACCAGGCGCAACTCCATTACCTACTAAAAAGTAATCATCAAAAGTATAGTTAAAGTATGGGTATACATTAACTTGAATAGCATTTGAAGCAGCACTTTCACTATTTCTTGTACCTAAAGATGATACGATTCTAATATAGATTGGTTTTAACTCAAAAGGATTTAAACCTGCATCACCAGCAGCAGCGTTTACTTCTGCAACAGATAAAGTTATTGCAGTTTCACCAGTAGTGGTTGCTGCAGTTGTTGGGTTGGTAAATGCGTCATCACTAGAAAATTCGATGGCATAGTTAACTGCAGCTTGTTGCCCATAACTAGCATCTTGCCAGTTAAGATTTATAGCAGGATTGTTGGTGTTTACAGGATCTAACGTTAAATCTGTAAAACTTAAATTTGCTAATACTGGTGCTGTTGGATTTGATGTAGTTGTAAATAATTCAGAATCATCATCACAAGCATTAAACATCAATAAGAACAAACCTATGATTGATATTGCTGAAAATCGTTTTATAATTTTTTTCATTTCTAAATATTTTTTATGTTTAATACCCGTCATTTTGAGTTAAGTTTGGGTTTGATGCTAAACTTGCAGAAGGTATAGGATACAATCTTCTTGTTGCAGGAATAGAAATACCATTGCTTCCATTACCTTTCCAAACCCAGTTATACGAACCTCCTGTGAATTTACCAAAACGAATTAGATCTTGTCTTCTATGTGCTTCCCAATGCAATTCTCTTGCTCTTTCATCTAAAATAAAATCTAAGTTTAAGTCTGCAAGTGTTAAATTATTTTGAGGATTATTAGCTCTAGAACGAATTGCGTTAATATAGTTTACAGCATCTGTTGGAACTGCACCAGAACCGCCTCTAAGATGAGCCTCTATATACATTAAATATACATCTGCCAATCTAAACAAAGGAAAATCTGTGTCTGCAAATGTTAAGCCTACATCAGAACCAGGTGCTCCTGTTGATGTTAAATTAGAGTATTTTGCTAAAATGTATCCTTGGTCTTGGTTAGAAATGTCTGTGATTTCTTTACTTCTACCTTGAGATATAATTGTGTTTCTAGCATCATTATTAAAAATGCTTGGTTCAAATAATTCTACAAATTGTTTTCTTAATCTTAGAGCTCCTCCCCAACCAGCAGGGCTTACTCCTAAAGATTCTCCATTACCTTCTATACTACCAACAGAACCGTTAATCATTACAGTTGTAGGACCATAGTTTTGGGTGTAAATACCATCAGAAATTAATGGAAAAATAATTTCATTTGCTGCTGAATTGGTATCGTTATCTGCCATAAAGTTGTGTAAATAATTAGAGGCAAGTGTAAAACCACCTCCAATAATTTTTTTACAATAATCAATACATTCTGTGTACTTAGCTTCACCTATATACACTTCTGCATTTAAATAAATCTTAGATAAAATCATCCAAGCTACTGCTTGGTCTGCTCTACCATGCTCATTTGTTCTTGGTGCAGGTAAATCAGCTTCAATTGCTTTTAATTCAGTTTCAACATAGTCAAATAATTGTTGTCTGTTGTAAGCTGCAGGTGGTGCGTTGATAGCATCTTCTTCTGTTGTAAAATTAGCTTGGCCAAATAAATCCATCATATAATAATATGACATTGCTCTTAACAAACGTGCTTCAGCTCTAAACTGTTTTACTTCTGCTTTTGTAGCTTCAGACACATTTCTTTCAGCTAACTTAGCCTCTGTAGTTTCTCTTAAAAAATTATTTGCAAACGCTATAGTTACGTGAGTTCTACCATACATTCCTAAAAGAATAGGATCTGCTTCGTTCCAAATGTTACGTTGTATTTCTCGAGTTCCAGGGTCATTTTCATAAGACCAAATCATTTGGTCTGCAGATAATGTTTGTAGGTATAATAAAACCCTACCAAATTGACTAGTACCAGCATCTAAACCTTGTATGTTTGATGATCCTGCACCATCTACACCAGTTAAGGATAGGTTACCATATACGCCAGCCAATAGTCTTTTATATGAAGTTTCATTCGTAAAGAAATCTTCACCTAATAAATCTTGGTCGTCTTGTGGTGTTATATCTAAATCTTTTGTACAAGAAGATAAAGCAACAACCATAACCAAAATAAAGACTGCTATTTTTTCTATTTTTAATATTTTTTTCATTATAAAATCTTTATGAATTAAAATTTAATGTTAGCACCTAACAAAAACACTCTTGGTCTTGGGTAATTTTCGTTGTCTATACCATTGCTACCCAATTCAGGATCTAAACCAGAGTAGTTTGTTAGCAAAAACACGTTTTGCATACCAGCCCAAAAACGAATGCTATTTGAAGCGAATTTTTTGATTGGTCTATCTAAAGTGTATCCTAAAGTGATATTATCCATTCTTAAAAAAGAAGCATTTTCTAAATAAATATCTGATCGAATAACATTAGCTGTTGTATTAAAGTTTGTGTTTAATACAGATGTTGGTACATTACCTAAAACAGCATTGTCTCTTAATAAATCGTATTGTGCTAAAGCTGAATTTACGTTATTGTATAAATAATTGCCTACGCTTGCTCTTAAGTTAAATGCTAAATCAAAGCTTTTGTAATTAAAGTTCGATTGAAAACCAAACGTTAGGTTTGCTTGTGGATCTTCTTTTAAATATCTATCAGCGTCATTAGTAATTCCATCTCCATTTAAATCTGCGTAAGCACCTTCAATTGGGTTTCCATTACTGTCGTATAATTGTTTGTAAACGTAAAACGAATTTGGTGCAAAACCTTCGCTATGCAATTGAATAAAGTTTCCTGTACCTCCTGCAATTCCACCTTGAGTAATGTCTTGTCCTAAAGCCAATTCTTTAATTTCTCTGCCTATATAAGTAGTGTTAAAGTTAACATTCCAACTAAAATCTTCCGTTTTTAAAACATCTGCATTTACGGCAAATTCTACACCATTAACCTGTAAATCTCCAATATTCTGTAAAACTCTGTTTGTAAAGTTTGTTCCATCTGCAACTGGTGCATCTGATAGTAAATCTGTTGAATTTTTTTGAAAAACGTTTAAAGAACCTGTAATTTTATTGTCGAATAAACCATAATCTACACCCAACTCTACAGTGGCTGTCTTTTCCCATCTCAAGTTACTTCTTGCAGAAGGTATGGTTGATAATATTGGATTACCACCAAATATGTATTGAGAATCTTGATTTCCAAAACGATATCTATCTAAATACAAATCTCCAGCAATACCTTCTGATTGTCCGTTAACACCATAAGATGCGCGTAATTTTAAATCAGAAATTACCTCGTTATCTTTTAAGAAATCTTCGTCACTAACTCTCCAAGCCAAGGCAGCTCCACCAAAGTTACCCCATCTGTTTTCTGGACCAAATCTAGAAGTACCATCTCTTCTATAGTTTAAAGTAAGTAAATACTTTTCATTAAAAGTTAAATTAGCTCTTGCTAAGATACCTATTAATACGGTTGGTGTACCCGCGCTAAAATTAGGAAAGCTATTAGGATCTCTTCTGTTTCCTGTACTTCTTCCAAAACCTTCAAAAGATTGATAATCGTACCCAAGAGTTACGTCTGTTTTAAATTTACCAAAAGTATTCACATAATTAAGGTAGGTTTTAAAGTTTTCATTTGTTCCTTCTCCATAGCTTTCAGAATCATTACCCATAATGCTATTGTTTGTTGGCACATTTAAAGATGTAATATCTGTATTTGTTGATTCAGATTTATCAAAACCAGCAGATACAGTAACAGTAAGTTCTGGTAAAAAATGCAGTTTATAGTCTAATTTTAAATTACCAAATTGTCTAAATCTGCTTCCTCTACTTTCATTTTGTAACAAGCTAGCAACTGGGTTTTGGGTACCATTTGCTATTTGACCATTACCATCTATATGTTGATAAAAACCATCGTAAGGAGAACTTGAATCGTATACAGATTGTGTAGGGTCATACCTTAACGCAGCATTAATAGCACCAGCACTTCCATATCTTTCATTAATAAAGTTTCTGTTATAGTTTAAGCTTACTTTTAAATGATCGTCAAAAAATGAAGGGTTCATAGAAAGCGAAACTGTATTTCTTTCGAATTGAGATGTTAATATATTTCCTTCAACATCAGAAAAGTTTACAGAAAGTCTTGTAGGTATAAATCCTAAAATTTGACCACGTACACTTAAATTATGAAAAGTAGAAACTGATTTTTGTAAAACTTCGTCTTGCCAATTTGTATTTGCATTACCTAATAAACCAACGTCACCAGGTCTTCTTTGATTTACAATTTGTCTATAAGCATCAGCGTCAAAAACACTAATTCTATCTCTTATTTCTCCAAAGTTTACTTGATAATCGTAATCTAAAGCATATTCAGTTCTACCCTTTTTTGTTGTAATAATAATAACCCCATTTGCACCTCTGGCTCCATAAATAGCAGTAGCAGATGCGTCTTTTAGTACCGAAAAAGATTCAATGTCATTAGGGTTAATACTATTTAAGTCAACACCAGAAAGTGGTAAGCCGTTAATAACTATTAAAGGATCATTAGAAGCATTTAAAGAAGAACCACCACGAATTCTAATTTCTGAACCAGAACCAGGAGCACCACTTGTTGTAATATTTACACCAGCAACTCTACCACTTATAAGGTTTTCAGCAGTTACAATGTTTCCTTTTGTCATGTCTTTAGCTGTAATCGCTTCAATAGATCCAGTTGCATCTTTTACGGTAGTAGTACCATAACCAACCACAACAATTTCATCTAATTGCTCAGCAGATTCGTCTAAAAGCACTGTAAGATTAAAGTTAGATGTAATCGTGATCTCTTTATCAGCAAAACCCAAATACCTAAAAACTAAAATATCTCCAGTAGCAATTCTTTCTAAAGAGAAATTTCCATCAAAGTCGGTCTGAGTACCTCTAGTAGTACCTTTAACGACAATACTAACTCCAGGTAAAAACTCTCCTGAAGATTTTTCTTTTACAACACCTTTTACAGTTTGTTGAGCAAACATGGTAAAGGATGAGGTAAAAAGAATTCCAATTAATAATAATTTAAAATTTTTCATGTATAATTTGTTAAATAATAACTGTAAATTTGATTTTGTTTAACAATAAATTTATATTCCACCTAGTAAAGATATAGTGTACAGCTGTAATTTCAATATTCAAAAAGTTACGAAATCGGTTTCGTGTTAACAACTTTTTTTGGAAGATTATTACTATATTAACATTAAATAACATCAAAACTTATCTTTTAATAAAAAATGAAGCAAAAAATTACCATAAAAACAATTGCTAAAGAATTAGGCGTTTCTACATCTACTGTGTCAAAAGCTTTAAAAGATAGCCACGAGATAAGTATAGAAACCAAGAAAAAGATTCAAGCTTATGCCAATCTTTACAACTACAAACCCAATCATTTGGCACTACAATTACGTAACCAAAAAACCAAAGTAATAGGGGTTATTTTGCCTAAAATAGTACATCATTTTTTCTCAACAGTTATTATGGGTATTGAAGATGGAGCTAACAGAAAAGGATATAATATAATGGTTTGTTTCTCTAACGAATCTTATAAAAAAGAGGTAGAAACTTTAAAGGTGTTATCAAATGGCAGTGTAGATGGAATAATTGTTTCTATAGCAAGTGAAACGCTTCAAAATAAAGATTTTAATCATTTTGAAGGTTTGGTTTCAGAAGAAATTCCTTTGGTACTTTTTGATCGAGTGGTAGATGAGGTTTTGTGTGATAAAGTAGTGGTTGATGATGTTGGAGCAGGCTATAAAGCCACCAAATACTTATTAGACAGTGGAAGAAAAAAAGTAGCATTAATTACTACCCCTAAACATGTAAATGTAGGTGCATTAAGAAGGCAAGGTTATGAAAAAGCTCTGATTGAAGCGTATATTAAAACAAATGAGGATTTAGTTGTAGAAATTGACGAAGATAAAGATGTTAAATCGCAAATTGAAACAGTTTTTAAAGAGGATATTGATGGTGTTTTTGCAGTAAATGAAATTTACGCAGCTAATACTATGAGAGTAGCAAAAGAAAAGGGGTTAAAGATTCCAGAAGATTTAGCAGTTATTGGTTTTACTGATGGATTGATTTCAGAATATTCTTCGCCATCAATTACAACCATAGCACAACATGGATTTACTATGGGCAAACAAGCAGTTGAGTTGTTGATAGAAAGAATAGAAAAAGAGTCAGAAAATTTCAAGCCAAAAAAGATTGTAATTTCAAGTGATTTAAAAGTTAGAGAATCCACAAAGTCTCTAGTCTAGTTTTAGACAAAATAACTCGTAATTTTCACGAAACCGATTTCGTAAAAATTATCAATTTTTTAACTTTTACGAAACCGTCGTCGTAATTTTAGTCTCTTTTTTTTATCAATTTCATAAAAATTAAATATCTTTGTTATCAAATTAAGGTTTATCAATAAGTTTTATTCCACACTTTTAAACAGTTGATAAGTCGAAGTGCTTATCGTAATATTAATTAACAATATTCGATAATGGAAAAGCGTAAATTAAGCTTTTTACAAATCTGGAACATGAGTTTTGGGTTTCTAGGAATTCAAATGGGGTTCGCCCTCCAAAATGCAAACGCAAGTAGAATTTTACAAATTTTTGGTGCTGATGTTCACGAACTTTCTTGGTTTTGGATCATTGCACCCTTAATGGGTTTAATTGTTCAACCAATTATTGGGCATTATAGCGATAAAACTTGGGGAAGATTTGGTAGAAGAAAACCTTATTTTTTAGTAGGTGCAATTTTGGCCTCAGTAGGTTTGGTTTTAATGCCACAAGCAGATATTTTTATTGCTTTTGTGCCTGCGCTTTGGGTTGGTGCTGGTTTTTTAATGATAATGGATGCTTCTTTTAATATTGCAATGGAGCCCTTTAGAGCGCTTGTTGGTGATAATTTAAGAACAGATCAAAGAACTTTAGGGTTTAGTGTGCAAACTGCATTAATTGGTTTTGGTGCTGTTGTAGGGTCTTGGTTACCTTATGCATTAACAAATTGGTTTAGCGTTTCTAACAAAACATCGCAAGGTGTTGTGCCAGACAATTTAATTTGGTCTTTTATTATTGGTGCAGCCATTCTAATTATTTCAATTTTAGTTACAGTTGCTACAACTAAAGAATATTCACCAGAAGAACTAGCAAGTTTTGATGATGATGTAGAAGAAGTTGTTGATGAAGAAAACTCGAGCCTACTAGATATTGTAGATGATTTTAGAAAAATGCCAACAACAATGCGTCAATTAAGTTGGGTACAATTCTTTTCTTGGTTTGGCCTTTTTGGCATGTGGGTTTTTGCAACGCCAGCTATAGCACAGCATATTTATGGTTTACCTCATACAGATAGTAGCAGTACTTCTTATCAAGATGCAGGAGATTGGGTAGGAATTTTATTTGGAATTTACAATCTAGTTTCTGCTTTTTATGCATTTGCTTTGCCTTATATCGCAAAACAATTAGGTAGAAAAAAAACGCATTCAATATCACTTATTATTGGCGGTTTAGGGCTTTTATCAATTTACATTATGCCAGACAAAAATTGGTTAATTGTTTCTATGATAGGAGTAGGAATTGCTTGGGCTAGTATTTTAGCAATGCCTTATGCAATTTTAGCGGGCTCTATATCTGCAAAAAAAATGGGAGTTTATATGGGGATTTTTAATTTCTTTATTGTAATTCCACAAATCATCAATGCATTAATTGGTGGACCATTAGTAAAATACGCATACAATAATGAAGCAATATTCGCTCTAATTATTAGCGGATTTAGTTTTTTAATTGCTGCAGCTTTAGTCTACAAAGTAAAAGATGTAGATGATGTAGTACAATCAAATTAACATGAAAAAAGGATTTATTTTCGATTTAGATGGTGTAATTGTAGACACTGCAAAATACCATTATTTAGCTTGGCAAAAATTAGCCCACGAACTTGGTTTTGAGTTTACCAAACAACAAAACGAATTATTTAAAGGAGTAAGTAGAAAAAGATGTTTAGAAATCTTATTAGACATTGGTAACGTAAACGCCACTCAACAACAGTTTGACCATTGGATGATTACCAAAAACGAAGATTACTTAGAGTATATAGAAAAAATGGATGCATCAGAAATTTTACCAGATGTGCCCAAAGTATTAGAATATTTAAAACAAAATGATATTCCAATTGCTTTAGGTTCTGCTAGTAAAAATGCACAACCCATTTTAGAAAAAGTAGGATTATTACCTTATTTTAATACCATTGTAGATGGTAATAATGTAACAAAAGCAAAACCAGATCCAGAAGTTTTTCTTTTGGCTGCAAAACAATTGGGCGTTAATGCTTCAAATTGTGTTGTTTTTGAAGATGCTGTGGCAGGTGTACAAGCTGCAAATGCTGCAAAAATGGTAAGTATTGGTATTGGAGATGATAATATTTTATCTGAAGCCAAATTTAATTTTGCAGATTTTACAGAAATAAGTACCAGTTTTATCCAACAATTAATAGAAAAATAAGAAAAGAGAAAAAGGAATTTAAAATATTTTAAAGGTTAAAAAGAGCAAAATAATAAGCAAAAAAGCATTTTTGTTTCACAATTTCACTCTTATATTTTCGTCCTTTTTTCTCTAAAAAAGTAAAAAAAAATGAATCAAGATTATATAAAACCAAATGCATGGTCTGTTCTAGAAGATGGGTTTGATCCTGCACAGGTTAAGTCGTCAGAAAGCCTTTTCAGTATTGGAAATGGGGCTATGGGACAGCGTGCAAATTTTGAAGAAAAATATACAGGAGAAACTTTTCAAGGAAGTTATATTGCAGGAGTCTATTATCCTGATAAAACACGTGTGGGATGGTGGAAAAACGGGTATCCAGAGTATTTTGCTAAAGTATTAAATGCACCAAATTGGATAGGAATTAACGTTTTTATTAATGATCAAGAATTAGATTTAAACACGTGTAAATCGGTTTCAAATTTTAAGAGAGAACTTAACATGAAAGAAGGTTGGTTGTCTAGAAGTTTTGAGGCTGAATTGCAAAACGGAATTAAAATTAGTGTCTTTGCAAAACGTTTTTTAAGTTTAGAATTAGATGAAGTAGGTGCCATAAGCTATGCTGTTACACCAATAAATAACAATGCAACAATTACGTTTTCACCGTATTTAGATGCTGGTATTACCAATGAAGATACCAACTGGGATGATCAATTTTGGAACGTATCTAAGGTAATTCAAAACAATAGGCAATCTTTTATAGAGGCGCAAACTATGAAAACCGATTTTCATACTTGTACTTTTATGGAATCTCGATTATTTGTAAATCAAGAAGAAATTATCGTTGACTGCAAAAATCAAAAATCAGAAAAAATAGCAAGTTGTGCATATCGTCAATCCATCAATAAAAACGAAACGTTTATCATTCATAAATTTGGGGGTTATGTTGTAGATAGAAATCACAATAAAACACAATTGGTAGCTGTGGCTAAAGATATCTTAGACAAAGCAGTTAGTTTTGGTTTTGATGTACTTTTAGAAATGCAAAAACAATCTTGGGCACAAATTTGGCACATGTCAGACATCACTATAGAAGGTGATGTAAAAGCGCAACAAGGTATTCGATTTAATATTTTTCATTTAAATCAAACGTATTTAGGCACAGATGCAAAGTTAAACATTGGCCCAAAAGGATTTACAGGCGAAAAATATGGAGGTAGTACCTATTGGGATACAGAAGCTTATTGTATACCATTTTATATGGCTACTAAAGATCAATCTGTGGCAAGAACCTTGTTAGAATACAGATACGAACATTTAAATAAAGCTATTGAAAATGCGCAAAAGTTAGGTTTTACAAACGGTGCTGCATTATACCCAATGGTTACTATGAATGGTGAAGAATGCCATAATGAATGGGAAATTACCTTCGAAGAAATTCATAGAAATGGCGCCATTGCTTTTGCCATTTACAACTATTACAGGTTTACAGAAGATTATAGTTACATACCCGAAAAAGGATTAGAAGTTTTAATTGGTATTGCCCGTTTTTGGCATCAAAGAGTAAATTACTCAACAGATAAAGAAAAATTTGTAATGTTAGGTGTAACTGGGCCTAATGAATACGAAAATAATATCAATAACAATTTCTACACAAATTACATGGCAAAATGGTGTATTGAATACGCTTTAGAAAATATAGAAATTGTAAAAATAGACCATATTTCAGATTATATCAGAATTAAAGAAAAAACCAATTTTACAGCTGATGAATTACAATCATGGAAAAATGTAGCTGATAATATGTATTTTCCGTATTCAGAAAAACACAATGTGTATTTGCAACAAGATGGTTTTTTAGACAAAGAATTGATTACAGTAGCAGACTTAGACCAAACGCAAAGACCAATCAATCAAAACTGGAGTTGGGATAGAATTTTAAGATCTCCTTATATTAAACAAGCAGATACTTTGCAAGGTTTTTACATGTTCGAAGATCACTTTACAACAGAAGAATTAGAACGTCATTTCGATTTTTACGAACCTTTTACAGTACACGAAAGCTCATTATCACCTTGTGTACATAGTATTCAGGCTGCAAAATTAGATAGAATGGAGCAAGCGTATACTTTTTACTTACGTACTTCTCGATTAGATTTAGACGATTACAATCACGAAGTAGAAGAAGGTTTACACATTACTTCTATGGCTGGTACTTGGATGAGTATTGTAGAAGGTTTTGGAGGAATGAGAATAAAAAATAGTATGCTATCTTTTGCGCCTAAAATTCCTAAACAATGGAAATCGTACTCTTTTAAAGTTAATTTTAGAAACCAAATTATTAAAGTTATTGTTTCTCAAAAAGAAACGTATTTTGAACTAGAAGGTAAAGAAGAGGTAGAAATTTTAGTTAATGGTCAGCTAACAAAAGTTACGCCAAATAATTTATTAACAGTTTAATTATCAGTGAAATGAAACGAATCAGAAACATTTTTTTTATCATAATAATTATTGTTTTTAACACTTGTACTCATCAAGAAAATTCTAAAAGTGTTTCTGATGTTTCAGTTTCAAATGTATCTTTAAACAAAGTTGAGCCCACAAATTGGTGGGTAAATATGAAGAATACAAATCTTCAATTATTAGTACATCACCCAAATATTTCAGACTATCAACCCACAATAAATTATACTGGTGTTTCTATAAAAAAGACAACTAAATCTATTTTAAGTAACAATTACTTATTTATTGATTTAGAAATCGCCTCAGAAACCACTGCAGGTAAATTTGACATTCTTTTCAAAAAAGAAAATACAGAAGATTTAGTGCATACCTACGAGTTAAAAACAAGAAATAAATCTGCAGAAGAATATCAAGGTTTTAATAGTACTGATGCTATATATTTAATTACTCCAGATCGTTTTACAAATGCAGATGAAAGTAATGACATCAATAAAAATTTGAAAGATCAGTCTTTAGATAGAACTGATGGATACAAACGTCATGGAGGAGATTTACAAGGAATTATTAATGGAATAGATTATATTTCAGACTTAGGTTTTACAGCAGTTTGGCCAACTCCTGTTTTAACAAATGATATGCCAAAGGGCTCTTATCATGGGTATGCAATTACAGATTATTATCAAGTAGATCCTCGTTTTGGAACTTTAGACGATTATAAAAATCTGGCAGATAAATTAAAATCAAAAGGAATGAAACTCATCATGGATCAAGTTGCAAATCATTGTGGTTTAGAACATTGGTGGATGAAAGATTTGCCTTTTGATGACTGGGTTAATCATCAAAAAGATTACGAAGATAATATTGAGAATTGGAATTGGAAAGCTGCTACATTTTCAAACCATAAAAGAACTACAAATCAAGATTTATACGCATCAGAATCAGATAGAAAAGGAAATAATGAAGGTTGGTTTGTAGAAAGTATGCCAGACTTAAATCAACGTAATCCATTTATGGCAAACTATATCATACAAAATTCTATTTGGTGGATAGAAACTTTGGGTTTAGGTGGTATTCGTCAAGACACGTATCCTTATCCAGATAAACAATTTATGAGCAATTGGGCAGATGCAATTATGAGTGAATACCCAAATTTCTCGATTGTTGGCGAAGAATGGAGCTATAACCCTCTTTTGGTAGGGTATTGGCAAACAGGCGCTAATAATAAAGATGGGTATGAATCTCATTTAAAATCTACCATGGATTTTCCGATGCAAAAAGCTATTATTGATGGTGTAAATGAAGAAGAATCTTGGGACAAAGGCTTGGTAAAATTGTACGAAGGTTTGGCCAACGATTTTCATTACGCATCTCCTAATGATATAATGGCTTTTTTAGACAATCATGATGAAGGAAGAATGTTTACAGCCTTAAATGAGGATGTTACTAAAGCAAAAATGGCTTTAAGTTACATGTTGATGATGCCAAGAATTCCACAAATCTATTATGGAACAGAAATATTAATGGATGATACTGCAAATCATGGGGATCATGGATTAATTAGAAACGATTTCCCTGGAGGTTGGAAAGGTGATAAAATAAACGCATTTACTGGTGAAGGTTTGTCATCGGATAAAAAGGAAATGCAATCTTTCGTAAAATCAGTATTAAATTATAGAAAAGATAGTAAAGCAATTCATGAAGGAAAAGCCATTCATTTTGCACCATTTATGGGTACTTATTTCTTGTTCAGAATAAAAGATGATGAAACAGTAGTGCACATCATAAATAAAAATGAAAACCCAATAAGTATTGATTTAAAACGCTATGCAGAGATTGGTTTAAAAGGAAAAACCTTAAAAAATATAGTTACTGGAGACGATTTTATTTGGGGTGATGTGATTGATTTTAAAGAAAAAGGAAGTTTATTATTCACTACAAAATTCTAAATATAGCTGTCATATCGAGCGCAGTAGAGAAATCTTATTATGAAAAACATACTATTCTTACTATCTATAGCAATTCTTTTTTCTTGCAATCAAAAAGAAAAAACACAGAACCAAAAAAAATCTAAACTGAATATAAAAGCTTATGAATTAAAATCAGCAACCTTAGCTGCAGGAAAATTGATTAGAGTAGATAGTTTTCCATCAAAAAACATAAAGCCAAGGCCAGTTGATGTATGGTTGCCAGAAAATTATTCTGATGAAAAAAAGTATGCTGTTTTGTATATGCATGATGGTCAAAACTTGTTCGATTCATTATCTACATGGAACAAACAAGAATGGATGATTGATGAGGTAGCTACAGAATTAATGCGAAGTAAAAAAACAAAAGATTTTATAGTTGTAGGCATTCATAATATTCCTCAAATTCGTTGGTTAGATTTATTTCCAGAAAAAGCATTGCAAAATTTGTCTCAAACAGAGATAGACGAAGCACAAAGTATATCTAATTCTAAAGTGAATTTAAATGATTTTAAAGGAGATGAATATTTGCAGTTTTTAGTTAAAGAATTAAAACCTTATGTTGATAAAACCTACGCTGTTCATACAAATAAAGAAAATACATTTGTTGCAGGTTCATCTATGGGAGGATTAATGAGCATGTATGCCATTTCTGAATATCCAAACGTTTTTGAAGGAGCAGCATGTATTTCTACCCATTGGCCAGGGGCAATGCCAAGTGAACATAATCCTTTTCCAAATGCAATTTTTAAATATGCAGCAGAAAATATACCAAAAGCAAGTTCACATAAGTTGTATTTTGATTATGGTAACAAAACTTTAGATCAATTCTATCCTAAATACGCTCCTAAAGTGGATTCTATCTATTTAAATAACGGATATTCAGAAAATAATTTTAAAAACTTATTTTTTGAAGGTACTAATCATTCAGAAAGATCTTGGCAAAAAAGAGTAGATATTCCTATTGCTTTTTTATTAAAAAAATAAACTACAAATCCTGTGTAGCTTTTTAAATCCTTGCTAGTATACATCATATGAAAAAATATTTAATTTCTTACTTACTTCTTTTTCTAGTCACTATTTCTTTTGCTCAAAATCCAAGTAGAATATATAAATCTCATAATGAGGAAGGTGGGTTTTTTACAGTAGTTACTAATGATGGTAGTTATAAATTTCAGTTTTACACAGATGCCATTCTTGAAACAACTTTTATCCCAAAAGATGAAAATGCAAACCCAATTAGTCACGCTGTTGTTTTACAGCCCAAAAAAATAAAAACTCAATATAAATATGTAGGGAACACAATTTCATTTTCTAGCGAATCTATCTCTATTAATATTACTACAGAACCCTTTCAAATTTCTTATTTTGATAAAAATAATAATAGTATAACTTCAGAAAAAAGAGGGTATTTTAAATCACAACATATTCCTTTAGAATCTGTAAAAGGTAATATCCCAAATACAGAAACCGAAAAAATTGAGTTCAATTTAACCAATGATGAGGTTTTATATGGATCAGGAGCAAGAGCTTTAGGAATGAACAGAAGAGGATACAGGTTGCCTTTGTACAACCGAGCACATTATGGATATGAAACGAAATCTGAGTTGATGAATTTTACAATTCCGTTAGTAATTTCTTCAAAAAAATACATGATTCATTTTGACAATCCTGCCATTGGTTATGTAGATTTAGATTCTAAAAAAGACAATTCCTTGACCTATGAAACCATTTCAGGACGTAAAACGTATCAAATTATTGTTGGCGATTCTTGGCAAGATTTAATCAATAGTTATACCCATTTAACAGGAAAACAACCTTTACCTCCAAGATGGGTTTTAGGTAATTTTTCGAGTAGATTTGGATACCATTCTCAACAAGAAACAGAAGCAACAATTGCAAAATTTAAAGAAGATGAAATTCCTGTGGATGCAATCATTCTAGATTTGTATTGGTTTGGAAAAACGGTTCAGGGAACTATGGGGAATTTAGAAGTGGATAAAGATTCTTTTCCTGATATGAAACAAATGGTTAGCAATCTAAAAGACAAAGGTGTAAAAACCGTTTTAATTACAGAACCTTTTGTATTGTCAACTTCAAATAAATGGCAAGAAGCTAATCAAAAAGAAGTTTTGGCTAAAGATACCATTGGCAATTCTGCAAAATATGATTTCTATTTTGGTAATACAAGCATTGTAGATATCTACAAAAAAGAAGGAAAAGATTGGTTCTGGAATATTTACAAAGAGATTCTAAACCTTGGAGCAAAAGGACTTTGGGGAGATTTAGGAGAACCAGAAGTATTGCCTTCTTGGGTTACTTTTAACCAAAATCAAAAAGCAGATGAAATCCATAATTTGTATGGTCATGATTGGGCGCGATTAATTTTTGAAGGTTATCAAAAAGAATTCCCAATAGAAAGACCTTTTATTTTAATGCGTGCAGGAGCTGCTGGTTCGCAACGATTTGGAATGATTCCTTGGTCTGGAGATGTTAGCAGAAGTTGGGGAGGTTTACAAAGTCAACCCGAAATTTCTTTACAAATGGGCATGCAAGGTTTAGGCTATATGCACTCAGATTTAGGTGGCTTTGCAGGGGCAAATTTAGATGATAATTTGTATGTACGTTGGTTACAATATGGTGTTTTTCAGCCCATTTACAGACCTCATGCTCAAGAAGATGTAGCAAGTGAACCTGTTTTTAGGAGTAGTTTTGCAAAGAAACATGCCAAAAAAGCCATTGAATTGCGTTACAAAATGTTGCCTTACAATTACAATTTAACTTTCGAAAATAATCAAAAAGGTTTGCCTTTAATGCGTCCAATCTTTTTTGAAGAGGATAAAAGAGAGTTAATGACGAATTCAGAAACTTATTTATGGGGAAAAGACTTTTTAATTACACCTATTTTAAAAGATTCAGTAAAAACAAAAGAGGTGTATTTTCCAAAAACAGCTAATTGGTTTAATTTTTATTTTGATGAAAAAATTGAAGGTGGTCAAACAAAATCGGTAAAAGTAAAACAGAAAGCAATTCCTACTTATGTTCGAGGTGGAGTTATTATTCCTATGACAAAATTGGTGCAAACTACAGAAAATTATAAGGGTAATGTTTTAGAGTTGCATTATTGGTTTGATGCTTCAGTAAAAGAATCAGAACGAGTAATTTATAACGATGATGGACGCACTGCAAATGCCTTTGAAAAAGGTAAATACGAATGGTTAGAGTTTGAAGTAGAGCTAGATAAAAAATACTTAGAAATTGATTTCGAAGCTGAATTTGGTAAAGATTGGAATCCGCAAGAAAAAGAAGTAGAGCTCATTTTGCATAATATCACTTGGCACCCAAGAAAAATAAAAGTCGATGGCAAAAGAAAACGTATTGCTACTGCAGAACATCAACTAAAAATTCCAGTAAAATGGAATCCTAAAAAAGAATTAAAAATTAAGATCTCATTAAAATAATTGGGTTTATGAAAACTAAAAACACTTTATATTCAGTAGTAATTGCAACCCTTTTAATGAGTTGTTCAACACCAAAAGAATCTGAAAAGAAAATGACAAAACATAATTCTAAACCAAAAAAAGTGGTGGTTTATCAAGTTTTTACAAGGTTGTTTGGAAACACAAATACAACAAATAAACCATGGGGAACCATAGAAGAAAATGGAGTAGGAAAGTTCAACGATTTTACAGACAAAGCACTTTCAGAAATCAAAAATTTAGGAGTTACCCATATTTGGTACACTGGGGTTCCTCATCATGATGTAATTCGTGATTATACAAAATACGGCATTGCTAATGACGATCCAGATGTCGTAAAAGGTAGAGCTGGCTCACCTTATGCAGTAAAAGATTATTACAACGTAAATCCAGATTTAGCCGTAAATATTGATAATCGTTTGCAAGAATTTGAAGCCTTAATTGAGCGTTCTCACAACAATAATTTAAAAGTTATTATAGACATTGTGCCCAATCATGTGGCTCGTAATTATAAAAGCGTTACCAATCCTGATGGAATTAAAGATTTTGGTACTGATGATGATACATCAAAAGAGTATGACGTAAATAACAATTTTTATTACGTGCCCAATGCTGCGTTTAAAGTGCCAGACTTTTTAAACAATTACCAACCTTTAGGTGGAGAAAATCATCCTTTATCAGATAGAGAGTTCAACGAAAAACCAGCAAAATGGACAGGAAATGGATCTAGATCTCCAAAACCTAGTTTTTACGATTGGTACGAAACTGTAAAAGTAAATTATGGAATATCACCAAATGGCAAAAAAGATTTTTCTGATTTACCTGAAGGTGCAGAAAACCTAGATTACAAAAAACATTTTGAGTTTTGGCAAGATAAAAAAATACCCAATTCTTGGATTAAGTTTAAAGATATTGCCTTGTATTGGTTAAAAAAAGGTGTAGATGGTTTCAGGTTTGATATGGCAGAAATGGTGCCAGTTGAATTTTGGAGTTATCTAAATTCTAATATTAAAATGAAAAATCCAGATGCTTTTTTATTAGCAGAAGTATACAATCCTTCTTTGTATAGAGCATACATTAAAAAAGGAAAAATGGATTATTTGTATGACAAAGTACAGTTGTATGATACCATAAAACATGTAATGCAAGGTCATGGTTTAACAGATCATATTCCTCCAATTCAAGAAGACTTAAAAAATATAGAGCATCATATGCTGCATTTTTTAGAAAATCATGATGAGCAAAGAATAGCAAGTCCAGAATTTGCTGGAGATGCCTTAAAAGGAAAACCAGCTATGGTAGTTTCAGCAACTATTTCAACTTCACCAACTATGATTTATTTTGGGCAAGAGTTAGGAGAAGATGGTTCAGAAAATGCAGGTTTTGGAAGTCCATCAAGAACTTCAATTTTCGATTATGTGGGGGTGCCAGCTTTACAACGTTGGGTAAATAATAGACAATTTGATGGAGGACAATCTACCAAAGAAGAATTAGCTCTTAGAGATTTTTACAAACGTTTGCTAAACTTTACAATTACTTCTGATGCATTAATAGGTGAATATGCAGATATTCATCAATATAATAGAGAAAAAACCTTAAACTATGGAGACAAAATATTATCATTTGTACGTTGGTCAGAAAACGAAAAATTAGTAATTGTTTCAAACTTTGATGACAAAGGTCATCATCGATTTGTCTTAGAAATTCCATCAGAAATTATTAAAAAATGGAATTTAACTGATGGAAAATATCAAGTAACAGATCAATTGTATCAAAAAGAATCTTTCACTTTAAACGTTCAAGAAGGAAAAGGATTGATTGCTCTAAAGTTAAGACCTTTAGAATCGTTTATTTTAAAAATTCAATAATAATAACATCATGAAAAATATATTTTTATACTTAACAATTGTAGTGTTTTTTAGCTGTAATCAAAAATCAGAATCTACTATTTCAGACCCTGATCAACCTAAAGGATATGTAAACTTAACGCATCCTGAATGGAGTAAAAATGCATCTATTTATCAATTAAATACAAGGCAATTTTCTGAAGAAGGTACTTTTAAAGCAGCAGAAACTCAATTGCCAAGATTAAAAAATTTGGGTGTTGATATTGTTTGGTTCATGCCAATTCATGCTATTGGAGAAAAAAATAGAAAAGGGAATTTAGGAAGTCCATACGCTGTAAGAGATTATTACAGTGTGAATCCAGAGTTTGGAACACTTCAGGATTTAAAAGATTTTGTAAATGAAGCGCATAAATTAGGGATGTATGTTATTTTAGATTGGGTTGCAAATCATACTGCTTGGGATAATGTGCTATTAAAAGACCATTCAGATTGGTATCAAAAAGATTATAAAGGTGATTTTATGCCAACTCCTTGGTGGGATTGGTCTGATATTATTGACTTAGATTTTAGTAAACCAGAAGTTAGAAAGTATATGACTGAGGCTCTAAAATATTGGGTAAAAGAAGCTAATATTGATGGATATAGATGCGATGCTGCTGGTTTTGTTCCTATCGAATTTTGGAATAATGCAAGACAGGAATTAGACAAAATCAAACCCATATTTATGTTGGCTGAATGGGAATCAAGAGACATGCATGCTGAAGCTTTTGATATGACCTATGCTTGGAGTTGGAACGAAGCAATACACCAAATTTGTATGGGAGAAGCTAATGTTAATAAACTATATGTTTATTATTCATGGAATGAGAAATTCTTTCCAAAGAATATAATGCGTATGACATTTACAAGTAACCACGATATGAATTCTTGGGAAGGAACTATGTTTGAGCAATTTGGAGATGGTTTAGATGCTGCTATTGTTTTGTCTGTTGTTGGGGAAGGAATGCCATTAATTTACAATGGTCAAGAAGCAGGAAATACAAAACGTTTAGAATTTTTTGAGAAAGATGCAATACAATGGAAAGAACATTACATAGGTGATTTATATAAAAATCTTTTTGCTTTACTAAAATCGAATACTGCTTTATGGCATGCAAAATGGGGAGCAAAAATGATTAAAGTTCCAAATAATTATGAAAGTAAAGTGTTGAGTTTTGTTCGTCAAAATGAAAAAGATAAAATCTTTGCAGTTTTTAATTTTTCTAAAGAAAAAAAAGAAATCAATTTTAAAGAATCACTTTTTAAAGGCAATTATATTGATTTTAGTACATCAGAAAAAGTGAGTATTAATCAAAATACAAAATTAACTTTAGAGCCTTGGAGTTATAAAGTTTATATTAAATAATTCGAATTATGAAAAATCTATTTTTAGTTAGTTTTTTATTTATCACAATAATTTCTTGTCAAGAAAAACCTTCAGAAAAGATTTCAGAAGAGAAAAAGAAAGAATTTGTTTGGGAAGGAGCAAACGTATATTTTTTATTAACAGATAGGTTTAATAATGGAGATACAACCAATGATATCAATTTTAATAGAAAAGATGATGCTGCAGTTTTAAGAGGTTTTAAAGGAGGAGATATTAAAGGAATCACACAAAAAATTGAAGATGGTTATTTTACTGACTTAGGTATCAATGCCATTTGGATGACGCCAATTGTAGAACAAATTCATGGAGGAACAGATGAAGGTACAGGACTTTCTTATGGTTATCATGGCTATTGGGCAAAAGATTGGACCAAAATCGATCCAAATTTTGGAACCAAAGCAGATTTAAAAGAATTGGTAGCTGTTGCACATAAAAACGGAATTAGAATTTTGTTAGATGCTGTTATCAATCACACAGGTCCTGTTACCGAAAAAGATGCTGTTTGGCCAAGCGAATGGGTTAGAACAGAGCCACAATGTACTTATGATAATTATGAAAATACGGTTACTTGTACTTTGGTAAAAAACTTACCAGACATTAAAACTGAAAGTAACGAAAATGTGGATTTACCTCCGCAATTAGTGGCAAAATGGAAAGCTGAAGGGCGTTATGAACAAGAGTTAAAAGAATTAGATGAATTCTTTGCAAGAACTGGGCATCCTAGAGCTCCTCGTTTTTACATCATGAAATGGTTGACAGATTATATAACCGAATTCGGAATTGATGGTTACAGGGTAGATACAGTAAAACACACAGAAGAATATGTTTGGCAAGAATTTAAACAAGAATGTGATGCTGCTTTTGAACTTTATAAAAAAAACAATCCAAATAAAGTTTTAGATAATAACAATTTCTATTTGGTAGGTGAAGTATATAATTACGCCATTTCTCACGGAAAATCTTTTCCTTTTGGAGATAAAAACGTGAATTATTTTGATAAGGCTTTTAACAGTTTAATCAATTTTGAAATTAAATGGAATGCAAAACAAATGACACAAGCTGCTGTTTTTCATAAATACGATTCGATCTTAAACAGCAATTTAAAAGGGTATGGAATTTTAAATTACATGACATCTCATGATGATGGGCAACCTTTTGATAAAGAAAGAAATATGCCATATCAAACAGCCACAATGTTATTGTTAACCCCAGGAACTTCACAAGTGTATTATGGAGATGAATCTGCTAGAGATTTAACAATAGAAGGTGCAATCGGTGATGCAACTTTGCGTTCTTTCATGAATTGGGATGCTATAGAAAAGGATGCAAAAACTCAAAATATTCTTAGTCATTGGCAAAAATTAGGTCAGTTTAGAGCAAATCATATGGCTGTTGGTGCAGGAAAACACAAATTTATTTCTCAAGTTACCAACGAACTTGTTTTTTCGAGAACTTACAAAGAAGATAAAGTAGTTATTGGGCTTAATTTTAATAATGAGCAAATTATTATGGATGTTTCATCAATATTTAAAGATGGAGAAAAATTAAGAGACGCTTATTCTAATCAAGAAGTAACAGTTAAAAATGGAGAGGTAAATTTCAGTTCAGAGTTTGATACTGTTTTATTAGAAAAGCAATAACAATGAGAATAGGAGTTTTATTTTTTATTTTTAGCGCAATCGTATTTATTTCTTGTGATGTAAAGTCATCGAGTATTTCGTCTCCAGACGAAAATATTGAAGTAAAATTCCATTTAAATAAAGTTGGTCAGTTTTTTTACACCATAAATTATAAAAATAAAAAGGTAATAGATACGTCTTATGTAGGTTTTGATTTTGCCAATGCTTCATCATTTTATAAAGGATGCATAGCAAAAGTAAAAGAACCAACAGAAACTAATGAAACTTGGCAAATGCCTTGGGGAGAGCAATTAAATGTAACAAATCATTTTAAAGAAATAACAGTTGAACTTCAAGAAAAAGAGGCTTTAAAAAGAAAAGTAAATCTCGTTTTTAAAGTTTATAATGATGGTGTTGGGTTTCGTTATGAATTCCCAGAACAACCAAATTTCAACGAAGTTTTAATTGTAAACGAGCGCACAGAATTTAACTTAACAGAAGATTACAAAACATTTTGGATTCCTGGTGATTGGGATATTTACGAACATTTATACAGCACCACAAAATTATCAGAAATAGACGCAACAAATTACAAAGTAAACAGTGCTTTAGCGCAAACAAGTATTCCAGAAAATGCTGTAAATACCCCAGTTACTTTAGTAGGTAAAAACGGTTTGCATTTAAGTTTTCATGAAGCTGCTTTGATAGATTATGCAGGAATGACCTTAAAAGTAGATACCCAAAACTTAAGCTTTACCAGTAGTTTGGTGGGTTCTAACAATACAAAGTATAAAGTAAAAAGAACAGTGCCTTTTCACACACCTTGGCGAACCATTCAAATAGCAGACAATGCACCAGATTTAATTGCATCTAATTTAATTTTAAATCTAAACGAACCCAACAAATTAGGAGATGTTTCTTGGTTTACACCAATGAAATATACAGGTGTTTGGTGGGAAATGCACTTGGGTAAATCTTCTTGGGATTATGGAATGGAAATGGTTGACGGAAAATGGAAAGACACAGGTAAAGCTCATGGAAAACATGGAGCAACTACAGAAAATGTAAAACGTTTTATTGATTTTTCTGCTAAAAATAATATTGGCGGAGTTCTAGTAGAAGGTTGGAATACAGGTTGGGAACGTTGGATTGGTTTTGAAGACAGAGAAGGTGTTTTTGATTTTGTGACCCCTTATCCTGATTACAGTTTAGATGAAGTTACCCAATATGCAAAATCTAAAGGTGTAGAAATTATTATGCACCATGAAACTTCTGCTGCAACAGAAACCTACAAAAAACAACAAGATACAGCTTACGCTTTAATGCAGAAATATGGCATGCATACAGTAAAATCGGGTTATGTGGGTAAAATTTTGCCCAAAGGCGAATTTCATCATGGACAATACATGGTAAATCAATACAACAATGCAGCCATAAAAGCAGCAAAATATCAAGTAGCTGTAAATGCGCATGAACCCATAAAAGCAACTGGTTTACGAAGAACGTATCCAAATATAATTTCTAGAGAAGGTTTACGAGGGCAAGAGTTTAATGCTTGGTCTCCAGATGGAGGAAATCCACCAGAACATTTATCAATTGTAGCTTTTACAAGAATGTTAGCAGGACCAATTGATTACACACCAGGTATTTTTAATATCAAATTTAATGAGTTTAAAAAAGACAATCAAGTAAATACAACTTTAGCGCATCAATTGGCATTGTATGTGGTCATTTATAGTCCTGTGCAAATGGCTGCAGATTTAGTAGAGCATTATGAGGCAAATCCAAAACCATTACAATTTATAAAAGATGTAGGGGTAGATTGGTCTAAAACCAAAGTTTTAAATGGCGAAGTGGGTGAATTTGTAACCATTGCTAGAAAAGAAAGGGGAACTGAAAATTGGTTTCTAGGGGCAATAACCGATGAAAATTCAAGAATGATAACTCTAAATTTTGACTTTTTAGATGCTAATACAAATTATGAAGCTGTGATTTATAAAGATGGAAAAACTGCGCATTGGAATAATAATCCTTTAGATATAGATATAGAAAAAGTAGTACTAAACAGGCAATCAAAATTAACCATACAATTGGCAGAAGGTGGTGGTTTAGCTATGAGTATTTTAAAAAAATAAAAATGCTAGCGGTATTTTAAAAGCTATACAATTATAAGTAAAAAGCATACTTGGTTAATTCATATTAATAGTTTTTTCTTAAGATCAATTCAACTTGGTGTTTAGATTTTTACATTTCATAAAATAAGTTTATATTGCAATTGTTATGCGTGCATAATAAATTGAAAAGAGTTTCTTGCTTTTTAGGCAAGTATTCAAACTTAAACTGTCATTCCCATTTTATGGGAATCTAATTCTATTAGATATGAAATACAAGCACATTTTTAAGCCATTAGATTTAGGGTTTACTACCTTAAAAAATAGGATTTTAATGGGTTCTATGCATACAGGTTTAGAGGAAGAGAAAAATGGTTATGAAAAAATGGCTGTATATTTTGCGGAAAGAGCAAAAGGAGGTGTAGGATTAATAGTTACTGGAGGTATAGCCCCAAACATACAGGGGTGGACAGCCCCTTTTTCAGCAAGATTAAGTTCAAAAAAACACGTTAAAAACCATCAAAAGGTTACTCAGGCTGTTCATGTTGAAGGAGGTAAAATTTGTATGCAAATTTTACATTCAGGACGTTATGGATATCATCCTTTTAATGTAGGAGCATCAAAAATAAAAGCTCCTATAAACCCTTTTAAACCTTTTAAGTTAAGTGGTTTTGGAATTAAAAAAACAGTAAGAGATTTTGTAAACTGTGCAAAATTAGCTTTAGAATCTGGTTATGATGGGGTTGAGATAATGGGGTCTGAAGGGTATTTAATCAATCAATTTATAGCAAAAAGAACCAACAATAGAACCGATAATTATGGTGGGAGTTATAAAAATAGAATACGACTTCCTGTTGAAATTGTAACTAAAATTAGACATGCTGTTGGCGGAAAGTTTATCATCATCTACAGATTGTCTATGTTAGATTTGGTAGAAAAAGGAAGTTCTTGGGAAGAAATAGTAGAACTTGGCAAAGCCATTGAAAAAGCTGGGGCAACCATTATTAATACAGGTATTGGTTGGCACGAATCTCGTATTCCTACAATTGCAACTTCAGTACCAAGAGCAGCATTTACTTGGGTAACTAAAAAAATGAAAGAAGAAATTAAAATTCCTTTAGTTACTTCTAACAGAATAAATATGCCAGAAACAGCAGAAAAAGTTTTGGCAGAAGGCCATGCAGATATGGTTTCTATGGCACGTCCTTTTTTAGCAGATCCAGAGTGGGTAAATAAGGCAGAAGCAGAAAAAGCCGATGAAATCAATACGTGTATTGCTTGTAACCAAGCGTGTTTAGATCATGCATTTCAGAAAAAAGTTGCAAGTTGTTTGGTAAATCCGCGAGCTTGTCACGAAACCGAATTGAATTACAAAACAACTTCAAACCCCAAAAAAGTTGCGGTTATTGGTGCTGGTCCAGCTGGTTTGGCTGCCTCAACCATTGCTGCTCAAAGGGGTCATTGGGTTACCTTGTTTGATGCTGATGTAGAAATTGGTGGCCAATTTAATATGGCAAAACAAATTCCTGGTAAAGAAGAGTTTTATGAAACCATTAGGTATTTTAAAAAACAAATCGATTTACATAATGTTAAAGTAAAACTGAATACAAAAGTTTCGGTCTCTGATTTAGAAAATTCTGATTTCGATGAAATTATTTTAGCAACAGGCATCAAACCAAGAGTGCTAAAAATTGATGGCATTCACCATGAAAAAGTGTTGAGTTATATTGATGTGTTAAAACATAAAAAACCTGTGGGTAAAAGAGTGGCTGTGATTGGTGCAGGAGGCATTGGTTTTGATGTTTCAGAATATTTAACGCATCAGGGCGAATCTACTTCACAAAATATTGAAGCTTGGTTGCAAGAGTGGGGCATAGATAAATCGCTTTCGGCAAGAAGTGGAATAGAAGGCATACAACCCGATTTTCATCCTGCTTCTAGAGAAATTTTTATGTTTAAGAGAAGCAAAGGAAAGTTTGGTGGCAATCTTGGTAAAACCACAGGGTGGATTCATAGAGCTAATTTAAAAAAGAAAAAAGTACAATTTATTGGTGAGGTTTCTTACACTAAAATTGATGATCAAGGCTTACATTATACTCAAAATGAAGCACAAAAAGTTTTAGATGTAGATCATGTTATTATTTGTGCTGGCCAAACTCCGTTTAAAGAATTGTATCAACCCTTATTAGATTTAGGTAAAAAAGTACATGTTATTGGTGGTGCAGATTTTGCAAGCGAATTAGATGCAAAAAGAGCTATTGATCAAGGTGCAAGATTGGCGGCTGAGTTATAAAATAATAATTTAGTTTCCATAGCAAGTTTTCTTAAAGAATAGCATCTAAACAAACACATCAATTCAATAAACATAAAATGAAATATATTATAATACTAGTACTATTTACAAGTAGTTGTATCTACGCTCAGAGAGGTGGTGGAATGGGAAGAGGGCAGCAACAAAATCAGAACATGCAACCTGGGGCTAGAGAAATAAAAGAATTTAAAGCTAGTGACGTAGCTGGTATTTTTTATTATGATGTAAAAACAGCCATCAAAAAAATAAAGGTTAAAGATAAAGAGCTTAAAAATAAAGTTACTAAAATCTTAAGAGATTATAATTTCAAAATCAAAGAAATTGCATTTTTAAACACCGATAATTTTAAAACCATTGATGTTTTAATGAAATCTAATAGCGCCAATAATAGAAATGGAAGACAACAAAATAGTAATAATCAGCAACCAAGAGAAGTAGATAGTTTGAGAATAAAAGTGCGAGAAATTATAAGACCTATAAAAAGAAACGTTCATGAAAATGAAGAAGTTTTAAATGAAAATTTAGCCAGTATTTTGTCAGAAAAACAAAATAAAAAATGGTTAAAATTTCAAAAAAGCGAAAAAGAAAAACTAGCACCTCAAAGACCTGAAAATAATAATAGAACACTACAACAACGAACGCGAAGGCTTGAGGGTGCAGGAAGAAGGTTTTAGATACTAAAACTTCTAACCTCTAAAAAATTTCAAATAACAATCATTAGCTATTTTGTATAGCTAATATCCCTATTTTTTCTGATATTTGTAACTCAACTAATTCAATACAGATTATGGCGATGAATAAAAATACAGTTCTTGGGTGGGCTACAATGTTAATGATTGCAATGGGAGTCATATTAATTTTAATGGGCGCTACTAGATACGAAGATGTTGCTGGTTGGGGATTTGCAACAGTTGGTATTGGTTTTTTCTGCATTGCTTGGGTATTTAATGCCTTAAAAGGAAGAGTATAAATAAGTCTACAATTTCAGTAGCATTTTCAGTTTAATTATTTTAAAGATTACAATACATGAGTGACGATAAAAAAGTCATCTTTTCGATGAATAAGGTTTCTAAAACCTATCAATCTACAGGAAAACAAGTTTTAAAAGACATTTATTTAAGCTTTTTTTACGGAGCCAAAATCGGTATTCTTGGTTTAAACGGCTCTGGTAAATCAACCTTATTAAAAATTATTGCAGGTGTAGAAAAGAATTTTCAAGGAGATGTTACTTTTTCTCCAGGGTATAAAGTGGGGTATTTAGAGCAAGAGCCAAAGCTAGAT
This sequence comes from Polaribacter sp. R77954, assembly GCF_044595335.1. Lineage (GTDB taxonomy): Bacteria > Bacteroidota > Bacteroidia > Flavobacteriales > Flavobacteriaceae > Polaribacter. The sequence goes on from NZ_CP138992.1 coordinate 3,709,638, forward strand.
CCTGAAAAAACAGTATTAGAAATTGTAAAAGAAGGGGTTGCAGAAACGGTTGCCATTTTAGATGAATACAACAAAATCAATAATATGTTTGGTTTAGAAGAGGTGTATTCTGATGCAGATAAGATGGAAAAATTAATGAACCAACAAGCCGATTTACAAGATAAAATTGATGCTGCTAATGCCTGGGAATTAGATACCAAACTAGAAATTGCCATGGATGCTTTACGCACGCCAGATTCTGATAAAAAAATCGGAGTACTTTCTGGTGGTGAAAAAAGACGTGTGGCTTTGTGTAGATTATTACTACAAGAACCAGAAATTTTATTGTTAGATGAGCCAACCAACCACTTAGATGCAGAATCTGTACATTGGTTAGAGCATCATTTAGCACAGTATAAAGGAACTGTAATTGCAGTAACGCATGATAGGTATTTCTTAGATAACGTAGCTGGTTGGATTTTAGAATTGGATAGAGGAGAAGGTATTCCTTGGAAAGGAAATTACTCTTCTTGGTTAGATCAAAAATCACAACGTTTAGCACAAGAAAGCAAAACAGCTTCTAAACGTCAAAAAACATTAGAACGCGAGTTAGATTGGGTGCGTCAAGGTGCAAAAGGGCGTCAAACAAAGCAAAAAGCACGTTTAAAGAATTACGAAAAGTTAATGAGCCAAGATCAAAAGCAAGTTGACGAAAAATTAGAAATCTACATTCCTAATGGCCCACGTTTAGGAACCAATGTTATTGAGGCCACAGGCGTTGCCAAAGCCTATGGAGATAAATTATTGTATGAAGAGTTAGCTTTTAATTTACCACAAGCAGGAATCGTGGGAATTATTGGGCCAAATGGGGCAGGAAAAACAACTATTTTTAGAATGATAATGGGCGAAGAAACACCTGATAAAGGAAGTTTTAAAGTAGGTGAAACTGCTAAATTGGCGTATGTAGATCAAGCACACTCAGATATAAATCCAGATAAAACCATTTGGGAAAACTTTTCTGATGGACAAGATTTGGTAATGATGGGAGGCAGACAAGTAAACTCTAGAGCGTATTTAAGTCGATTTAATTTTTCTGGTAGTGAGCAAAATAAAAAAGTGGCTACACTTTCTGGTGGAGAGAGAAACAGATTGCATTTGGCAATGACGCTAAAAGAAGAAGGTAATGTTTTACTTTTAGATGAACCCACTAACGATTTAGATGTAAATACCCTAAGAGCTTTAGAAGAAGGACTGGAAAATTTTGCAGGATGTGCTGTCGTAATTTCTCACGATAGATGGTTTTTAGATAGGGTTTGTACACATATTTTAGCGTTTGAAGGCGATAGCCAAGTGTATTTCTTTGAAGGTTCTTTCTCTGATTATGAAGAGAATAAAAAGAAACGTTTGGGTGGCGATTTAATGCCAAAACGTATCAAATACAAAAAATTGATTCGATAAACCAACCAATTTATGCCTATTTTATATAATAAAACCTTCATTCTTTTTTTAAAGAACGAAGGTTTTAAATATTCAAATAATTAAAAGTTGGGGGAATCTACAACTATAAGTGGATGTTCAAAGGTAATGATTTGATAAATAGTAGTATAGAGGAAAAACCCTGTTTTTAAAACAGAAAAGGGCTGTTTGAAAAATATTAAAATTTGTTTTTTTAACTGTAATTTAGAAATCTTATTTATGGTAAAATAGGTAGATTTTTAGACTTTGCTTAAAATGACTTCTTAATCTATTTTTCAGGCTTTCATTTTGTTGTCAAGTCTATAATGGTTAGCAACCTACTAAAAAATGTTATAAATAGTTAAAATTTATTTTGTTTAACTAATATTTATTATTTTTAAACAAAAAATAATAAACATGAAAGCATCTCCATTCGTATACATTGCCATTACAACATTTATCTTGTTTTTTGTAACCATTCTAAGCGCATTAAATTATTCTTTTAGCTGGGTATTTTATTTAACAGTCCTAGGTCAGTTTTTTGTATTAATCATGGTGTACAAGGTTTTGAGAGATAAGTACACCACAAACAAAACGTTTGAGCATTTTTATGAAGATGCTCCTATACGTGTTGATGAAATTACAAAAGAAAAGTTTAGGAGTTCATAGACATTAGGGTTTTCGGGTCGCAATTCATCTTAAAAACAAATATATATTTTCTGATAAATATGAGACAAATCCTACATCATATCTTTAAAAATAAAAATCAAAAGTCTTTACAAACCATCTTTTCTACATTTAAGTCATTTAGAAATTTACAGTGTCTTAAAATCTTTTAAGAAGAAACAAAAAAAGTGCCAAAAAATAAGATATTGACTTTGTTTAGGGCGCTTTTTTTACAAAAAAGGAAATAGAAACTACCTAATGTTAAACTATTTGTTTTAATGCTAAACATCTACCCAAAAGTCACTTATTCGTAAGGTTAAAGAGTATCTTTGTGCAAAATTTTTGAATTAAAAATTTTATAATAAAAAAGATAAAAGAAAAATGAATACACTATTTACAGATGCTAGTTTTCAGAATATGAGTAATGTAGCAAATAGATATGGAATTAGCGTAAATGCAGTTACAGATTTAACCCAAGCTTTAATGCGAAGTGGAGGAACCATGGCACAATTTAATATTCAAGAATTAGGTGGTGGAGGCCAGTGGATGTTAGGTGGAATGACAATGGTAGGAGATATGTTTAACAATGGTTTAAAAGCTACTGTAGATGGTTTATGTTATGAATTGTCTAACTTAATCAATCAAGGTGGCATACAATACAAACCATTACCAAAACCGGAAAATCAAAACGGATCGTTGTTTGGTAATGCTGGGAATTGGTGGGGAGATTTGGGTTTTCCAAACTCCACAGGAAGTCAGAATAATACCAGTTATGCTATTTTTTCGCAGATCAATCGTTTAGCGATTCAAGAAAACGGAAAAGTAACTATTTTTGATACGTTAGATCATCAAATTGGTGGCACAGGTCAACAACAAGGAGGTTCGTATTCAGTTTCGTTTACAAGTCAATATGGTACTGTAGATTTGAATCAGTTGCCCATTGTTTCTGGAGGTGAAAATAGATCACAACCAATACAAAACAACAGTACTGTAGTACAGCAACAACCACAGCAAAATTTTCAAGAACCGATTGAAAATGTTGGGCAAAATAGCAATACAACCAACGTTGTTGAGGAAGATATTTTTATGAAAATAGAAAAAATGGCAGGTTTAAAAGATAAAGGTATTTTAACAGAACAAGAGTTTGAAAATAAAAAAGCAGATTTATTAAGCAGATTATAAATTCGGGCTTTAATTTATAAACGGCAAACATATTCTAAATGATGTGTTTGCCGTTTTTTTGTGGATTATTAATTGCGTTTCCTTGTCATCCTATGTTTGTAATATATAGTTATCTGTTTGATAAAAAGCTTAAATTTAGCTTTAATATTTAACAAGAAAAGTAATAGGGTAAAGGACAAGATTATAGTCTGTCATTTGTCATAAAAGACCGTTCGCAATGCTAATCACTTTACCCTTTACTACATTAAACTTGAACAGATCATTAGACCTTCAAGTCTGTATTTAGGATTGATAAGTAAATGTAGTAATTTTTCTATAAAAACATTTTATATGAGTAAAATTATAGGAATTGATATTAGTAAAAATACCTTTGATGTATCTTATTTAGAAAAAGATAAGTGGCAACACAAAGTATTTAAAAACCAAAGTAAAGGTTTTGAGCAGTTCAAAAAATTAATAAACTCAGCTGATTGGATTGTAATGGAGGCTAGTGGACCTTATTATGTACAATTAGCAACTTTTTTAAATTTAGGTAATTATAAGGTATGTGTTTTAAACCCTTTAATTATTAGACGTTATAGCCAAACAAGATTATATAGAGCTAAAACAGATAAGAAAGATGCAAAAACAATTGCAGAATATGGTGCTCAGTATGAATTAAAAAGGTGGTATCCAGAAAGTAATCATTGTATAGAAATTAAACAACTTTATACTGCTTTAGAATTATTAAAGAAACAAAAACATCAAACAAAAAGGCAATTAGAGTCTTTTGAAGTAACTGGACTATTAAGTAATAACTTAAAAAAAGAATTAAAACAATTACTTTTATTATTAGCCAGACGGATCATCAAATTTGAAAAACAAATAGAAAAGTTAGGCCAATTAGCCTATAAAGATACTATTCAAAGGTTGAGAACTATTCCTGGAGTTGGTATAAAAACAGCAATTATGATGAGTGTTATTACTGATAACTTTACAAAATTTGAGAACTACAAACAACTCACAGCTTTTGTAGGTTTTAGCCCAAGATTATACCAATCAGGAACAAGTGTAAAAGGAAAGGGACATATTTGTAAAATGGGAAAGCCACAAATTAGAAAGTTATTATACTTGTGTTCTTGGTCTGCAAAAAAAGTAAATAAAACATGCATAGAAATGTATAACAGACTAAAAGAAAAAGGAAAACCTGAGAGAGTTATTAAAATTGCAATAGCAAATAAATTAATAAAACAAATCTTTGCTGTCGCAAAAAACGAACAATATTACAATGAAAATCATCAAAGTTTATATTGTGCCAAATAAAAAAAAATTAACAATAAATATTAGTTTTTTAACACAGATCATTTCGACCTTGTGGAGAAATCTCAAAGTAAGTTTATTGCAGATTTCTCGATTTCATTGCATTACACTCGAAAAGACATTTCGCTTTTTAATTGTGTTTTGTTGTCATTTCGGCCTTGTGGAGAAATCTCAAAGTAACTTAAATCATTCTTATTTGACATTCCATCATAATCAATTCGTTTTGTATAAGTATGAAGTAAATTTTCAATTGAGTTATTAATCATATTCTTTTTCAAATTATATCATATTTTTAATAGCATAATATGATATCTAAAGATACATAAAAATCACTTTTCAACTTTTACCCAATCCCAACACTTATTCCAACTTATCAACAGAAAAAAAGAAAAAAAATCGTTTATAAATTTAGGACAATAATGGTAAAAGCGATATTGCATCAGGTTCCATCTTTTATCGCGTCCTGATGCAACTTGTATTCCATCAGGTTCGGATACGAATTGCATCAGGGTGTAATTTAAAGGTTTTCAATATATTGATAATCAATAGTTTAAAGACGGTTAAAAATTGTTGAAAAATCATCTGAAAAAAGAGTAGAATTTCTGCTAAGTATAAAGTTATTAACAAACTTTATTTGAATAGACATCGTATTTTAAATCCATATAAAAACATGGTAATCAGTGTAGTAAACTATTGTTTAACAGTTGAATATCATTAAGTAGAGCTTAGTGTATTTTATAAAACGCTAATAAAGTCTACTTTTGGTAGCTGATATCTTTTATATTCATAAATATTAAGAAAAATGGCAAAAACATTATTTGACAAAGTATGGGATTCGCACGTTGTTCGTCAAGTTAAAGACGGACCAGATGTGTTTTTTATAGATCGTCATTTTATCCACGAAGTTACAAGTCCTGTAGCTTTTTTAGGATTAGAAAGTAGAGGAAACAGTGTAGTATATCCAGAACGCACATTTGCAACTGCAGATCATAATACACCAACTATAAATCAACATTTACCTGTGGCAGATCCTTTATCTGCAAATCAGTTAAATGCCTTAGAAAACAATGCTGCAAAATATGGTATTTCTCACTGGGGTTTAGGTGATGTAAATAACGGAATTGTACACGTTGTAGGGCCTGAAAACGGAATTACCTTACCTGGAGCAACCATTGTTTGTGGAGATTCGCATACATCTACACATGGCGCTTTTGGTGCTATTGCCTTTGGTATTGGTACATCTGAGGTAGAAATGGTATTGTCTACACAATGTATTATGCAGCCAAAACCTAAAAAAATGCGTATTAACGTAAATGGTAAATTAGGTTTAGGGGTAACTCCTAAAGATGTTGCTTTATACATCATTTCTAAGCAAACAACTTCTGGAGCTACTGGTTATTTTGTAGAATATGCAGGTGATGTTTTCGAAGACATGACTATGGAAGGACGTATGACTGTGTGTAACTTATCTATTGAGATGGGAGCACGTGGAGGAATGATTGCACCTGATGCTAAAACTTTCGAATATATTAAAGGACGTTCTCAAACTCCGAAAGGAGAAGATTGGGACAAAGCCATGAAATATTGGGAAACTTTATATACTGATGAAGGAGCTGAGTTTGATGTAGAATTCAATTACGAAGCTTCAGACATTGAGCCAATGATTACTTATGGTACAAATCCAGGAATGGGAATTGGCGTTACAAAATCAATACCTAATGCAGAAACTGTAGAAGGTGGTGTAGAAACCTACAAAAAATCTTTAGGTTATATGTCTTTTAACGAAGGCGAAGCAATGATTGGTAAAGAAATCGACTTTGTATTTTTAGGTTCTTGTACTAATGGGAGAATTGAAGATTTTAGAGCATTTTGTTCTATTGTTAAAGGACGTAAAAAAGCAGACAATGTTACTGCTTGGTTAGTTCCAGGATCTCATAAAGTGGTAGATCAAATTAAAGCAGAAGGTTTAGATAAAATTATTGATGAGGCAGGTTTTGTGTTAAGAGAACCAGGTTGTTCTGCTTGTTTGGCTATGAACGATGATAAAATCCCATCAGGAAAATTATCAGTTTCTACATCAAACAGAAACTTTGAAGGACGTCAAGGACCAGGTTCTAGAACATTATTAGCTTCTCCTTTAGTAGCAGCAGCATCTGCAGTAGAAGGTAAAGTTACAGATCCAAGAACATTATTAGTATAATAGCTATAAGCTATAGGCTTTATGCCTTAAAGCTTATTAAGAATCAAAAAATTGCTTAAAGCATAAAGCTTAAAGCATAAAGCAAAACAAAATGGCTTACGATAAATTTAATGTATTAACAAGTACAGCATATCCATTACCAACCGAAAATGTAGATACAGATCAAATTATTCCTGCTCGTTTTTTAAAAGCAACTGAGCGTAAAGATTTTGATATCAATTTTTTCCGTGATTGGAGATTTGAACAAGATGGAACACCAAAACCAGATTTTCCGTTAAATAAAGAAATTTATGCAGGTTCTAAAATTTTAGTAGGAGGTAGAAACTTCGGTTCTGGTTCTTCTAGAGAGCACGCAGCTTGGTCTGTGTACGATTTTGGTTTACGTTGTGTAATTTCATCAGCATTTGCAGATATTTTTAAAAACAACTGTTTAAATGTTGGAGTTTTACCTGTGCAAGTTTCTCCAGAATTTGCAGATAAATTGTTCGATGCAATTTTTGCAGATCCAAAAACAGAAATAAAAGTAGATTTACCTAATCAAACAGTAACGTTAGTTGCAACTGGAGAATCTGAATCTTTTGACATCAATAGCTACAAAAAAGATAATATGTTAAATGGTTTTGATGATATCGATTATTTAAAAAACATCGAAAACGAAATTTCGGCATTTGCTGAAACAAGACCATTTTAGATTTCTCCACAAGGTCGAAATGACATTCTACTGTCATTCCGATTGTAGCGAAAGCGAAACAGAGGAATCTATAATTAATAAAAGACCTATATTTTTCAAGTTGATTTAAATGACCCAAAGAAAAATTGAAATAATGGATACGACACTGCGTGATGGCGAACAAACATCAGGCGTGTCGTTTTCAGTTTCTGAAAAATTAACGATTGCGAAATTACTTTTAGAAGAGTTAAAAGTAGATCGTATTGAAATTGCATCTGCCAGAGTTTCTAAAGGAGAGTTAGAAGCAGTGCAAAAAATTACGTCTTGGGCTTTAGAACAGCATCAATTAGAAAAAATTGAAGTTTTAACGTTTGTTGATGGTGGAAAATCTATAGATTGGATGCTAGAAGCTGGCGCGAAAGTTCAGAATCTATTAACCAAAGGGTCTTTAAATCACTTAACACATCAACTTAAAAAAACACCAGCACAACATTTTGCAGACATCAAAGCAAATATTGAGTTAGCTGCTAAACACAATATTAAAACCAATGTATATTTAGAAGATTGGTCTAATGGAATGCGAAATTCTAAAGCTTATGTTTTTGAATATCTTGATTTTTTAATCACTCAGAATATAGAGCGTGTTTTATTGCCAGATACTTTAGGTATTTTAACGCACATAGAAACTGCAGATTTTATTGGAGAAGTTCGAGAAAAATATCCAAAGCTACACATCGATTTTCACGGTCATAACGATTACGATTTAGGGGTTGCCAATGTTATGGAAGCTGTAAAAGCGGGTATAAATGGTTTACATTTAACCATAAATGGGATGGGAGAACGTGCAGGAAATGCACCAATGGCTAGCGTAATTGCTGTAATTAATGATTTTTTGAGTGATGTGAAAATCACCGTAAACGAAAAAGCGTTAAATAAGGTAAGTAAGTTAGTAGAAACGTTTTCAGGATTTCGAATTCCTGTCAATAAACCTGTTGTTGGCGCAAATGTTTTTACGCAAACTGCAGGAATTCATGCTGATGGAGATAATAAAAACAACCTGTATTTTAACGATTTAATGCCAGAACGTTTTGGAAGAAAACGTAAATATGCATTGGGTAAAACTTCAGGTAAAGCAAACATTCAAAAGAATTTACAAGATTTAGGGCTGAGTTTGAATGATGAAGAGCTTAAAAAAGTTACTCAAAGAATCATTGAATTAGGAGATAAAAAAGAGGTGGTTTCTCAAGAAGATTTACCTTACATTATTTCTGACGTTTTAGATTCTGATACCATAGAAAAACGAGTAGTTGTAGAAAATTATGTTTTGGGTCACGCTAAAGGGATGAAACCATCAACTACATTACAATTACGAGTAGAAGGAGTGCAATATGAGGCACACGCACAAGGAGATGGGCAATTTGATGCGTTTATGAATGCTTTAAAAAAGTTGTACAAAACCCATAGTAAAAAAGAATTACCAAAGTTAATTGATTATGCAGTGAGGATTCCTCCAGGCAGTAATTCTGATGCTTTGTGTGAAACCATTATTACTTGGCAAAGAGAAGAAAAAGAATTTATAACACACGGTTTAGATTCAGATCAAACAGTATCTGCAATTAAAGCCACAGAAAAAATGTTGAATATAATATAGAACGCTATTTGCTTTTAGCCTTTCGCTATTAGCTTAAAAATAAAAACAATTAAATTATTAGCTGTTTATTGAGCAAATTGCCAATAGCAAACAGCCAAAAGCTTAAAAATATGAAATTAAACATAGCCTTATTAGCAGGAGATGGAATTGGTCCTGAAGTAATAGACCAGGCAGTAAAAGTATCTGATGCAATTGCAAAAAAGTTCGATCATGAAATTAATTGGAGACCAGCGTTAACAGGTGCTGCTGCAATTGATGCAGTTGGAGAACCTTATCCAGATGAAACCCACGAAATTTGTGCTTCTTCAGATGCGGTTTTATTTGGTGCTATTGGGCATCCACGTTTTGATAATGATCCTTCTGCAAAAGTTCGTCCAGAACAAGGATTGTTAAAAATGCGTAAAAAATTAGGGTTGTTTGCCAATGTTAGACCAACGTTTACGTTTCCATCTTTGTTAGACAAATCACCTTTAAAAAGAGAACGTATTGAAGGTACAGATTTAGTGTTTTTACGTGAGTTAACAGGAGGGATTTACTTTGGTGAAAAAGGTAGAAGAGAAGAAGGAGAAACTGCTTTTGACAATTGTGTATATACAAGAGCTGAGGTTCAAAGATTAGCAAAAAAAGGTTTTGAGTTGGCAATGACTCGTGGTAAAAAATTATGTTGTGTTGATAAAGCCAATGTTTTAGAAACATCTCGTTTATGGAGAGAGACTGTGCAAGCAATGGAAAAGGATTATCCAGAAGTTGAGGTTGCTTATGAGTTTGTAGATGCAGTTGCTATGCGTTTGGTACAATGGCCAAATAGTTATGATGTTTTAATCACCGAAAACTTGTTTGGTGATATTTTAACTGATGAAGCGTCTGTAATTTCTGGTTCTATGGGCTTAATGCCAAGTGCATCTTTAGGTGCTGAAATTGGTTTGTTTGAGCCAATTCACGGTTCATATCCTCAAGCAACTGGATTGAATATTGCAAATCCAATGGCTACAGTGTTATCTGCAGCAATGATGTTCGAAAATTTTGGATTACAAGAAGAAGGAAAAGCCATTCGTGATGCTGTAAATAAAGCGTTAAACGAAGGTGTAGTTACCGAAGATTTAGCTGATGGAGGAAAAGCTTACGGAACAAAAGAAGTGGGTGATTGGTTAGCAGAGAATATTTAATGAAACGATTTTTTTTGCGCAGATAAGCGATTAAAATAGCATTATAAAATTAATAATTGGAAGGCAGTGATTTTTTATCACTGCCTTTTTTGTATTTTCGAACTTTGTGATTTTAAGTTTTTTTTTAAAATCGCAGGGATATTTAAAATCAGCAAATAATGAACTGGGAACAACTACTTTCTTTAAAACGCTTTGGAGATACCGAAAAAAGACCAAGAATAGCACAAGACGAAACACGTTTGGGCTTTGAAGTAGATTTTGATAGAATTATATTTTCATCAGCATTTAGAAGTTTACAAGATAAAACACAGGTAATTCCGTTATCAGAAACCGATTTTGTACATACGCGTTTAACACACAGTTTAGAAGTGTCTGTAGTGGGTAGAACCCTGGGTAGAAGAGTAGGCAAAGTGTTGTTAGAACGTCATCCAGATTTGGTGAAATTAGGTTACACTTTTAATGATTTTGGAGCAATTGTGGCTGCAGCATCCGTAACGCATGATATTGGAAATCCGCCTTTTGGACATTCAGGAGAAAAAGCTATTGGCGAATACTTTAAAACAGGTAAAGGATTGCCATATAAAAATCAATTGTCTGAAAAAGAATACCAAGATTTGGTTGATTTTGAAGGGAATGCAAATGGTTTTAAAATATTAACCGAAAGTAGAGTGGGAATTTCAGGTGGTTTACGGTTGAGTTATGCTACTTTAGGTGCGTTTTTAAAATATCCAAAAGAGAGTTTACCTAAAAAACCAACAGCACACATTTCCGATAAAAAATATGGTTTCTTTCAGTCTGAAAAATTAGAGTTTTTAGATGTCGTTCAAGAGTTAGGAATGGTGTCTAAATCTTCTGAAAACATCGCTTTTTATAGGCATCCTTTAGCGTATTTGGTAGAGGCTGCAGATGATATTTGTTATACTATTATCGACTTTGAAGATGGTATCAATTTGGGGTTAATTGATGAAGATTATGCTCTAGAATATTTATCAAAGTTGATAAAAAATATCAATAGAGAAAAATATTACGAATTGCAGCATACTAAAGATAGAACTGCATATTTAAGAGCAATTGCTATAAGTGCGCTAATAGATGAAGCAGTTGCCCTGTTTTTAAATAACGAAAAGGCCATTTTAGAGGGTAGTTTTGAAAAATCGTTATTAGAAAAATGTAAATACGAAGCGCAAATTAATGACATTATAGCCATTAGTAGAGCAAAGATTTACAACAGCACAGAGGTTATTGAAAAAGAAGTGGCAGGCTATAGAATTATTGCAGATTTGTTAGATGTGTTTGTAAATGCTTTGAATAATAGTTTTACCAACACACAGTCTAATTTTGATAAGTTGGTGCTAAATTTATTACCAAAAGAATATCAAAGTGAAACAGATAATTTATATCAAAGAATTATGCAGGTGTGTAGTTATGTTTCTAGAATGTCTGATGGGTATGCTATTAGAATGCATAAAAAATTAACAGGAAATATGATTTAGAACTTTTACAAAACATTGTTTATATTTTAAATTCTACAACCAATTGTTGGTAAGATTTTACATTTTCTGAGGTACCATAATTAAAAATAACTCTATAAGATCCAGATTGCATTCTTTGGGTTGTTTTTCTTCCATTTTTACAATTTGTTATGTTTTTATCCCAATTAAAAATATGTTGCTGATTCGCAGAGATTGATAAAACTGCTGGTGGTGGTGGGCAACCTCCACAAGGACAATAGGGCACATCGATTTTAGTCCAATTTTCGCCATCAAATTTTTCAATTTTTTTCAAAAAAGGATCAAAAATCATTAAATTATGCTTCGTGTTATTTAAGATTTTAATGTCAACTGTATTTAAAGTCGTAAAATCTTTTTCGGAGTGTACAGTCCAATCTTTATTTTGAGCAGGTTCGTTTTTTTTGATCTCCTTATGAATTTTACAGTTAAATAATAATAGTAGTACTAAAAATGAGATATTTTTCATAGTATTTTATAAATTAAACACGGGTAAGATTAGCTACCCGTGTTTAAGTTTAACATTTATTCTTTAATAATTTTAAACATTTTTGTTTTACCTTCATTTAAGATTTTCATGATATAAATACCATTAGCTTCTTTAGTTAAATCTACAGTAAAATTTTGTTGGTTAACCTCTACAGATTGTTTTTTAACAGTTCTACCTGCCAAATCATATATAGCAACTTTTAAGTTAGAAGAAAAAGTAGCCCCCATTTGTACTTCAAATACACCATTTGTTGGGTTGGCAAGAAGTCTTAATTCATTTTCATTAAAATCAGCTGTACTAAGCGTAGGTTCGCTACTACCAAATAAACTAAAAATTAATGCACCATTATTGCCACTGTCTGTCCAAGTAGTAGCAGTACTTGCTAATCCTGTTGGTGATTGTCTCATATAATCTCCATTTACAGCTGGTGTAGTAAAGAACCAAAACCACTGATTACCACCTGGATTAAATGCTTGATTGGTTCTTACAGATATCCAGTAAATTCCTGAAGATAAACTAGCAGGTGTGTCTGTGGTAATGATAAAATCTGAACTATCATTGGTAGGTACTACATTTAAATCACCCGAATTAAAAATTTCGTTTCCAGGTAAACCATTATCATCTTCATGTATTGTAAAAACGGCTAATTCAGGAGCACCACTACTAATAGATCCTTCAACACTTACACTAGATATATCCCAAGTTTCCCCAACAGGGATTTCGAAATTATCTGCGGTTTGTATGGTTTGATCTGTAAAATCTGGAAAAATTTGTGATGAACTAGAACCTTCTACAATACCTGTTTGTCCATAAAGAGGTAAAGAAACGATAAAAGAATCTTCTACACTAAGCCCATTTGAAGTCGCTTTTATAGTAATTTGCGCCATATCAAAACCTCCAGAGTAATTTAAGGATAACTCTTTTCCAGAAATTGATGCTGTAACAAAAGAAGTGTTTGTATTGTCAGTAACTTCTAAAGTAATAAGATCATCATCATTATCTGCATCTGTAAATGTATTTGTTAAATCGATTACCATAGGATTTGGGTCAGGAATACTTAAAAGCGCTATGTCATCAATAGGATTTGCTACTGTTGGTGTTTCGTCTGTAATAGTAGCTACCCCATCTATTGAGAAAAGTAATTCGAATCCTTGAGAAGTAAATGTGCCAGAACCATTGCCAGCATAACTGTTTCCATCATTAGCACTTGTATACCAAGCAAAAAGAGCTGTTGAACTATCTGTACCTGCACTTACATCAAAAGTTGGTAAAATACTAAACCAGTAGTTGCCAGAAGTTAAATTAATTGTAGAATTTAGTCTAACCGTTAACGAAGGACTGTTTTGTGTGCCTCCAATAATTTGACCTTGGTTATTTAAAATAGTTTGTTGTTCTACAATAGAACCAGGTGCACCTTCATTATCATCATATATTGTAATACTTACATTTTGTAAGTTTAAAACAGCTTCACCTAATGAAAACCCAAAAGAAGTTACTGTTGAGATATCCCAGTTTTGTCCACCAGGTACAATAAAATCTTCTACATTTTGATTGGTTGTATTGTTGTAAACACCCTCTAATCTACCAGATCCATTAGGAGGTCCTGGTTGATTAAAAAGAGAAATTGCGGTACTGTTAGAAGTTACATTAAATGTATCATCTACTGTTTTACCATTTGATGTTGCTCTTATTGTAATTTGAGAAGCACCAATTTTATTGGCAATAAAAGATAGTGTTAAATCACTTTCTGTTAAATTGGTGTTTACAAGTGCGTTATTACTATTATTGAATATAGTATAGGTAATGTTGCTATTATCATTATCAATATCATTAAATACATCTGATAAGTTTATATTGATATCGTCGGAATTTTCATTAACAGAGATATCTGCGATAGGAACATTTACCACTGGTGGTATATCACCATCAAAAGTTGTAAAATTCCAAGTGCTACTTTCTGAAATTCCAGCAAAATCGTTATCAAAATTATCTTTAAAAGTACCAGCATCAATGGTGATGTAATAGGCAGTTAAAGCAGTTAAATCACTTGTAGGATTTATGATAGCTCTAGAACCAGAAATGCTTACTTGACTGCTAGTAACCGAAATGTTCTCTACCAAAGAATCGTCGTTAGTTAAATAAAGACCAATATTTCCAGTGCCGATATTTATAGCTTCATTAAATTGAACTTCTAAATTGGCATCTAAAGGCGTAGCAGCAGTTTCATCGTCAGTTGGATTTAAAGCTGTAATTACTGGAGCATCTGTATCATTATTTTCTGTGAATATATTTGAAGTATAAAACCCTCTACCATGCGTGGCAACAACAATCATTCCATCTACTTCTCTATATTGTATCATATCACATCTAACATTAGCTAAACCCTCATTGCTAGGTTCCCAATTTGGGTTGATAGCTGTAATATCATTTGTAGACCAAACACCTAACTCAGTAGCTAATAAAACTTGATTTGTATTGTTAGGGTTAAAAAGAGCCCATCTTATAGGTATATTTGGTAATCCGTGCTCTGCTTCATCTTTATTAATCCAGGTTGTACCACCATCTATAGAATACCAAACTGATGTAATACCAAAATTAGAGTACGTAGCAATAAGTTCCATATCACTAGAACCTACATCAATAGAAGAAACATTACCTACTGATGTAATGTTACCAGTGATGTCTGTAATTACGGGTGTATCTAAATTTGCATCGTCAATTTTATAAATTATACCCCCTTCAGTACCCACAAACAAACGGTTGGCAACATTGGTATTCGCTCTTATTGTTGAGGTTTGTCTCCCTCCTAAATTAATACTTGTTGCAACTTCTTCGCTTGGGCTATCTGTTTTTAAATCTCTAATTAAGGCAATCTCATCATTATCAGCAGTGCTGTATAAAATACCACTAGTGTTATCATAATCACTTTGATTGATAAAATTACCAGTTCCTAAAGTTGTTAAATTAGAAAAAGAAATACCACCATTAGAAGAATGAGCTGATCTACCATTTTGAGAAGCAACCAATTGAAAGTTTCTGTCTAATTGATCTACATGAGCAAATGCACCATCTCCACCCCAAACTTCAACAGAAGAAAAACCAAGTTCACTGGTTAGTTGTTGGGTTCCATTATCTTGGGTACCACCAATATAATAATTTGAGTTGGCTATATTATCTGTTGCTACAGCGTAAAATTGAGTTGTGGTAAAGTTTTTATCTCTAGCAGCAAATGTAGGGCTAGGAGCAATACCAAGATTTGGTGAGTAATCAAGCCCACCATCACTACCTATAAGGGCTTCTGATGGGTGATTGGGTCTAAAAACAATATTATGTATGTCTGCATGAACATATGCAATACCATCACAAGGATTGTTTTCATTAGACCATCTTGAAATTTGAGACCATGTTTGACCACCATCTTCACTTCTTGCCATATCTACACCACCAATAACCACTACATCAGGATTCGTTGGGCTTACAGCTAAGATTAAATCATACCAAGATTGACCTCTCGTTAAATGTTGTTGCGTGGTACCGCAAAATTGGTTCATTACAGGAATGGATAAGTTAGTCCATGTAGCCCCACCATCTGTAGATTTTTGTACCCAATCTGTATCGTTATCACTACCTGCAAAAACTGCGTTGGTGTTAGATGCAATTGCATAGATAATATTTGCGTCTGTTGGTGCTGTGGCCATTTCTATTCTTCCAGGGTTTACTCCTCCAGGAGGTGTAACATCTGCCCAGTTAACCCCATCATCTGTAGATTTAAAAACACTTCCTGCAGTAAAAATACCTCTAGACGCATAGATGTCTCCATTTGCTGCAATTTCAATATCTACACCTCTAGTATCTAAAACTCTAGTAAAAGAAACCCCATCATCAGTTGATCTAAAAATTCCTCCATCAGTGCCATTTACTGCTCTTGTAGCCGCTAAAATAGTTCCAGAAGCAGTAATTTGAATTTTTTGTATATAAGCAAATTCTGATCCAGAAGTACTAGATAATAAACTCCAAGTTTTACCAGCGTCTGTAGACTTAAAGATACCTATACCCCTTACAGATCCGCCACCAAACCAGCCTTCACCTGTACCTGCATATAAAGTTTGAGTGTTATTTGGGTCTGCAACTAAATGTGTAATAGATAAAGTAGCTAACATATCATTAACAGCTCTCCAAGAAGAATTAGGGTCTAAAACATTATCATTTACCCAAATACCACCAGTAACACCAGCAGCAAAAACCCTTCTATTGGTTGGGTCATTAGGGTCCCAAAGTATTGCTCTTGTTCTACCACCAACATTGTCGGGGCCAATTTCTTTCCAAACAACTGGTTCTCCATTCACTATAATCGCATCAGAAGGAATGCTATTATCATTCACTTCAAAAAAACCAGTGTTATTATTAAGAATGGAATTGCCATTGCTTTGAATGGTGCTTTTGTATTGTTTAATTTCTTGAAACCTATCATGTATTAATTCAAACCCTTTTGCTACTTCCTCATAAGGTACAGTTAGCGTATTAGGGTCTACCATCATAAAATAGTTTTGCTCAGCAGCTAAATCTGGTCTATCTTTTTTTGGTATTTTTCTATAGTTGTCAACATCAATATTCCTATTATTATATGGATGTTCATCTAGGAACTTGTTAAATTTTTCTCGCTTTTCTTTTACAACATAATCCGTTTTATTTGAATCTTCATTATGCCGAAAACCAAAATAAATGGAACAAAAAAGTAAAGTAGTAATAGCAATTTTTTTGAAGGGTAAGTTTTTTTTCATATTAAAATTAGTTTTATAATTAGCCAAGTTATAAAAATAAAATGACCTTAATCCTTTTTTTTAAATTTTAATTGAAATTTGATTTCCCTAATGCAAAGCGTTTTACAGGTATAATTGAAACAAATTTGCTAAGCTTTTGGCATCTAAGCCTAATTCGTACAAAAGGCTATTTGTAGCACCATGTTCTATAAATTTATCAGGAATACCTATGGTTTTAATTGTGTTTGTATAATGATGTTTGGCAGCAAACTCAATTATAGCAGAGCCAAATCCGCCCACTATTACACCATCTTCTACAGTAATAATTGTTTCGTGTTTTTGAAAAATGGAGTGTAATAAGTTTTCATCCAAAGGTTTTATAAAACGCATATCAAAATGAGAAATACAACCTTTTTTGTTTAGTTTTTCTTCGGATAAAAGAATCGCCTCAGAAACATTTTTTTCAATGGTTCCAACACTTAAAATAGCAATTTTATTACCTTCTTTTAAACAGGTTCCTTTACCAATTTCAATTTTACAAAAAGGTTGTTGCCATTCTTTTAGATGGCCATAACCTCTAGGATAACGAATGGCAATCGGATGTTTTAAACCCAATTGAGCTGTATATAAAATATTGCGCAATTCAATTTCATTTCTTGGAGCAAAAATAATTAGGTTGGGTATACACCTAAGGTAGGCTATGTCAAAAACACCATGATGTGTAGCACCATCTTCGCCAACCAAACCAGCTCTATCTAAACAAAAAATTACGGGTAAATTTTGCAAAGCCACATCATGAATCACTTGGTCGTAAGCACGTTGCAAAAAAGTGGAATAAATATTACAAAAAGGTACTACACCTTGTGTAGCCATTCCTGCAGCTAAAGTAACAGCATGTTGTTCTGCAATCCCTACATCAAAAGTTCGTTTAGGAAATCTTTTTAGCATTAAGTTTAAAGAACTGCCTGTTAACATCGCTGGTGTTATAGCTACAATTTTATCGTTTTTTTCTGCGAGTTCAACAATGGTTTTGCCAAAAACATCTTGATATTTTGTAAATAAGTTAGCTTCTTTCTTTAAACGCTCTCCTGAAATTTTATCAAATTTACCAGGAGCATGATAGGTTATTTGGTCTTCTTCAGCCTTTTGTAAACCTTTACCTTTGGTAGTGATAATATGAAGAAATTTTGGACCTTTTACAGATTTTAATCGTTCTAATTCTGACAATAATTTTGGTAAATTATGCCCATCAATAGGGCCAGAATAATTAAAATTCAGTGCTTTTATGATATTATTTTGCGCTGCTAATTTTTTATCGCTTTTAACTCTAGTTAAATATTCTTTTAAAGCACCCACTGCTGGATCAATACCAATAGCATTATCATTTAAAATGATGAGTAAATTGGCTTTAGAAACTCCTGCGTGATTCAACGCTTCAAAAGCCATTCCGCCTGCAATTGAGGCATCACCAATAACAGCAATATGATGTTTTTCTGTTTCGCCTTTTAAATTTGAGGCAATGGCCATGCCTAAAGCTGCAGAAATTGAAGTAGAAGAGTGCCCAACACCAAATGCATCAAATTTACTTTCTTTTCTTGATGGAAAACCAGCAATACCACCAAATTGTCTGTTAGTATGAAAAACGTCTTTTCTACCTGTTAAAATTTTATGTCCATAAGCTTGATGACCAACATCCCAAACTAACAAATCATTGGGGGTATCAAATAAGTAATGTAGAGCAATGGTCAATTCCACAACGCCTAAACTTGCTCCTAAATGGCCTTCTTTTGTAGATACGATATCTATAATAAATTCTCGCAATTCCTTTGCCAATTGTGGTAACTGCTCTTGATTAAGTTTTCGTAAATCCTGAGGATTCGCTATGTTGCTCAACAAATTTTTCATTCAAATACAAAAATACAATTTAACTTTTTGTAATATTGATTTTTTATAAGCTTAAAAATGATACAGCCTTTTGATGATGAATATTTTATGAAAAAAGCCTATCAAGAAGCAGAAATTGCTTTTGATAAAGGTGAAATTCCTGTAGGTGCTATTGTTACATTCAATAATCAAATCATAGCAAGAGCGCATAATTTAACTGAAACCTTAAACGATGTAACTGCACACGCAGAAATGCAAGCGTTTACGGCAGCTGCTGATTTTTTAGGAGGTAAATACTTAAAAGATTGTATATTGTATGTAACATTAGAGCCTTGCCAAATGTGTGCAGGTGCAAGCTATTGGGCGCAAATTGGTAAAATTGTTTACGGAGCCTCTGAACCAGAAAGAGGTTTTGTAAATTTAAAAACAAAGATACACCCAAAAACAAAAGTAATTTCTGGGGTTTTAGAAAATGAATGTTCTCAAATTTTAAAGCGATTTTTTATTGAAAAACGAAATTTGAATTAAGGATTTGTTAAAGTTTTGTTAGGACATTTCTTTTCATGTAACTTTAAATCTTAATTCAAATCTTTACAATGAAAAACACGTTATTAACCCTATTGTTTTTAGGGTCCCTCTTAGCCATTAAAGCACAAGAAACACCACAACCAAATTACAGACAAGCAGCTCGATTTTCGCCTACAAAAATGGCAAAAATGGTACATTCTACTTCTGTAAGACCAAATTGGCTACAAAAAGGAAACCGATTTTGGTATCAATACAAAACATCAACAGAAGGTGCTAAATATTATTTGGTAGATGCTGATAAAAAAACCAAAAAGCCATTGTTTGACAATGTGAAAATGGCAAAATGGTTGTCTGAAATTACTAAAGATCCTTATGAAGCAAAGCATTTGCCTAGATTTAGTTTTACGTTTACTAAAGATGAAAAAGCCATTCGTTTTTATATAACTTCAAAAGAAGAGGTTGAGGTGAAAGAAGAAAAAGATGAAGTAAAAAATGATACTATCAAAGCCAAAAAGAAGAAGAAAGGCAAACCTAAAATGGAAAAGAAAGTATACCATTTAGAATATAAATTAGGTGGTAATGGATTAACGATTTTAGATACAGAAAAGATAAAGAAAGAACCTTGGAAAAAGTGGGCAACTATTGCTCCTGATAGTTCAATTGTATTGTATTCAAAGAATTACAATTTGTATTGGATGGATAAACAAAATTTTTTGAAGGCTGTAAAAGATGAAAAGGATACCACAATAGTAGAGCATCAATGGACAAAAGATGGTGAACGAAATTTTAGTTATGGAGGCAGAATGTATGGAAAAACAGATAAAGAAAAGTTAAAAGCAGAAAAAGATAAACAACGTATTTATGGATATTGGTCTCACGATTCTAAAAAGTTTGTTTTTACAAGAACGGACTCTAGACATATAGAAGATTTATGGGTGATTCACGCAACTAAAAAAGGGCGTCCAGAATTAGAAACGTATAAATATCATATGCCTGGAGAACAAGAGTTTTATAAGTACCAAATGTTGGTTTTTGATATGCCATCAAAATCAAAAAAAGAAATTGTGTTAGATTCTACTGTACAAAAATCCCTAAGTATTTATAGTTATCCAAGAAAAAAATCAGATAGAAGAGATGAGCATAACCCTACAAAACTGTTATCAAAAAAAGGCAAGATTTATTTTAGTACAGTAAGTAGAGATCGTAAAAGATTAGATATTCATGTTGCTGATATTGCTTCTGGTGAGGTAAAAACCTTAATTGAAGAACATTCTAATGTATATATTGAAAATAGAGGAAAATCTATACGATTATTTAATAATGAGCAAGAAATATTGTTTTGGTCTGAGAGAGATGGCTGGGGACATTATTATTTGTATGATACTGATGGCAATTTAAAAAAACAAGTAACTAGTGGACCATATCATGTAGATAGCTTCGAAGGAATTAACGAAAAAACAAGAGAGTTATTTTTTACGGCAAACGGAATTGCTAAAAATCAAGATCCATATTATGCACATCTATATAAAATCAATTTAAATGGTACAGGTTTAAAGTCTTTAAATCCTGGTGATTATAATTCGTCAGTAAGTGTTTCAGATAGCAATCAATATTTTGTTAGTAATTATTCTAGAGTAAATACGGTGCCAAAATCTGAATTAAGAGATGCCAATGGTAAGCTAGTAATGCAATTGGAAGCAGCAGATTTATCGCAATTATTTGCAGCTGGCTATAAGTTTCCAGAACCTTTTAAAGCAAAAGCTGCAGACGGAATTACAGATATTTATGGTGTAATGTATAAACCTTACAATTTTGATTCTATCAAAAAATATCCATTAATAGAATATGTATATCCTGGGCCACAAACAGAGGCTGTAAACAAATCTTTTTCTCAGTATATGGACAGAACCGATCGTTTGGCACAAGTAGGTTTTGTGGTAATAACTTTAGGAAACAGAGGTGGTCATCCTGCACGTTCTAAATGGTATCACACTTATGGGTATGGAAATTTGCGTGATTATGGTTTGGCTGATAAAAAATACGTAGCAGAACAATTGGCAGATAAATACGATTTTATTGATATTGAAAAAGTAGGAATTTTTGGTCATTCAGGTGGTGGATTTATGTCTACTGCTGCAATGTTAGTGTATCCAGATTTCTTTAAAGTGGCTGTATCATCTGCAGGAAATCACGATAATACAGTGTATAATTCTTGGTGGAGTGAAACGCATCATGGAATTAAAGAAGAAATTCAGGCAGATGGAAAAATAAAGTATAAATATATGATTGATAAAAATCAATCTTTAGCAAACAATTTAAAAGGTAGCATTTTACTGGCCACTGGCGATGTTGATAACAATGTGCATCCATCTGGGACCATTAGAATGGTAAATGCTTTTATGAACGCCAACAAGCGTTTTGATTTTATGTTGTTTCCTGGAAGCAGACATGGTTTTAAAAATAGAGAATATTGGTTTTGGAGAAAAGCCGATTACTTTAGCAAACATTTGCTAGGTAAAGAAGCTAATTTTGTTGATATTGTAGAAATGAATAGAGACAAAGCTTTAAAATAATCACTTTTAAAGTGAATTAGATTAAGGGTATTTAAACGTATCTCAATGAAAATCCAAGTTTTAGAAAACAACTAAAATTTGGACTTTTTTTGTCTATTGTGTTCTTATAAAATAGCTGACACCAATAAAATGTTATTTCGTTTTTAGGGTAACTTTTCGGTTATTTAATGAAAAGTTAAGTGTTGAATATTTAATTTTCAGCAGTCAATACCATCAGTTTTAAAAATAATATTTAGAAGTTAAAACTTTTAATATTGATTATACTCAGCTTTATAACTTAGGTTAATGACTTTTTCTTTAAATATTTCCTTGGATATATTTTCCTTGGTAAATAAAATTATATATTGTAACTTTGTCATACGATTATACACTCTGATAATGAAGATAACTAAAATAACGTATTACATTTCTACAGGCTTATTAACCCTTTTAATGCTTTTTTCGGTAAGTCAATATTTTTTTAATTATGCAGAAATTGCAAAAGCATTTGATAGTTTTGGGTATCCAACCTATATCATATATCCTTATGGAATTATTAAATTGTTAGGGGTTGCAACTCTTTGGTTTGTAGTCAATAAATCGATTAAAGAATGGGCATATGCAGGTTTTTCTTTGCTTTTGTATTGGCTTTTTTTGCACATTATATGATAGGTGATGGAGAACAAATGGGAGCTGTTGTAGCAACAATATTATTACTAACCTCTTATTTTACAGAGAAAAAGATACAAGCCTAATGAAACAAACCTCAGAAGTTCTATTATCAGAAAAAAAATATTTAGCTGAGGCAAAAATTAGGAATCATTTTGTGGTTATTGATGAACCCATTTCTTCTGGTGGAGGAGATACAGGGCCAACTCCAGTAGAATATTTATTAACAGCAATTGGTGGTTGTGTTTCGATGACATTAAGAATGTATGCAGAAAGAAAAGGGTGGGATGTTGGTAAAATTAAAGTAATCGTTTCTCAAAAAGAACAATTGACACCAACAGGAATTAAAAAGTCTTTGATTGAAGAGATTTCTTTTGAGAAGGAAATTTCTGATGAGCAAAGAACAAAGCTTTTAGTAATAGCAGGTAAATGTCCTGTAGTTAAAATGGTAAAAGGAGAAACAGAAATAGTGAGCAGTATTCAGTAAAAAATGGATTGAAGCTGGGAGTTTGAAGTTGAAAGAAAAGTTTGCAGAAGCAATTTTTAGTGAAAACTCTTTTTAGCTTCCAGTCTGTCAGTTCGAGTGATTTTTCTTCTTTGAAAAATTATATCGAGAATAAACGAATACACAACTAAACATAAAGAAATTATGAAAAAAATATTAGCATTTGCAGGTAGCACAAGCTCTACTTCAATTAACAAACAATTGGCAACCTTTGCAGCAGAAAATTTACAAAATACAGCTTTTGAGGTAATTGATTTAAGAGATTTTAAAATGCCAATATATAGTGAAGATGAGGAAAAAGAAAATGGTTTACCAGAAGACGCTAAACGATTTTCAGCTTTATTTGATTCCTATGATGGTTTTATTTTATCATTGGCAGAACATAACAGTTCTTATACTGCTGCTTTTAAAAATATTTACGATTGGTCATCTCGAGTAGAAGGAAATGTATTTCGAGACAAACCATTGTTATTAATGGCAGCATCACCAGGAGGTTTAGGAGGCCAATTTGTGTTAGCAGCTGGTATAGCTCGTTTTTCTAGAATGGGTGCTAAAGAATTGGTGAGTTTTTCTTTCCCTAATTTTTATGCTAATTTTAAAGAAGGTAAAGTGGTAAATGAAGAACTATTAACTGTTTTATTAGAAAAAGTTAACGAATTTGAAAATTATATAAACTCATAATATGAAAATAGTTTTATACGGTAAACAAGGACACGCATACACAGTGGCTTTTAAAAATTTTTTAAATTCTACAGATGAACCTTATGTATATAAAGACATCTCTAAAGATGTTGAAGCCAGAGAACACAGTAAACAATTGTATGGTGGGATTGCAAAGTTTCCAACGTTATTTGTAGATGATAAAGTGTACTTAACACCCACTACAGAAGAGTTTAATAAAATAATGCAAGATTTAAAGTTGAGGGCCTAGTTTTTAGACAAAAGACTTTTATAGGAGTCAGAATATAGAATATAGAAGAGAGAAGAGAGAATATAGAAGAGAGAATTTAGAAGATAGACAAGAGTATATTAATGATAAATAGGATAAGTTTTTATTATAATTAATTACCAATTCACTTTTTTATTTTTGAATACTGAATACTGAATACTGAATACTGAATACTGAATACTGAATACTGAATACTGAATACTGAATACTGAATACTGAATACTGAATACTGAATATGGGCGATATTGCTAAAGACATAAATTCTACGTTTAAAACTGAAAAAATAAAGGCGTTAATCAATATAAAATACACGTCTAATTGGTTAAGTAGTAAAGAAAATGAGTTTTTTAAACCCTATGGAATTTCTCCACAACAATATAATATTTTAAGAATTTTAAGAGGTGCAAAAGATAGAATTAAGGTGCAAATTGTAAAAGATAGAATGATAGAAAGAGCACCAAATGCAACACGTTTAATGGATAAATTATGTGATAAATCTTTAATTGAAAGAGAGCGTTGTGAGCATGATCGAAGAGTGGTTTATGTAAAAATAAAAAACCAAGGCTTAGAGTTGCTAAATACCATTGATGATAATAAAAATCTATCTTTTTTAGATAAATTAACAGATGAAGAAGCCACTATTTTAAGTGATTTGTTAGATAAAATACGCTAAAAAAATTTATATAAATACTTTCCTTGGGAAATAATTTAAATTAGAAACAAGAAATGATAAGGTTTTTAAAACTTAGAAAAGAATACAAAAAGCAGCATGAAAACATATAAAACAATAAATAATACAGTAACAAGTCCGTTGGTAAATATGGGGCCAATTCGTCTGCGTCAACCATTACCAACACAAGGCATCGAAAATGTAGATCCATTTTTATTGTTGCATCATTATGGTCCTTATGCCATATCAGAATTCAACAATCCTTTCGATTTAGGTCCTCATCCTCACAGAGGTTTTGAGCCCATCACTCTATTATTTAAAGGAGAGCAATTGCATAGAGATTCTTTAGGTAATGAAATGATTGTAAAAGGTGGAGGTGTACAATGGACAACTGCAGGACGTGGCATTATTCATGCAGAAGCACCCACCAAAGAATTTGTTAAAAAAGGAGGCGATTTAGAGGGGATTCAATTATGGTTAAACCTACCTGCAAAAGATAAAATGATGCCACCCAATTATCAACATTTAGAGGATGAGCAGATTCCGAAAGTATTTTCTGAGGATAAAAAAGTACAATTAAATATTGTTGCAGGTAATCAGAAGAATGTAACAGGCAATATTAAAACACAAACTTCGGTAAATGTTTTTACAGCAAATGCAGATGAAAATGGAGAGTTAGAAATTGAAATTCCTGAAAGTCATCAATCTTTAATTTATTTATTAGATGGTGAGATTTTGGTAAATGAGACTCAAATTTTAAAAAAAGGCGAAAATCAAATGATCGTTTTCAATCAAGATGGAAATACCATAAAATTTGAAGTCAAAAAAGCGAGTGCTCTTTTGATTTTATCAGGAGAACCAATTCAAGAAAAAGTAACGCAATATGGCCCTTATGTTATGAATACGCAAACTGAAATTTTAGAAGCAATGCGCGATTATCAACAAGGCAAAATGGGCTATTTGTATTAATATAAACCTCCTGCAAGGTTTTAAAAACCTTGTAGGTATTTATAAAAAATAAAAAATGTTATTCTTGAGTAGTCAAGAATCTAGAAAATAACAAGACCTTGAATCAATTTTAAGGTTATAAACAAGTTTATAATGAAAAAAATAATTCACAAAGCAAACACAAGAGGATTCGCAAACCATGGTTGGTTAAAATCGTATCATACATTCAGTTTTGCATCTTATCAAAATCCAGAAAGAATGAATTTTGGGATGTTACGTGTTTTAAATGATGATGTAGTGCAGCCAAAAATGGGTTTTGGTACACATCCTCATAAAAATATGGAAATCATTTCTATACCAATTACAGGAGCATTATCTCATAAAGATAGTATGAACAACAAACGTGCTATAGAAGTAGGAGAGGTGCAAGTAATGAGTGCAGGAACAGGAGTAACACATTCTGAATTTAACGATAGTAAAACTGCAGAAAGTAACTTTTTACAACTTTGGATTATCCCAGAAAAACAAGAAGTTACCCCTTATTACGATCAAAAATTATTTAATAAGGCTGATAGAAAAAACAAATTTCAAACTTTAGTTTCTCCAAGAGATAAACAAGTGGAAGGCTCTTTGCCAATCAACCAACAAGCCTATATTGCTATGATTGATCTAGAAGCAGGTTCTGAAAAAGAATACCAACTAAAAAATGGTGCCTATTTTTTCTTAATTGATGGCGAAGTAAAAGTAGCAGACGAAATTTTAGAGCATAGAGATGCAATAGGAATTTCTGAAACAGTAGCAGTAACTATTCAAGCTACAAAAAACAGTAAATTATTGGTTATTGATGTGCCTATGCACTAATAATCAATAGCATTTATATAAAAGAGGTTATCTAAAAGCAATAATCAGGCAATTGTTTTTCTGATTTATTATTTTTAAATAACCTCTTTTTTTTAAAGGAGTAAATAGTGATGTACTTACGCCATTGCAGAAGCTTTCATAGATTTTCTGTATAAAAACTTATTAAAAATATTTCGTTTACCAAAATTGTTCATCGATTTTGCATTCACAAATTTTCCAAATAAAATTTTATTTACACCAAAATACTCGTAGGTATTTCCATCCGTAAAAGTAACTTCTAACAACATACTTTTATGATGCCAATCTGCAACTTGAAATTGCGTAATGGTAGTTTTGTAAGCGTCTAAATTGGCAGCTTTTGTTTCTGGTGCAATGCTAACTAAAAAATGATAGCCATCAATAATTTCTGTACTTATTTCTTCAGCTTCAGCTTTTTTTACTTCATCCTGAAATTTATCTGGATGCCATTCTTTTACCAAACCTCTATAGGTTTTTTTCAATTCCTTTAAGTCAATAGCCCCTTCTACATTAAAAAGCTTTTTATATTGTTTTATACGTTTCATATCTGCTGTTTTGAAAATGCCTGCAAAAGTATTGATATTAAATGGATTCCGAGCATCATATTTACTTTAAACCAAGTTCTTTTCTAAGAGCAATACCCTTGTCACCCTTTTCACTCCAATAAGCAGATAATATGGTTTTTATTTTTTTTGCTGAATTTTTATATTGTCGTCCATTTTTACTAAAAATTTCGTCCCAACTATCTATAATAAACGGAAAGTTGTTCTCGGCTTTTATGGTTAAAACTCTATTTAGTTCTGGGTAGTTTAGGGTATATACCAAATAATTCTCTTTTTCTTGCAAAGTAACTTTGGCAGTGTAGGCTTTAATTTCTTTATGATGTAAATTAAGGTATTCAAATGAAGGGATAATATTTAATGTACCAACAGGTAAATCTTTAGGGTTTATTCTAAGTTGATTCCATAGCTCGTTTTCTAAAATGTTTTTTTGGATTGTAAAACTTTTATCAGCATTAGATTCAAAATAAGAATGGAAGTTAACCTCAAAATTTTCTCTATTGTTTAGTTGCACAAAGGTATTACCACACCATTCTTGACTAGAATAAGAAATTTTTATACTATTCTGATTCATAGGTATAGGTGTAAAAGTACTTGTCATTATAGAATAAGGGTAAATACCAGTGATAAATTTTCTTGTGGTATTTAATTTTAAAATAGAAATGTTTTTGTCATTTTTATAATCTGCTTTTACTTGTTTTTCAGGTAAAAAATCTTCTGTTACAAAAATGTTAACAGCTCTTCCTGTTCTAATTTCTCCATATCTGTTTTGAGAAAGTTCATATGACGTTATTTCAGCTTTTCCTTGGTACCAGTAAGAATTAAATTTTTCGTGTTTACCAATTTTTTTTGCTAGGCTCTCTGTTGTAGTACCTTTTTTTGTCTGCTTAGTATTTGTACAAAACAGAAAAAGAATGCTAAAAAGAATTGGAAAATAGGTAGCTGTCATTCGTTTCATTTTTAAAGATTTAGAATATTACAAAATTACGATAATTACAAAAGAACCTAAGAATTTAGAATGTTAACAAAAATGAAAAGGATTTGTTATTTTTGTGTAAAATAAACACATAGTTATGAGTTCGTTGATAAAACTTACAGTAGACGCAGTTGTCTTTGGTTATGAAGAAGGTAAAATTACAGTTTTACTCATCAAAAGAAAATACGAACCTTTTAAAAACAAATGGGCAATTCCTGGAGGTTTTATTTTAAACGATGAATCTTTAGAAACTGCAGTAGAAAGAGAATTGTTTGAAGAGACTGGTGTTAAAATTAATTATTTAGAACAGCTTTATACATTTGGAAAACCAGATAGAGATCCAAGAGGAAGAATAGTATCTATTGCTTATTTTGGCTTGGTAAGACCAGATGCGTTTAAATTATTTGCTTCTACAGATGCAGAAGATGCACAATGGTTTACTATTGATGAATTGCCAGAGTTATCTTTTGATCACAAAGAAATTTTGGAAATGGCAATTCAACGATTGCAAGCCAAAATAACCTACGAACCTATTGGTTTCGAGTTATTGGAT
Organism: Polaribacter sp. R77954; assembly: GCF_044595335.1. Classification (GTDB taxonomy): domain Bacteria; phylum Bacteroidota; class Bacteroidia; order Flavobacteriales; family Flavobacteriaceae; genus Polaribacter. The sequence goes on from NZ_CP138992.1 coordinate 3,738,337, forward strand.
AAGAAATTTCCGTTTTCAGATTTAGAGAAATTATACACCACTCTTTTAGGGCGACCAATTGATAGACGTAACTTCAGAAAAAAAATGATGGGTTTAAAAGTACTAGATGAATTGGATGAAAAAATCTCTAAAGGTTCAGGCAGACCAGCCAATTTATTTCAATTCAACCCAAAAAGATACTTTCAATTAAAACGAGAAGGAATTATATTTGAAATTTAAAATATTGATATTCAGTATGTAACTATATTTGTGTAAAATAAACGCAAATATAGTTTGTGAGATAAGTATTTCTAATATATATTTGTGTTATAATTACGCAAATTAAACTATTATGAATGCATTATTTTTAACAGACGGATACAAAACAGGTCATCATCAACAATATCCAAAAGGCACAGAAGAAGTTTATTCTAATTGGACACCAAGAAGCAATACATATGCGCCTAAAGGTTGCAATAAAGTGGTTTCTTTTGGGCAACAATATGTTATAAAATGGTTAGATAATTATTTTGAAGAAAATTTCTTTTCTAAAAGTAAGTCAGAAGTTTGTAATGAAATGAAAGAAGAACTTTCTTTATATTTAAATACAGATTACGATGTGTCTCATTTTGAAGAATTACACGATTTACAATATTTACCCATAAAAGTAAAAGCTATTAAAGAAGGAGTAGAGGTACCTATGAGAGTGCCAATGCTTTCGGTAGTTAATACGCACAAAGATTTTTATTGGATTACGAATTTTTTAGAAACCATTTTGTCTGCAATGTTATGGCAACCTATGACATCTGCAACAATAGCAACGCTTTACAAAAGAATATTTAAAAAGTGGGCTCAAAAAACAGATGAAAATAATGTAGCATTTATAGATTTTCAGGGTCATGATTTTTCGATGCGAGGTATGGGAGGTTTGCAAAGCGCAATTTTATCAGGTATGGGGCATTCAACTGTTTTTTCGGGGTCAGATTCTTTGCCTGTTATCAGTAGTTTAAGAAAGTATTATAATGCAAAAAACTTTGTAGTAGGTTCTGTAAATGCAACAGAACATTCTGTAATGTGTGCAGGTACAAAAGAAGATGAAATAGACACTTTTAGAAGTTTAATGAAAACCTATCCAACAGGTATTTTATCGGTAGTAAGTGATACTTGGGATTTGTGGAAGGTATTAACAGCTTATTTGCCAAAGTTAAAAAATGAAATTTTATCTAGAGATGGTAAATTGGTCATTCGTCCAGATAGTGGAAATCCTGTTGCTATTATTTGCGGAGAAAGTAATACTTTAGGTGGCAATACTGCAAAACAAAAAGGAGTAGTAGAATTGTTATGGGATGTTTTTGGAGGAACGATTAACGAACAAGGATTTAAAGTTTTAAATCCAAAAATTGGCGCAATTTATGGAGATAGCATCACAACAGAAAGAGCCGAAGAGATTTGCAAACGTTTGTATGATAAAGGTTTTGCATCCACAAATGTAGTTTTAGGAATTGGTTCTTTTACGTATCAATTTAATACCAGAGATACCTTTGGATTTGCGATGAAAGCAACCTCTGTAGTTGTAAACGGACAACGAAGAGATATATTTAAAGATCCAATTACAGATGATGGCATTAAAAAATCGGCAAAAGGTTTGCTAAAAGTAGCCTTAAAAAATGATGAGTATATTCTGATTGATGAAGTTTCTGAAACAGAAGAAAATGAAGGAGAATTAAAATTGATATACAAAAATGGTGAATTTTTTAATCCAACTAGTTTAGCAGAAATTAGAGAAAACATCAACAAAAATATAGAAGATGAATTACGAAATTAAAAAATTTAAAGACCATCAAGTTTCTGCCAAAATTTTAGAGAAAGGTGATTTACATATAAAAATTAGAGGGAATTCTTACGAAGATTTATTTTCCATTGCAGCTATAAAAGAAGCTTGGGATGCTAATAAAAGTAACAAAAATAAATCTGCAACGCTTGCAATATATTGTCTTATTGGTCAAAGATCAGATCGAAGATTTAATAAAAATGAATCATTTGATTTAAAAATAATTTCAAAATTTATAAATAGTTGTGGTTTTGATGAGGTTCAAATTTTACATCCTCACAGCTCTGTTGCTCTGGCTTTAATTGATAACTCATCAGAAATCAGTTGTTTTGACTATGTAAAAAAGGCATTTAATTCAATTGGAAACCCTGTTTTAGTAAGTCCAGATGCAGGAGCGTATAAAACAACACATCAATTTGCAGAAAAATTAAATGCAGATATTGTTCCTTCAAACAAAGTAAGAATAAATGGAATTCCAAAGATTAAAATTCAAGGAGATGTAAATCAAAAAGATTGTTTAATTGTAGATGATTTAGCTGATGGAGGAAGAACGTTTAAGCTGTTAGCAGATGAACTACAATTAATGGGAGCAAAGCGTGTTTTTTTGTATGTAACTCACGCTCAATTTAACTATGGTTTTGATGAATTAAAGGAAGCTATACATCATATTTATTGCACGAATAGTTATAAAGATTTCAATGATGATTTTGTTACTCAGTTTAAAGTGATTTAAAAAAGTACAACTATTAATGTATAGCAAATTCAGGTTAAATAACTTTAATATATAGTTGTAGGTAATATGACAAATGACATTCCCTAGTTGGCGCGAGCATCCTGCTCGTGAACGTAAACAACTTCTATATTTTTCAAAATAACAAAATGTTCTAATTTAAAAAAAAAAGGAAATAATTCTTTAAATAGTTCTGGTTTTAATACTTTTTAGAATAAACTAACGGCTTACAATCGCAGCTTTAAATAACAAAAGAAAATTGATTATTTTAGCTATATGAGCAGAAAATATAAATTTAGAGAAAAGTCTGGTGCTTATTTTATAAGTTTTGCAATTGTAAATTGGATAGATGTATTTACAAGAGATTTATATTATAGTTGTATTACAGAGTCTTTAGATTTCTGCAGGAAAAACAAAGGAATGGAAATTTATGGATATTGTATTATGACAAACCATATTCACTTAATATTTCGTTCCTCTTTAAATGACCCCTCAGGTTTGATAAGAGATTTTAAAGGTTTTACCTCTAGGAAACTTTTAAAAATGATAGAAGAAAATGCGCAAGAAAGTAGACGAGATTGGATGCTATGGATGTTTGAAAGAGCAGGTAAAAAAAATAGCAATGTAACCAATAAACAGTTTTGGCAACAGAATAACCATCCAATAGAAATATGGTCATTAAAAGTTTTTGAACAAAAATTGAATTATATACATCAAAACCCTGTTAAAGCAGGTTTTGTAACAGATCCAATAGATTGGAAATATAGTAGTGCCAGAAATTATGGAAATGCTGATGCTACTATTTTAGAAATAGATTTAAATTAGATTAAAGCACGAGCAAGATGCTCGCGCCAACTTGGGAACAAATTTATAATGCTATGAAAAACAATGATTTTTTTATTATTTCAGTTAATGAAGATTTAAAGTATGAAGATTATATTAAAAACTTAACAACAATAGTTAAAAGTTATAAAAAGTATTAAAAATATATTTCTTTATTTGAGATATCCATTGGTTTACAAAAGATTTTAAAAGAGAAAAATATTAAATTATAATAGAAAGCCCAATCAAAATTAATTGGGCTTTATCTTTTTTAAGAAATTTCTAATACAAACTCTTAAATTTCTGTGGATTGAATTCATGCATAATCTCATACACTTTCTCAAAAATATCTTCAGCAGACGGTTTAGAAAAATAATCGCCATCTGTACCATAAGCAGGTCTGTGTGCTTTTGATGTTAATGTAGCTGGTTTGCTATCTAGATATTGGTATCCGTTTTGATTTTCTAAAATCTCTTGTAAAATGTAGGCAGAAGCTCCACCAGGAACATCTTCATCAACTACCAATAATTTATTGGTTTTGGCAACACTTTTTACACAGTCGTGAGCTAAATCAAAAGGCAATAAAGACTGGGCATCTATAATTTCGATATCGATACCTACTTGTGCCAAATCTTTTGCTGCATCTTGTACCAAACGTAAAGTAGAACCATAAGAAACAATGGTGATATCTTTCCCTTCTTTAACGGTTTCTACAACGCCTATTGGTGTTTTAAAATCGCCTAAATTAGTAGGTAATTCCTCTTTTAATCTGTAACCATTTAAACATTCAATTACCAAAGCAGGATCGTCACCAGCTAAAAGTGTGTTGTAAAATCCTGCAGCTTTAGTCATATTTCTTGGCACTAAAACATGAATACCTCTAAGGTTGTTAATGATTCCACCCATAGGCGAACCTGCGTGCCAAATACCTTCTAAACGATGTCCACGAGTTCTAATAATTAAAGGCGCTTTTTGTTTGCCAAAAGTTCTGTAACGCAAAGTGGCTAAATCATCACTCATAATTTGTAGTGCATACAATAAGTAATCTAAATATTGTATTTCTGCAATGGGTCTTAAACCACGCATTGCTAAACCAATTCCTTGCCCAATAATGGTTGCTTCACGAATTCCAGTATCAGAAATTCTAATGTCTCCAAACTTATCTTGTAAGCCTTCTAAACCTTGGTTTACATCGCCAATATAACCAGCATCTTCACCAAAAATAACCACATCTTTGTGTTTTTCTAAAATGGCATCAAAATTATCACGCATTATAATTCTAGCATCTACTAAATTTTTGTCTTGCGTATAAGTTGGTTTTTTCTCTAAAATGGCTAAACTGTTTAAATCAGTTTCACTTGTTAAATGCGTAGAATATTTATAATGTGCATCTTTTAATGCAGATTTTATAAAGTTTTGTAGTTCTATTTTTTCGCTAAAGTATTCATCTCTTAAATACCACAAACATTTTCTAGCTGTAGCTAATACATCTTTTCTAGTTGGTTCTGCAATGGCTAATAAATCGTTTTTATATTTATTGATAAATGTACCGTTTTCACTTTTATTAGCAACACCTTCTAATATTTCAGAAACTATTAAACGTTCTGATTTTATTTCATTTAAATAGGCACTCCAAGCGTTTCGTTTTGCGTTTGTAACCTCTTTTTTTGCTTCTTTTTCTAAGATGATTAAATCTTCTTCACCATCCACAAAACGCAATACATCTCCAGTTTCAGTTTCTAGTTCAAAATCTAAAATCCATTCACGCATTTTAGTAATACAATCATGATTTTTTTCCCAAGCCAAACGATCTTTGTCTTTATATCTTTCGTGAGAACCAGAAGTAGAATGTCCTTGAGGTTGTGTTAATTCTTTAACATGTATTAAAACAGGTACGTGTTCTTCTCTTGCAATTTTAGCTGCTTTATGATATATGTCTACCAATTGCACATAATCCCAACCATTAATTACAAATATTTCGTACCCTTTATTTTTTTCGTCTCTTTGAAATCCTTTTAAAATTTCAGAAATACTTTCTTTAGTAGTTTGGTGTTTTGCGTGTACAGATATTCCATATTCATCATCCCAAACACTCATTATCATAGGTACTTGTAAAACTCCGGCTGCATTAATAGTTTCAAAAAACAAACCTTCGCTTGTACTTGCATTTCCAATGGTACCCCAAGCCACTTCGTTTCCTTTATTAGAAAAATTGGTGTTGTTTTGTACGCTTTTTTCGTTTCTATATATTTTTGATGCTTGTGCTAAGCCTAATAAACGAGGCATTTGCCCAGCAGTAGGTGAAATATCTGAACTAGAATTGTATTGCTGGGTTAAATTTTTCCAAGAGCCATTTTCATTTAAACTATGGGTTGCAAAATGCCCACCCATTTGCCTTCCAGCAGACATAGGATCTGCTTTTATATCTGTATGTGCATATAAACCTGCAAAAAATTGTTGGGCTGTAAGTTCGCCTAAAGCCATCATAAATGTCTGGTCTCTGTAATAACCAGATCTAAAATCGCCATGCTTAAACGCTTTTGCCATTGCCAATTGTGGCACTTCTTTTCCATCACCAAAAATACCAAACTTAGCTTTACCAGTAAGTACTTCTCGTCTACCAAGTAAGCTACATTCTCTGCTTATTCGTGCAACTCTGTAGTCTTTTAACACTTCTTTTTTAAATTCGTTAAAAGAAATTTCTTGAGTGTTTAAAGCAATTGTTTTTTGCAACATAGTTTGAGAAAATTTAATGATGCAAAGATAGTTTTTTTAATTGATATTTAAAAATAGCCTCAGTTATTAAGAATATGTTAATAATAAACGATTTTAATTCTGTTTTGTTGATAATTATACAATAAAAGTAAATTTGTTTGAATTTATAGGAATCCTCTTCTAAAGAAATTAAAAATTGAGCGAAGATTTCCTGTAAAAGTAAATCGAATTTTTTCTGCGTAAGCTTCTTGTCCTACTTCCCAACCGTTATTAGAATATAAAGGAAAGTATATTTCAAAAATATTATGTACAAAATTGAATCGGATACCATTGTTGTAAGCAAAATAGACTGGTATATTTTTGTTTTTTAAAAAGGCAACATCATTATAAAATTCTACCCACCTCCATAAACCAAAGCTAGAATTTAGAGATACCATATATTGATCAGCGAATCTTGTTGGTAAAACAGACTTAAAACCACCTTCTGCAATAATATATTGCTGACTGAAAATACCAGATTCTTCAGATCTACCAAAATAATTGAGTTGAAACAAGTAATCATTGGCTCTATCTAAACCAAAACTAAAATAATTTCCAGTAGATGAGTTGCTTAAAAAAGAACCTGCATACAATCTAAAATCTAATTGTGTGTCTGATGTAGATAGCGATCTATAGCGAATATCTGCAGCTACTTTAGAAAAATTTTCTGCAATTTCTAAACTAAAATTATATCTAAATTCCTGAATAATATCAGGATTCATGTAATTATATTGTAAGCTAAAGATATTGTAATTGTCTTCAGCGCTTTCTGGCTGACCAAAAGGAATTTCTTTATTGATATGCAGCATTCGTGCAGTTATAAACTCTTGGGTAGCGTCTCTTAAATCTTTTCTTTTAAAAATTAAACTTACAAAAGGTAAAAGAGATTGGTATGATAAATTTGGCGCATAATCTGATGTTCCACCAGCCATACCATAAATGATTTTATAAATATTGGTTTTTTCGAAGTATTGATGATACATTACTGAAAAATTACCGATAACAGAACCACTTTTTGTAGCATATGCAGGTGCAATAGAGGCTTCTAAGTTTCTTTTAATTAAAGGTTTATTATGTAAACTAAGCCCTAAAGTTAATCCGTTGTAAAAATTATAGCTAAAATTGGGTTGATAAAATAGTTGATTGTAATATGGGTCTTGAATGTCTTTTATTAAGCTGAATTTTAAAGGTTTATTAAAGATTTTATTTTTTAATCTTTTCCAATTGTCTAAAGTGTTTAGTTCTGGATAAAAATTTTCATAATTTAAACTTACTTTATTAATTCCTTTTTTAGGGATGGTAATTGTAGCTGTATCTTTAATTCCAGTAATCCATTTTTTATATTTTATTTCCTTGTTTTGTAAACCATATAGCAAAACAGGTGTGGTCATATTCCTCTTATTTCTAATGGTAACAGCAACACTATCTCCATTAATAGTTAAATTGTCAATGGTGTGGTCTATTTTTTTGTTGGTTTTAATAAAATCATCAAAAAACCAGTCTATTTCTTTCTGTGTTTTAGAGGCTAGCAGTTCTTTAAAATCGGTGCTTGTAACAATTTTAGTTTGGTTATTTTGATAAAAACTTTTGATGGTATTATTTAAAATACTATCTCCTAAATAGCCTTTTAAATATCTAAAAGCCATGCCAGCTTTATATTTATTGGCAATTTTTCTATTAAAATTAGAAAGGGAATCAGCAGAGGTTGACAATGATTGATCTAAAAATTTACGAGAAACAAATTGGTAAATTAACGGGTATTTGTCATTAAATTCTGCTTTAGAAATATTAAAAGTCCTTAAGAAAAAGGTGTCTGAAAATTTACCTAAAATTTTGGTGTTAGGATAAAACTCTTCAATGTATTCAATCATAAAATAGTTCTGTAAACCATCTAACAGCCAATAGTCTTTTCTTTTATTTAAAAACAAAGTACTTTCTATATATTTTCTGCTTAGTGCCTTAAATATGGTGAGGTCTGCTTTAAAAGTTTCAGAAAATGGACGTATAAAATCAGGTAGTTGAGTTAGTCCAATTACAGGGTCTTTTCGTTGAGTTATTTTATCAATAAATAATTCTTTATGAGGATATTGGCCTAAATATTTTTCTAAAAACTGAATATTTCTGTTTAAAATAATAATTTTAGATTTATGGTCTAGCTCATATTCATCACCAAAAACATTGGTATAAACATTAAATTTTTTGGTTTTGTAAGATTTTAATTGTTTGGTTTTATTGATGCTTAAAATTACATCCGATTTTTTTTTACCTACCAAATAGTAATTGTTAACGTCTTCTTTTTTCGTGTTGTATTGGTAAAGGTTGCTTTCTAAAATATATGATTTCGGAATATTAATATCTATTTTAAAGTCGGTTGGGTTTTCGTATAAATCATCAATATTAAGGTTACTCATTAATGCCCAACCTTTATCGTAAACTGCAGGTGTAATGTACCAAAAACGCAAATGGTAACCTTTTTTTGTTTTTCCATATCCTGTAAATGAGGCGCTTGGTATTTTTACAGTATATGTAATTATAATTTTGGTTTTTTCTTTTTGAGGCAAAGGTTTGACTAGGGTAATGTTTAAGATATCTGCATTATTTTCTAGTTCTGTAAAGTTAACGTTTTCAAAATCTACGGTTAAGTTTTTAATGGTAGTTTTGCCTAGTTTACTTTGTTTAGAAAAATATAAATCTTTTCTGTAATCTTTTATAAAACGTTGTGATAATGGTGTTTTTCTGTCTCTAAAACTATTGGGCCAATTGTGTAAGTAGATATTTTTTAAAATAGAATCTGTAGTGTTAAAAAACACAATTTCTTGCTTTACGATCATTTCATCTTTGTCTGCATTTAAATTTGCTTTTATAGAAATGGAATTTTCTTGTGCTAATAAAGCACAGCAAAACATACAGATGAAAAGTGTTAGAAATACGTTTTTCAATTTAATTTTTTACAAATTTTAGGGGTTTATGTGCATCCGCTTTTAAAAAGTAAACACCTTTAGAAAAAGTACTAGTATCAATTTTTAATGCTACTGTATTACTGTTTTTTTGTTGATAAACAACTTGACCAAGTTGATTGTAGATAATGATTGATTTTGCTTTTTCTTTCAATGCTAAAGTTATTGAATTTTTAACAATATTAGCATTAGAAAATGAAATTGGGTTGTTTTTTTCTAATGATAAGGTATTTACAGGAGTTTCTAAACTCATAACAATAGGTAAATGATCACTAAATTGATATAAGGCATTTCGTAATTCTTGAGAGTAAGTTCCAGTACAAGAAGTATTGCTTATGTAAGAATTGTAACAGTTTCCATTATTGCCAATGGTTTTGTAGCTATCTTCTATATAAAATAAATTGGTATTTGTTTTAAGGTTTTCAGACATTAAAATAAAATCGAATCGATCATCCATTCCACCTCCAGCACCATCTCCATTTAATGAAGCAGATCTTGTAGATTGAGAGTGAATGTCCGAAAAAGAACTATTTCTCCAAAAGTAACTAGAGCTAGAGCTGTAAAACTCAAAAGGATCTCCAATAGTTGTATTGTTAGGAAATACGTCTGCAGGTCTATCAATTGGGTCTATAATTTTAATGGTATTTCTAGCATCAGATAAAACTCTATAACCATCTTCATTACTGGTGTAAAAATTAAAATCACCTGCAAAAAGCACAAAACTATCTTGTGGAATTTTATCTAAAGCATCTAAAAATTTAAGTACAGCATTGTATCGTTTTAAGCGATTATCACTTCCTGTAGCTGCTTTTAAATGCGTTACAAAAACCTCTATTTTAATAGGATTTATTGCAGAATCGACTGTGTTTAATGTAAATGAATACTGATTAATGTCTCGAATATCTGTTGGAATTACGTTTGTAGATTCTAAAATTAGTTTTTCTGAATTATAATATGCCATCTGCAGTAATCCAGTAGCTGGCGATTC